>CAMDRB010000017.1 GCA_945906455.1 Caenispirillum bisanense
TGCAGACCGCTCTTAAGGGCCTGCTTCCGGTTCAGAACCTTGAGGAAATGAGCAAGCAGAACATCTCTCTGGTCGAGGGCGCCATGAAGATGTGGAATCCCTTCGCCGCGGGGAACCGCGGCCCTGGAGCCAACCCCCCCGCCAGCCCGGCCTCCGCCGCCGGCAAGACAGAAGATATCGACGCTCTTAAGTCGCAGCTGAACGCCATGCAGGCTCAGCTCGAAAAGCTCGGGAAAGACCGCGGTTAGAAATTCCTATCGGCGCGCGGAAACTTAAGCCCATACGCTCGCCGTCCAGCAATAACGGGCAAAGCTCCGTCACCGGGTCATGAGTCCGTGGCCAGCCATTCCGCGCGGACGTCGGCATCTAATTCATCCTTGAGACCCGCCTCGCGGCAGTTCGTTACATGGACTTCGGCCGCGAGACGCCGCAAAGCCCAGACCGCCGCGCCGCGAACCAAGGGCGAGCTGTCGACCAGCAATTTCTCCACCGCCGGAATAAATGACTCGTCACCGCTGTTACCTGCCGCGATCAGAACGTTGCGGACAAAGCGGGCACGGCCAATGCGTTTTATCGGGGAGCCGGTAAACAGGGTCCGGAACGATTGATCGTCGAGACCTATAAACTCCGCCAACTTCGGCGCCGTGAGCAGCGGCCGCGCCAGAAAGCCGGCTTCTTCCGTCATGCGCGCGAATTTGTTCCATGGGCACACGGCGAGGCAGTCGTCGCAGCCATAGATACGATTGCCCATCAGCGGCCGGAGCGGCCTCGGGATAGGTCCCTTGTGCTCGATGGTCAAGTAGGAGATGCAACGCCGGGCATCCAATTGATAGGGCGCAATGAAGGCCTTCGTCGGACACACGTCGAGGCAGCGGGTACATCCGCCGCAATGATCGGGTTCGGGCACATCGGGCGCGAATTCAAGGGTGGTAAACACCTCGCCCAGAAACAGCCACGAGCCAAACGAGCGTGACACGAGATTCGTGTGCTTGCCTTGCCAGCCGATGCCCGCCTCTCGCGCCAGAGGCTTTTCCAGTACCGGGGCCGTGTCCACGAAGATCTTTACGCCACCCCAAGTCGAGAGCCATGCCGCGAGTTTCTTGAGGCGCTTTTTCAGGACGTCGTGATAGTCGCGATTGCGCGCGTAAACGCTGACGGTTGCAGCGCCGGCGTCGCCGAGCGATGCGCGCGGATCATCGTCCGGTCCGTAGTTGAGCCCGACCATGATGATGGTTCTGGCATCGGGCCAAAGCGTTTGCGGATCGGCGCGCCGGTCAGCGTTGCCTTGGAGCCACGCCATATCGCCATGAAGACCGCGGGATATAAATTCCGCAAGGCCTGCTTTTGCTGTGGCCGGGACTGCAGCGCCGACAAACCCTACGGCGTCGAAGCCGAGCCCGCGCGCAAAGGCGCGGACCGTTTCGCGGTCAGGCGCGAGAGGTCGAGACTTCATCGGGAACGCCATCGTCGCCGACCTCCTCGGCCCCGCCGCGGGCTTGGTCGGCCGCAAACCCCGCTACAAACCCGCCGAGCGTGCCGGTGGAGACGGCGTCACGCAATTGCTTCATGAGCTGTTGATAGAAAGCGACGTTGTGCCACGACAGTAGCATCATGCCGAGGATCTCGTCGCTGCGAATGAGGTGATGGTAATACGCGCGACTGTAGTTTCGGCTTGCCGGGCAGGCGACGCTCTCGTCGAGGGGCTCGGGATCGTCGGCGAACCGCGCATTGCGCAGATTAAGCGTGCCGAAGCGCGTGAAGGCTTGGGCGGTGCGCCCGGAGCGGGTCGGCAGTACGCAGTCAAACATATCGCAGCCGCGCTCGACCGCGCCGACGATATCGAGCGGCTTGCCGACGCCCATCAAGTAGCGCGGCGCCTCAACCGGCAAGTGCGCGATGGTTTGGTCGAGCGTTGCCAGCATGAGCGCCTGGCCCTCGCCCACGGCGAGACCGCCGACGGCATAGCCGTCGAATCCCAGCGCCCGCAAGGCGGCGGCGGATTCTTCGCGCAGGTCGGCGTGGACCCCGCCCTGGACAATTCCAAACAAACCGTAGCCAAGCCGAGAAATGTAAGCCTGCTTGGAACGCGCGGCCCAGCGCATCGACATGCGCATGCTGTCGGCAACGGCATCCTTCTTTGCCGGGTAGGGCGTGCACTCGTCAAACGCCATGGTGATGGTGGCGTCGAGCTGGTGCTGGATTTGGATTGAGCGTTCGGGCGTTAAGTGATGCTTTGAGCCATCGATGTGCGACTGAAATGTTACGCCGTCTTCGGTCAACTTTCGTAGTTTCGAAAGCGACATGACTTGATAGCCGCCGGAATCGGTCAGGAGCGGGCCGGGCCAGTTCATGAACTTGCGCACGCCGCCCAATTTGGCGATCCGCTCGGCGCCGGGCCGCAACATCAGGTGGTACGTGTTGGCGAGAATAATCTGCGCCCCGGTCGCGGCGACGGTATCCAGGAACATCGCCTTCACGGTGGCCGCGGTTCCGACCGGCATGAAGGCCGGCGTGTCGATCACACCATGGGCGGTCACCAGCCGACCACGCCGCGCCACGCCGTCCGTGGCCAGAACTTGAAATGTGAAGCCGGAACTCATTGGCCGGAACTCATGGAAATGCGGAAATCATGGCGCGGGGCTTCGCTCCAACAAACTGGCGTCGCCGTAGGAGTAGAAACGATAGCCCTCTGCAATAGCATGAGCGTAGGCCGCGCGCATGGTCTCCATGCCGGCGAAGGCGCAGACCAGCATATAGAGCGTGGATCTTGGAAGATGAAAGTTGGTCATGAGCAGATCGACGGCCTTGATCGGCACTCCCGGCGTTATGAAAATCGACGTCTCGCCGACAAACGGCAGTACCGCGCCGTCGGGCCGTGACGCCGTTTCCAGAAGCCGCAGGGCCGTGGTGCCCACGGCCACGACTCGGCCGCCCGTCGCCCGCGCGGCATTGATCGTCGCGGCAGCAGCGGCGCCGATTTCACCCCACTCGGCATGCATGGTGTGCTGGGCCGTGTCTTCGGCGGTGACCGGAAGGAATGTGCCCGCCCCGACATGCAGCGTGACGGTGACGCGCGCAACCCCTGCGTCGTCGAGCGCGGCCAGCAATTCGTCGGTAAAATGCAGGCCGGCGGTGGGGGCGGCGACGGCGCCGTCACGAATCCCATAGACGGTCTGGTAGTCGGCACGATCCCGCTCATCGTCCGGGCGGTGTATGTAGGGCGGCAGCGGAATATGTCCAACTTCGGAAAGCTTGGCCATCAGGGCCGGACCGGCATGGTTGAACCTGACCGTCACCAAGGGACCTTCGCGGCTGATGACATCGGCCGCCAGGCCACCTGGAAACTCCAGAATCTGTCCGGGCTTGAGCCGTTTTGCCGGCCGCGCGAACCCCTGCCAGGTTTCAGCCGTCTGTTGTTTATGCAACAACACTTCGACCGCCACCGCGCCGCGCCGGCCCAGGAGTCGGGCCGGAAAGACCCGGGTGTCGTTCAAGACCAGAATGTCGCCACGGCGCAAAAGCCGCGGCAACATGCTCACGGCAAGATCGGCGCGGCCCGACGGCCTTACATGCAAGAGGCGCGCGCTATCGCGAGGTGCCGCGGGCCGCGAGGCGATCCGGCTGGCTGGCAAGTCGAAGTCAAACAGGTCAACCCGCATGCAAGATGTCCTGCGCCCTTCTTGCCTAGCATCGCCGCGGATCGCGGTATCGGGCTTGTGGCATGGATGCCGGGCTTTATAGTCGACATGCCCCGAAATACAAGGTTGGGGAATCCATAGATAAGCTGAGCGCGCTCGGATGTGAGAGTCGATCAGCGTAAGGGGACAAAGGCGCGTGGACCAGGTTTGGCGTATATTGGATGCATTCCTTGGCGCCGCGATCATCGCCGCGTCCGGCGTGGCCGCGAGTCAGGCGCACGCCTTCCTGATTCAGTACATCGACCTGCTTGGCGGCCGCTTGAATGAGGCCACGGCCCACCTCAACAACGTCCAGAACGGCCTACGCTACCGGCTGATGAGCGAGACCGTAAGGAAGGAAGCGGAGACCGCGGCGCAGAACCGCGTCGCCGATCTGCAGGAAGCCTATCACGCCATGGCCGATGCCAACGTCCTGGTTAAACCAATCGCATTCCTTCGCCGGGCTGATTCCGCGATGTTGGCCAACGCGTGGCAAGACTTTATCCCGGCGCTGCCCAGGGCCGCCGACGGCATCTTTTATGCTGTTGTCGCCATGATCGTCGGCTTTCTGCTTTACGAGTTGGTAAAGCTGCCGGTGGTCATGCTGGTGTCGGAGCCGCGGCGGCGAAAATTCAGGCGGCGCGGATAGAACGCGAAGTGATCGCGCGATGGCGCTTCAGTTCGCGACCGCTGCGGCGGTCGCGGGTGTCGCCGGCCCGGCTGACGCAATTCCAAGTTCGCATTTCGCAGTCATGTCGACCAAGGCCCCGACGGCCACGTTTTGCATAACATGCTGAAGATAGCCCGCCAGATTTGAAAGCCGCACATTGTATTGCTGGAGCGAACCGCTTACCGCCGCGCCGAGTGGCTTGAGCTCGTTCTCAAGCTGCGCCGCCGTCACCTCGAGAGAGGCCCCGGAAGCAATATCTTTGCTGGTCCACTGACCGATCGTGGCGCCCGTAAGCGAGTCATTGAAAGTCAGCACCGCGTGATCGGTGGTTGCCCCGGTGTTTACAATGCGAATACGCGAAGCATAGTCACGGATGGACGTTGCGTGGACATTGGGAATGTTCGAAGAGCCGACGGCAACTCCGCTCGCGCAACTGCTGAGGTTCGCAAACACACCGGCACTACGTGTCCATAACACGTGCTGCACGTAGCCCGAGAAGGTGCTGGCGACTTCGACATTGTAGTAGGGCGCGCCGCTGGGCACGATCACAATACCGGAAGGTTTGGACATGGACTCGATGGTCTCGATGGCAACCTGCGGGGAAGCCTGGGGCGGAATCGAGGGGCTCGTCCACGTTGCCAGGGCCGTGCCGGTACCACTGTCGCGCAACGTAACGGTAACGGTTCCGGCGGAAGCCGAGGTGTTGAAGAAGCGCAAGTATGACTCGCCCGCGGCCGGGGCGGTGGAACTGACCACATTGTTGATAATGCGGCGGTCTGAGCCTTGGAGGCGAATGATGGCACTGGCCAGCTGAATCTTGGGGACGCTGTAGCCCGCGTTCTGCCGTGTGACCGGGATGCCCGTCTGTTTGAGGGCCGTCTCGAGCTGATCAAACTGAGCTGCGGGAAATGCCGAGCGCAAAACCGCCCAGGCGCCGGCAACGTGCGGCGAGGACGACGATGTGCCGCTTTTGCTGGCCAATCCCGATCCGCTTCCGGCCGCTGCCAGGATGCTGACACCCGGCGCCATAAAGTCGGTGATCGACGAAAAATTTGAAAAACTAGCAACCGTCGTGCCGTCGTTGGTGGCGCCGACACTGACCGCCGAGGAGATACAAGCCGGCGGTGAGATCTTGCCCGTTAACCCGTCGTTGCTGGCGGCCGCGGCAACGGCAATGCCCTTTAAGCGCAGCATGTCGATGACGCCTTTACGCGGGTCATCGTCGCAGTACCCGTCACGCGGCGCTCCGCCGAGGCTGAGGTTGACAGCGGCAATCTTGAATTTGGCCGCATGCTCATTGACATAGTCGAGCGCATCGAGAACCGCGAGCGAGTCCGTCAATTCGCAGGGCGCCGGATCGGGACTGCAGTCGGCCGGATCCGTGTCGACGGAAAACACGTCGATGGGAACAAGCTTCGCTCCCCGCGCGACGCCGAAATTGATGCCGTCGTTACCCACCGCGATCGATGATACGTGCGTGCCGTGATCGCAGCGGCTTGAATTCGCCGGGCAGTTGGATGCGGCGCCGGGGCCAAACTGCGGTGACTGGCCGGAAGGGCAGTTGTTCTTGGTGGTCGTGCCAAAATCGGCGCTGAAGCAGGCATCGCCCACGTTCTTTCCCTTTAACATGGGATGATTGAGGTTGACGCCGTCGTCGATCACGGCCACGGCATAGCCCGTGCCATCGTAACCCTTCGCCCAGGCGCCCAGCACGTCGATCGACGGCACCGAGCCTGCGAGCTGTGGTCGTTCCAGACTCGGGCGTATCCCAGCGTTGTCTGCCAGCTTGCGTTCCCTCCGCACGAGGGAAATCGATTCCACCTCGGGCGAAGACATCAGACCGTTCAGTTGGACTTGGGTGACGGAGGCCGACACGAGGGGCAGGGTGCGAAACGTCTTATAGGCGTTGATTCGCGCGCCGCGCAGCGAGGGCTGAACTTTTTCAAGCGCCGCCGCCACGGCCGCGCGCTGGCGCGGCGCCGGCTGCGCTGCCGACCAAGCGGCCGCGCCGGCATCGGCTTTCATCCGCACAATCACGCGCGCAGAGCCGTCGCGCTGAATTCGCTTGAGCACGTCTTCGACGTCGGCGTGCGCGGGGTAAGGCGCCGCCACGGCGATCAAAGCCAGGAATAGACAGCGCCGTAAGCCGCTTAAATTCGGGGAGTGGATGAAGTTCATGGTTGTCAAGGCTTACAAACACAAACGCGCGCAGCCACGGTGCAGTTGCGCGCCAAACCTGAGGAAACCGTGTGCCCAGCCCAAAGCCGGGAAGAACCGTGTGATCGGGAACATTATGACCCTTCCCCAATGGGGTGTCTATTGCCGTGGCCGGGGCTTCGCGAGTGCGACCAGGCGACCGTTCAAAGTCCAGCAAAAGGCTTAATATTCCCTTTCTGGTCAATAGGCTAACCGAGAAACTTGGTGCGCGCTCCGCAGGAGTAGGTAGAATGCCCGGCCCGGCGGACTGACCTATCAGGGCGACACCCCACCCCCGAGATTGGGGCGCGGCCCGGCAAAACCTGGCTAAGCGAGGGGTCCTTAGGGACTTCCGCCCGGGTCCTTGGGAACGGCAATGAGCGAAACCGAAGACGCATCCACCGTAGACACCGCCGTAAGTAAGAACGGCCGCCCCAGCCTGTTGCCGGCGGCGGCACTGCTCATAGGGGCTGCGCTGGCCTATGGCGCGATCGCTTTCCAGGTCGTGTTGAGCGGGCAGATCTCCGCCGAAGAGGCCATGTATCTCATCAAGGCCGGGTGGTACGCGAGCGGCCAAGCGGCGCCCTATACCGCAATCGACGCCACGGCGCAGATGCCGTTCTACTTCTATCAACTGGGCTTCTGGCAACGGCTGGTGGACCTAGGCCTGATGCCGGCGCGACTGATGTCCGTTGGCATCGGCGTGATCAACGCTGCCCTCGTGTTCGTCATCTGTAGGCGGCTAACGGCAAATACGCTGGCCGCCGCCGCCGCGGTGTTTATCTTCCTCGCCACACCGGCAACGGCGTTCAGCTTCGCGGCGGCCACACCTGCCGCCACCGTATCGGCGCTGCATCTCGGTACGATTTGGCTGATCGTCGCGAGCCTTGGACGCCCGCGGCCTTGGGCGACCGTGCTGATGGGCTTGCTAGGCGTCGCACTATATTTTTATCGCCAAAATATGCTCCTCAGTATCGTCGTGCTCGTGCCTTTGTACCTGGCCGCAATCGGGCGCGCGCGCTGGCTGCACGCGGCCCTTCTGCTCGGAACGATCGCGCTGGCGGTTGGCGGGGTGCTTTTCCTTTTCCCCGAAAAAATGGGCGATTACGCATTGCGCCTGCCGGCGATTTCGCCACTCCTCGACAAACTTGGTCTGCTGGCGCCAAACTTTACCCTGATTGACCGCGGCACAATCGGCGCCACCACCATGGGCCCGGCCTTTGATCGGATTGCGCCGGCCGACGTCCTTGATTACTTTTTGTTGCCCTACGGCGGGACAGTGTTGCTGGCAGCAATGTTGTTCGGTCTTGTCGGAGCGGGCCTTCGGGTCCTCTGGTTTGCTCCGCTCTATTTCTTCTGGCTGGCCGCCTCCCATTATCTCGCGTCCCTCGGGTACTGCCAAACCTGCATCATTTCCTATACGCCCTATTACAGCGGCCTAGGCGCATTGGCGGCGGCCGTGTCGTTGGCCATGCTCGCACACCGGGCGCGCCAAAACATGATTCCCGCGGCGCCTTGCGTTCTGTTTGGCGCGGTGCTCGCGGTCGCCCTGAACGCCTTCGCGCCGAGCTTCGCCGTGCACGCCGAGGCTCGGGACTTCCCGATCCCGATGATGGCAAAGGCACTGCCCACATCGGAGGCGGGAGACGTGGAGATCCTGGCGCGATGGATTTCCGCGAATACGCCGCCGCGCGAGCCGATTCTTGTCCTTCACAGTCTGGGTCGGCAAAGTCTCCCGGCACTGCCGTACGCTGTTTTCCTCGCCGAGCGCACGATGCCGACGCAGAGCATCAATCCCGCCGCCGGCAGGCGGGTTGTGAATCCCAAACTTAGCGCGCAGGCGCGCGAGTCCGTCCAGGCCGCCATTGAAGAAGAATCGCTGTGGACCGACTCCACTTTGGCGCGCTGGATCGAGCGGGACTACGACGTTGTCCTTTTCCAGGAAGACCGCAGCATCGACCAACGACCACAAATAGCCGCGATTACGGCGCACTTCGAACTGGCCACCGCGACGATCTTTAGGGGCTCCAACATTTTCCTCTATAAGCGCAAGTCGGTGCAGTAGTCGCTATTCGGCCCTTGGCCGCGGCCGGGCCTCGGCGACACGATCTCATCCAGGCTTTCTCATCCAGGCTGGCACGGTTGGCGAGCGAACTGTATAAACGCCGGCATGACCTCCGCACACCCGCCTGCCGACCGCACCGAGACCGTGGGCGATAGCGCCGGAAAGTTGCACATACTGGCGCTGGATCCGGTCTTCCGGCTCGCCGACCAGCCCGGTCCCACCCGCACCTACGACCTTGCGCAACGCCTGACCCAGGCCGGTCACCGGGTCAGCGTGCTGACGACCTCAGCGGCCTTAAAGGCCGACGCCGCGCCGGCCACCGTCATGCCCGATGCCGGCATGCCTCATGCCCTCATGAGTGTCCAGGTCGTACGAACCACGGCCCGCGCGCGGTACGGCTACCCGATAGCGCCGTCGATCTTCGATGCTTATGCCCGCGCCGTTGCCTGGCGGATCTGGGCTGTGAAGGACGTCGATGCCGTTCTCGTCACGGACCGGCCGCTTGCTGTACTGCCCATTCTGCTGCTGTTTTGTGCCGTACGCGGCATCCCGCGGTTGCTTGAGGCGCGCGAAGGTCCGCCGCCGCGCCCTGACCGAACGCAGCCCTTCGCCCGACGCATCGCCATGTGGCTCGCCCGGGGCATGTTCCGCCTCGCCGCGCACGGCGCCCGCCAGATCGTCGTACTTTCGCCAGGCGTCGGCAGCACGCTCACGGCGCTCGGCATTCGAGAGACCAAAATCCTGGTTAATGAGCCGGGTTGCGATACGACACTGTTCGCGATGTCGCCGGGTGTGACTGCGGCTGCCTTCACCACCCATCCCCAGCTCGCGCAGGGCCCGCTCGTGGTTTATGCCGGCGCCATGACCGCGAAGCGCGGCCTTGAGTCGATCCTCGACCTGGCGGCAGCCATGCCGGCGAGTGCCGCGAACGTGGCCTTCGTTCTTTGCGGCGATGGACCGGCGCGCGGCAGGTTGGAGGCGCGTGCCGCCGAGCTTGGTGTTCTCAATCAGAACGTCTGGTTTCTCGATCCGCTGCCGCGCCGGGACCTGCCGCCATTGCTTGGCGCGGCGACAGCGGTGATCGTCGGCGGCGATAACGCTGATCCCGGCGAATCGAGCGGCCGGTTTTTTGATGCTCTCGCCGCCGCGCGGCCGGTGATTGTTGCAGCGCCCGGCTGGCACCGGGAGATCGTTGAAAGCCGGGGCGCGGGCTTGGGATTGCCCGCGAACGACGCGGCCGCGGCCGCCCGCGAAGTGGCCGACTTCCTCAAGGGCGCCGATGGCCTCCGGCGCGCAAGCCAGCAGGCCGCCGCGCTTGCCGCGGGCCGGTTCAATCTTGACCGTGTGGCGTCAGCCGTCCGCAAATTGATCGAAGACAGCGTCGCAGCCGACCCGCGCCACGCGGTCATGCGTCGGCGGACGTTGCGAGCGAAACGCGCATTCGATTTTGTAACGTCGCTGGCAGCGCTAATCGTCTTGTCGCCGGCCCTGCTCGTCCTTGCTCTTGCCATCCAAATCAAGATGGGCGGGCCAGTCTTGTTTTCGCAACTGCGCCCAGGCCTGAAGGGTAAGCTGTTTCGGATTTATAAGTTTCGCACAATGACCACCGCCGCGGACGTGAGCGGCGCGTTGTTGTCGGACGGCGCGCGACTGACGCCCTTGGGGCGGTTTATGCGGCGCACGTCGCTCGACGAAGTGCCCCAGCTGCTCAACGTGCTGAGGGGCGATATGAGTCTGGTGGGCCCGCGCCCGCTGCTCGTGGAATATATGCCCTACTACACCGCCGAACAGCATCGCCGGCACGAGGTCGTGCCAGGGATTACCGGGTGGGCGCAGGTCAACGGCCGCAACGCGCTGGCCTGGGAGGACAAGTTTGCCCTGGACGTGTGGTACGTGGACCACTTGAGTCTCGGATTGGACGCCAAGATTCTATTGAAGACCGTGTGGATTATTGCCAGCGGTCGGGGCGTTAGCACTGCGGGTCATGCCACCTATCAGCGGTTCGACGAAATCATGGCCCGCCGCCAAGGCGCCGAGGACGTTTAGTCTTGGTTTGTCGAACGCGACTATTTAGCCCGACCGGCTAAGGCCAAGGTCCCGGCGATGATGCCGACGGTGACGGCCCCGACCGCCATCCATGAGGTGCCGCTTTCAAATAGATGGCGGGTGCCTTTCGGCAGGGCATCGGGATTGCCAGACCAGGCCACGGCGTCGCTGACGTTGAATGTCGCCGTCCAAGGGCTGCGAAAATCACGGCCGGTAAAACCAAAGTCGATTATGCCGGGCGCGTTGGCACGCGAAATGACGGTTCCAGCGCGATAGCTTTGAGGCGGGGTGATCATGAACCCGGCCCGCGGCTGAAGCCGGTCAGCCCGGGTAGCATGGAAGGGCATGCGGAAATAGGCCATCGCCGCCGGGCCGGCGTTCCGCTGCCATCCCAGCATGGTGTTCTCGTCCAAGGCCCCGGCCGCCAAGGCCGGCGTCACGGTTTGACTGGCGATGGCAGCAATGACCGCAATAACCGCGTGACTTTTCATGGCCCCGTTCTCCCCAACATAAATCCCCCAAGTGCAGGGGCGCAGAATGCCTGAGGCGCGGGCCGCGCGCAATGCGTCGAGGGCGCGATTTGCCCGCCTCGGAAGCGCAACAAAAAAATGCCCCAATTGCGGTCGTAAACTGGGCGGTAAGCAGGCTCTGGAAGAATGTCCGGGCCTGCGTGGCCCTGCTTGTTGGCTTGGATACGTGGATAAGCCGACCATAACGCCGAGGAGACGAGATGGCTTCACGCTTAATGGCTCCCATGACGTCTGCGGTGTTTGCTGCCGGGATCCTGTTTTCGGTCGGTGCTTACGGCGCCGCGGACGAGGTCACGCCCGGTGGCCTGGGCGAGGCCGAGATGTGCGTGCCCTTACGGCAAATCGACGACAGCCGGGTGATTGACGACAAAACCATCCTGATCAAAATGGTCGGCGGCCCACTCTATAAGCGCATCGATCTGGCCTACGACTGCTCCGGACTCAAAGATGAGGGCGCGTTTGCGTCCGCGACCTCGATCAGTCAGCTCTGCCGAAACGACATCCTGCGTGTAAAACAGGAACCGATCGGCAGCCAGTGCATCATCTCAAGAATCGTCAACATCGACGAAGGCGAAGCCAAAGTGCTGCTGGCGGGCCGGAAGAAATAACCCCCTATCCGACTCAGCGTTGGGCCGCGGCATCGACGGCCGTCGCCGCACGCAGGCTCTCAAGTGCCGCGGCGCGGGTTAGGCTATTTCCCTCGGTCGGATAAATCACATGGGCCGGGCGCACGAACTGTGGCGCACCGTGGACCGGAAACAGCCGGCGCGCGGCGATGTGATCGGCGACAACCCGGGCGGGGAAATAGCCCGCACCGCCATATTCAAGGATGTGACTTAGACCCAGCGCACCGAGGCTGACATGCAGCCCGGGCGCGATAAAACCTGGGAATTGATCGGAATGCCAGGCGCCGAAATCAGGACCCCAATCAACGAAGACGTAGTCGGATTCCGATGAACCGCCATGTTCGGCGCGCGCGGCGACCATCACCAGGCTCTCATCCATCAGCTTCTCGATTTGAAATCCCGGCCGCGCCTCGGGCGCGTACATGACGACGAAATCGAGCAGCCCATCAGCGAGATGGCGCATGAGCGATTCCGGCGTGCCGACTTCCGCCCGGATGGCCACGTCGGGACGAGCGGCGTGGAACCGACCCATCCACCGCAAGAGAATCCGTTCCCACAGGCTGAATTGGCCGCCGATGTTGAGGACCGTGTGCATCTCGGCCGGCAGGGCGATATCCTGGCGCGCCTGTTGCACGACGCGGAGCAGAGTCGCCGCGTGAGGTTGGAAGCGCTTGCCGGCGGTGGTCAAGGTCACGCCCGACTTACGGCGCACGAACAGCGATTGTCCGAGTCGGGCTTCCAACTCCTTAATGCGGGCGCTGACGGTGGACTGCGTGACATTGAGGGAATCGGCGGCGCGAACAAAGCTGCCAAGCTCCACGACCTCGCGAAAGGTGCGGACTTGATCCATGTCCATGGCGACACTCCCTCAACTTCCAATCCTTGCCGCAGGTTATAATATCGAAATTTTCGATTGTAATGGCCTAAATAATTCGTTTGTCCGATATATGACTGAGGCGTTAACTATTAGGACAGATACCACGACGATTCCCGCGGGCTCTCTCACCCAAATTGAATGGACCTCGCGGGTGCGGGTCGGACGCCGGATGTACGCGCCCGACCCGCAACCGGGGCCCACGCCTCTGAAACCAATAAAGATTGAAGGTCGTGTCAACTGAAGTTCAGGTCAGCGACGTAACGCGACCGTTTTCAATTCCGATCACCGCCGCCGCCAAGCGTTCCACTTCGGCGCGCGCATGGGTCACGTACAGGATCGGGATTCTCAATTCGTCACGTAGACGCTCGATATAGGGCAAGATTTCCAGCTTGCGGGCATCGTCCAATGCGGCCAAAGGCTCGTCCATCAGCAGGAGCCGCGGGCTCGACAGAAGAGCGCGGCCGATAGCAACCCGCTGTTGCTCGCCGCCGGAGAGCGAGGCCGGGCGGCGCTCGACCAGCCCGGCAATCCCCAGTAAGTTCATGACGTGATCGGGCTCGGCGTAGCGCCCGGCTTTGCTCGCGAGCCGGTATCCGTAAAGCAAATTACCCCCTACGGACATATGCGGAAACAGCCGGGCATCCTGAAAAATGTAGCCGACCCGACGGTGCTCCGATTTCAAATCGACCCGCGTTTCTGAATCGAATAACACCTGACCATCCACGGCGATGCGTCCCCGCGCCGGCTTCAGTACGCCGGCGATCATGTTCAGGATCGAGGTTTTGCCGGCGCCGGACGGACCGAACAGCGCCGTCAATCCCGGTGCCGCTTCAAAGGCGACCTTGAGTGCGAAATCGCTGCGGCGAACCTCCACATCGATGTCGAAGCTCATGCCGTGGCCACGCGCGTAAGCACCCGCCGCTCCATCCACTCCGAGCCGATAATCGCGATCATCGAAACAGCCACCGACAATACCGCGAGCCGGATTGCCGGGCCTTCGCCCGTCGGCGACTGTAGAAAACTGTAAATGGCAATCGGCAAGGTCTGGGTTTCGCCGGGAATGTTACCGACGAAAGTGATGGTTGCCCCGAACTCGCCAAAGCTCTTGGCAAAGGCCAGAATTGCGCCGGCGATGACGCCGGGTAGCGACAAGGGCAGCGTAATCGTCAGGAAAGTTCGCCACCAGCCGGCGCCAAGGGTGCGCGCGGCCAGCTCCAGTCGCCGGTCCACGGCTTCGATTGAAATCCGCATGGCCCGCACCATCAGCGGCAAGCCCATAATGGCGGCGGCCAGGGCCGCGCCGGTCCAGCGGAAAGCGATGGTGATTCCGAAAACCTCTTCGAAGAAGCGGCCGGCCGGCCCGCGCGAGCCGAACAGCAGCAGGAGCAGCATTCCGGTGACCACCGGCGGCAACACCAGCGGCATGTAAACCAGCCCACTGACCAGGCTTTTCAGCGGAAATTGAAACCGCGCGAGTACGTAGGCCAGAAAGAATCCGGGTGGCAAGCTCAAGAGCGTGGCCCACAGCCCGACTTTCAGACTAAGGCCAACCGCTTCCCATTCCGCTGGCGACAGCTCGAACATGATTTCAACGGACTCCGGTTGCGCTATTTCACGGCAAAGCCGAATTTACGATAAACAGCCTTGGCTTCATCTCCCAGCATGAAATCCCTGAAGCTGCGCGCCGCCGGCGTATCGTGACCGGCCACGATTGCCAGCGGATAGGTGATGGCCGCGTGACTGGTCGGGGGAAAGGTCCCGACAACCGCAACCTTCCTCGTCAACATCGCGTCGGTCGCGTAAACAATGCCCGCGGCCGCTTCCCCGCGTTCGACAAAAGCCAGCGCGCTACGCACGCTGTCGCCGCGCACGACGTTTAATGCCACGGTCGGCCAAACGCCCAGGTTCTCGAGCGCCGCCTTGGCGTAACGACCCGCAGGCACGCTCTCGGGATCGGCGAGCGATAATTTGCCGGCGCCAAGGGCTGTGTCCAGTGGAAACCCTGATTCGATGCTGAGCTGCAGTGGGCGATCAGCAGGCGCGACCAGGACCAACGAATTACCGATAAACGATGTGCGCGTACCGGCGACGATCAGCTCGCGCGCAGCAAGATAGTTCATCCACTCCTCATCGGCAGCGACGAACAGGACTGCCGGTGCGCCGTTCTCGATCTGGCGCGCCAGCGTCGAGCTGGCGGCGAAGGAAAATACCGGCTTCGGATTGCCGGTCCGGGCGTAGGCATCGCTGACCTCGGTCAAGGCCTCGGTCAGACTGGATGCGGCGAACACCAGGATTTTATCAGCGCCTTGCGCGCGCGTAGGGACGGCGTAACCAACGACGGCGATGGCCGCAAGTACGATAAGGGTGAGCACAAATTGCCGGCGCATGAGGTCCTCACGGCTGCGAAGCGCATCGAAATATCATACTGGATTTATCGGCCGAAATTCCAATTGAATATATCAGGCCACTCCCGTGAACTTGAACGGACCTTCACCATTCACGGCGCAAATCCGCTGACGTACGGCCGGACGCGGGCATTGCTCCTCTCCATGTTCGTAAGCAACGATCTGAAGGTGCCGGCCGAAGGCCGTGAGAAGTTCTCCGGGGGTCAAGAGGAAGTCCGGGTTTCGCGGCCGGCCCAGGCGCTCGTTGCCCTGGCCGAAGGTCTCAATGATCAGGACGCCGCCCGGAGCAAGGCTCGCGATCAGCTGCGGAAAACACGGGCGGTGAAGGTAGTTGGTCACGATCACGCCATCGAAGGCGCTCCCGGTAAAGGGCCACGCCCCGGCTTCGAGATCGGCGGCGACAAGTTCGACCCGGGGGTGGGCCGCGAGATCGGCCATTCCCGAAACGTCGAGGTCCGCAGCTGTGACCCTATGGCCAGCCTCGGCCAGGGCCCGGCTGTGACGCCCAAAGCCGGCGGCGATGTCCAGAACCGTGCCGCCCGCTTTGATCAGCGGCGACCAGCGCATGACCCAGGGGGACGGCGCTATCGTGGGGTCAGCCGGGCGATCAAAGCTTGGCCCGGGCGGCGTGGGAGGCGGTATCATCGCAGGCATTATACCGACGAATCTTGACGGCTGGCGGGTGTTTGACGGTCCTGAACGAAGCCACTAAAACGGCCCCCAATATGGGTGCCCGCTTCTAAGCCCCCTTCTCAGAAGGATGCGACGTTGTCCGACAACAAACCGTCCGCCGAGACCAATCTAAGCCTGGCCGCCGATTTTCCGGCAGCTGGCCATGATCAGTGGTTGAAGCTGGTTGATAAGGTTCTGGCCGGCGCGCCTTTCGACAAGAAATTGCTCTCGCGCACCTACGACGGCCTTGCCATCCAGCCGCTTTACACCCGCGCCGATTGGAATGCCGCAGGCGACCCCTCGGGACTTCCCGGCGGGGTTCCCTTCACACGCGGCGGTCGCGCGCTCGGAACATCGGTCGATGGCTGGGACATCCGCCAGAGCCACCGCCATCCCGATCCGGCAATGGTCAATGCCGAGATTCTCAGCGACCTGGAACACGGCGTTGCCTCCATTGTGCTCATGACGGATACGAACGGCGTGAATGGCACGGCGATTCGCACCGAGCGCGACTTGGATAGGGCTTTACAAGGCGTTCAACTAGACCTTGCGCCGGTGGTGTTGCAGGCGACGGCTGCATCCCTGCCGACCGCCGCGCTCCTCATGAACCTTCTCGAACAACGCCGCGTCAAAGACTTTGCCGGAAACTTCGGGCTGGACGTGCTGGGCGAGCTGGCCGTTACCGGAAGCTTGGCCGCAGACGTTGAGACCGAACTCAAACGCATGGCCGATGCCGCTGCCCATGTGGCGGCGGCCTATCCCAAAGCACGCGCCGTAAACATCGGAACCGTCATCTTCCATTCCGCCGGAGCCGCCGACGCTCAAGAACTTGGCTACGCCATGGCTTCGGCCGTCGCGTATCTGCGGGTCATGACCGCCGCCGGGTTGGACATCGATTCGGCCTGCGGCCAGATCGCCTTCACCGCCGCGGTCGATGCTGACTTCTTTTTGAGCATCGTCAAGATTCGCGCGCTCCGGAAACTTTGGTCGCGGGTCGCCGAGGCCTGTGGCGCCGGACTCGAAAACCGCACCGCGCCCATCACCGCCTGCAGCGCACCGCGCATGATGAGCAAACGCGATCCGTGGGTAAACGTGCTGCGAACAACGGTCGCCTGTTTTGCCGCGGGCGTGGCCGGTGCCGATGCGGTCACCGTGTTACCCTTCGACCTCGCGATCGGGCTGCCCGGCGATCTTGGCCGGCGGATCGCCCGCAATACCCAGATCGTGCTCCAGGAAGAATCAAGCCTCGCTAAAGTGGTCGACCCTGCGGGCGGGGCGTGGATGTTCGAGCGCTTGACCGACGAGTTGGCGGAAAAAGCCTGGGCGTTTCTTCAAGAGATCGAAAAACAAGGCGGCATGGCCAAGGCGCTGACCGCAGGTTTCGTCGCCAGCGAAATTGCCAAAGTCCAGGGCGAGCGCGCGGGGAACATCGGCAAACGCAAGGACGCCATCACCGGCGTCAGTGAATTCCCCAATATTCACGAAGCGCCCATCACGACCGCCAAGACCGCGACCAAGGGCGCGGCCCAACCCACCGGTGCGGTACCGCCACTGCCTGCGCCTGGAAAAGGAACTTTCACCGCCGCCCTGGTAAAGGCGGCAGGCGGAGGCGTCAATATCGCGGCCCTCCTCGCCGCCTGCACCGGAACCAAGCCCACCACGCTGGTATATCCCCTGCCCAGCCTTCGCCTCGCCGAAGGCTTTGAGCAGCTCCGCGAGGCCAGCGACGAATTCAAGGCAACCTATGGCCGGTGGCCGGCGATCTTTCTGGCCAACATCGGCACGGTCGCCGACTTCACCGGCCGCGCCACATTCGCCAAGAACTTCTTCGAAGCTGGCGGGATCGAGGCCCTGCCCGGTGGCGGAGGGGCGGAAGTCGCGGCCATCGTTCGGGAATTCAAGGAGAGCGCCGCGAGTTTTGCGGTCCTCTGCGGCACGGACGCGTTGTATGCTGGCCCCGGGGCCGCGATCGCCAAGGCGCTGAAGGATGCGGGCGCCGCGGTGGTCTATCTGGCCGGTCGCGGCGGCGAACAGGAAGCGGCCCTGCGCGCCGCCGGCGTCGATGAGTTCGTTTTCATCGGCTGCGACGCCACGGCGATACTAGCGAGTGCCCACCAGCGTCTTGCTGCCGGCCGGTGAAGAATTGAGATAGCGGATGAACAAGGTCAGCGCAAAAATTCCTAACTTCGCCGAGGTCGGCCTCGCGTCCACCTCCAACTCGGGGCGCCTCAGCCCCGACGAATGGCAGGCAAGGGCCGAAGCCACGGCCGGCGCAAACCTGAAGGATCTCGCCTGGCAGACGCCCGAAGGCATCGCCGTGAAACCGCTGTTCACGGCCGACGATCTCGCGGGTCTCGACTTCCTCGATACGCGCCCGGGCATGGCGCCGTTCCTGCGCGGACCGTACCCGACGATGTATGTCACCCAGCCCTGGACCATTCGCCAATATGCCGGCTTCTCCACGGCCGAAGACTCCAATGCCTTCTACCGGCGCAATCTGGCGGGGGGCCAAAAGGGGCTGTCAGTAGCATTCGACCTCGCCACCCATCGCGGCTACGACAGCGATCATCCGCGCGTCGTTAGTGATGTCGGTATGGCCGGCGTGGCGATCGATTCGATTCTCGACATGCGCACGCTGTTCGACGGCATCCCCCTCGACCAGATGAGCGTTTCGATGACCATGAACGGCGCGGTCTTACCGGTGCTGGCGCTGTACATCGTTGCGGCCGAAGAGCAGGGTGTTAAGCTGGCGCAGCTTTCAGGAACGATTCAGAATGACATTCTGAAAGAGTTCATGGTGCGCAACACCTATATCTTCCCGCCGGCTTCGAGCATGCGGATCATCTCGGACATTTTCGCCTACACGTCCACGAAGATGCCCAAGTACAATTCGATTTCAATTTCCGGCTACCACATGCAGGAGGCCGGGGCGACCGCCGACTTGGAGCTGGCCTACACCCTCGCCGACGGCGTCGAATATGCCCGCGCCGGCATGAAGACAGGCCTCGATATTGACGCTTTTGCGCCAAGGCTCAGCTTCTTCTGGGCGATCGGCATGAATTTCTACATGGAAGTGGCCAAGATGCGCGCCGCGCGGCTGTTGTGGGCCAAGCTGATCAAGCAATTCAATCCCAAGAGCGACAAGTCCCTTAACCTGCGCACTCACTGCCAGACCTCGGGCTGGAGCCTCACGGCGCAAGACGTCTACAACAATGTCGTGCGGACGTGCGTCGAAGCCATGGCCGCGACCCAGGGCCATACCCAATCGCTCCACACCAATGCCTTTGACGAAGCTCTGGCGCTGCCGACGGACTTCTCCGCCCGTATCGCGCGCAACACGCAGCTATTCATCCAGCAGGAAACCGGCACGACCCGCAGCGTCGATCCCTGGGGCGGCAGCTACTACGTCGAACGCTTGACCTATGACTTGGCGAAACGCGCCTGGGACCACATTCAGGAAGTCGAAAGCCTCGGCGGCATGGCCAAAGCGATCGAGGCCGGCATTCCCAAGCTGCGCATCGAGGAAGCCGCCGCCCGCACCCAGGCCCGCATCGACTCAGGTCGCCAAATCGTCGTCGGCGTCAATAAATACAAGCTCGATACCAAGGAGAATATCGACGTCCTCAAAGTTGACAACAGCGCCGTGCGCGACCTGCAGCTGGAAAAGCTCAAGCGCCTGCGCGCCGGACGAAACGAAACGTCCTGCATGGCAACGCTGGAAGCGCTGACTCACGCGGCGAAATCCGGGTCGGGCAACCTTCTCGATCTGGCGGTAAATGCCGCCCGCGCCCACGCCACGGTCGGCGAAATTACCCAGGCGCTGGAGAAGGTCTACGGACGGCATGTTGCGGAAATCAAATCAATCTCGGGCGTGTACCGCAAGGAAGTAGGAACGGGGTCGGCAGCCGTGAATCAGGTCATGAAGATGGTGGAAGCCTTCGCCGAGAAAGAAGGTCGCCGCCCGCGCATTCTCGTCGCCAAGATGGGCCAGGATGGCCACGATCGCGGCCAAAAGGTGATCGCCTCGGCGTTCGCCGATCTCGGCTTCGATGTGGATATCGGCCCCTTGTTCCAGACGCCGGCCGAGGCCGCCAAACAGGCCGTCGAGAACGACGTGCATATCATCGGCGCGTCGTCATTGGCGGCCGGGCACCTGACGCTGGTCCCCGCGCTCAAGGCGGAGCTGAAAAGACTCGGCCGGGGCGATATCATGGTGGTGGTGGGCGGCGTCGTGCCACCCCAGGACTTCGACGAATTGTACAAAGCCGGCGCCGCCGCGATCTTCCCGCCCGGGACGGTCATCAGCGAAGCCGCCATCGGCCTCCTGCAGAAACTGAACGAGACCCTCGGTCATTAAGGCGATTCTTTGCCCGCCAGCCAAGCCAAACGACCCAAGGCCCGCGCGACGCTGACGGCTGCCGCTTATGCCAACGGCGTACTCAAGGGCGATCGCGCGCTGCTCGCCCAGGCCATCACCCTGATCGAGTCGCGCCGGCCAGATCATCAGAAATTGGCGCAAGACATGCTGGTCAAGCTGTTGCCGCAAACAGGCAACTCCTTGCGTATCGGCATCAGCGGGCTTCCCGGCGCCGGCAAAAGCACTTTCATCGACTCCTTCGGAACCATGCTGACCGCCGGCGGGCACAAAGTCGCGGTCCTCGCCGTGGACCCGACCTCGTCGCGCACGGGCGGCAGTATCCTCGGCGATAAGACACGCATGGCGCGGCTGGCGATCGACCCCAATGCCTTCATTCGCCCCTCGCCGACCGGCGGAACGCTCGGCGGCGTCGCCCGCGCGACCCGCGAGGCGACATTGGTGTGTGAGGCCGCCGGCTTTGACATCATCCTGGTGGAGACCGTCGGCGTCGGCCAAAGCGAGATCACGGTTTCGGAAATGGTGGATTTTTTCCTGGTGCTGATGATCGCCGGCGGCGGCGACGAGCTCCAGGGCATCAAGAAAGGCGTTCTTGAGATCGCCGACATGATTGCCGTGACCAAGGCCGACGGCGACAATGCCACCCGCGCCAAGCTGACGGCGGCGGACTACCAGCACGCCTTGCGCATCACCACGCCGGCGAGCCCGACCTGGACCGCGCCGGTTATCACGATAAGTTCCATGCTCAACCAGGGCCTTGATGCGCTCTGGGAAAAAATCCAGCAGCATCGCCGGCTCATGACCGAAAGCGGCGAGCGCGCCGCCCGGCGCGAAGCCCAAATGATCCGCTGGATGTGGGCGATGGTCGAAGATCGGTTGATGACGCGGCTGAAGTCCGCTCCCCGCGTCGGCGCCCTGGTCCCCGCCCTGGAGAAGGATGTCGGTGCCGGAAAGATCACGCCAACGCTGGCTGTGGAACAGATACTGAAAGCCTTCGCCACGTCGTGAGCACCGGTAACTGGACAGCTAAATGGGAGAGTTTCACATGCTGCGCCGCTTAACCTACGCCACCCTACTCGTCGCGGGATTCGCCGCCGGACCGGCTTGGGCCGCGAGCGATGCCGAGCTGATCGCGCGCGCGCGCGTCATCCAGGACAAGGTCATTTCCATCGACACCCACGTCGATATTCCGGCCAACTTCTCGACCGATGCCTACGACATGATGAAACCCGGCCCGCGCGGCCAACTAGTTCATCTGCCGACCATGATCAGCGGCGGTTTGGATGCACCCTTTTTGATCGTCTACGTCGGCCAAGGTGAGCGCAATACCGCCGGCTATGCCCGGGCGCTCGCCGACGCCTTCGGAAAATTTGCCGCGATTCACAAGCTCGCCGAGCAATTGTACCCCGACAAGATCGGCTTGGCCCTGACCGCCGCCGACGTCCGGCGCATCCATGCCTCGGGCCGGAAGGTCGTGCTGATCGGCGTCGAGAATGGCTATCCCATCGGCAAGGACTTGCGTTTGCTCGATCAGTTCTACGATTACGGCGCGCGTTATTTCGGCCTGACCCACAACGGCCACAACGACTTGGGCGATTCCGCCCAGCCCGACCAGCGCAACAAGGAACCGGCCGCCGAATGGAAGGGCATCTCACCCCTGGGCAAGCAGGTGGTCGCGCGACTCAATGCGCTTGGGATCATGGTCGATGTGTCGCACTCCTCCGAAAAGGCGACCATGGATATGATCGCCGCCTCGACCGCGCCGGTAATCGCCAGTCATTCGGCGGCCAAGGGTGTCAACGATCATGCCCGCAATCTCAGCGACGCAGGCCTGGAAGGCATCAAGCGCACCGGCGGCGTGGTCCAGGTGGTCGCCTTCGATCCATACTTGCGTCCGGTACTGGCCGAGAAGACGGCGGCGATCGCCGCGCTCGGCAAGGAGATGGGCACCGATCAGCCGGGCGCTTTTGGGAAGTTGACGCCGGCGCAAGTGGCCGCCTTTGATGCTCGGATGGCCGAGATTCACAAGCAATGGCCGCGGGCCGGGGTCAAGGATTTGGTCGATCATATCGACTACGTGGTGAAGAAAATCGGAATCGACTACGTCGGTATCTCTTCGGACTTCAACGGCGGCGGTGGCATCGACGGCTGGAGCAATGCCGGTAAGACGTTCAACGTCACCGTGGAGCTGGTCCGGCGCGGCTATAGCGAAGAGCAGATCGGGAAGATTTGGGGCGGCAATCTGCTGCGCGTGATGGAACAGACCGAGCGCCATGCCGCGGATCTGAAATCCGGCAAGAAATAGGCGGCGGCGAAACTATTTCTCGGCAAGGATGCCGTAGAGTTCGGGACGGCGGTCGCGAAAGAACCCAAAGGCGGCGCGGTTGCGCCGCACTTCGTCGAAGTCGAAGCCGGCGATGATTACCCCTTGGTCGGAGCGCCCCAACTCCGCGACTTTGTCGCCGCGGTGATTGGCGATGAAGCTTGATCCGTAAAACACCTGGTCGTGTTCGTTGCCGATGCGGTTCGCGGCCACCACCGGCACGACGTTGGACACGGCGTGGCCGATCATGGCCCGCTGCCACAAGTCTTTAGTGTCGAGCGCGGCGTTGTCGGGCTCGGAACCGATGGCGGTGGGATAAAACAGGATATCGGCGCCGAGCAGCATCAGGGCCCGCGCCGTTTCCGGGAACCATTGATCCCAGCATATGCCGACGCCGATCTTGCCGAACTTTGTCGCCCAAACCTTGAAACCGGTATTGCCCGGGCGGAAGTAGAACTTCTCCTCGTAACCCGGGCCGGCGGGAATGTGGCTCTTACGGTAAACGCCGAGCACACTGCCGTCGGCATCGATCATCGCCACACTGTTATAGAAATGTTGGCCGTCGCGCTCGAAGATCGAAGCCGGGATGGCGACACCGAGTTTTTTGGCGACCACCGCCAGCTTCACTACAACCGGGTGGCTCGACGCGGGAAACGCCGTATCGAAGTGTTTTTCCTTCTCTTCGCGGCAAAAATAGGGGCCCTGCAAAAGTTCCGGGGGCAGGATCACCTGCGCCCCGCCCTTTGCCGCCTGCTCGATAAATCCGGCAATGCGGTCGATATTCTCCGCCATGTCGTCGGAAAACGCGCATTGGATGGCCGCGACTTTGACCGTGCTCATTTTTGCTTATTCCTCTTATGGAAGAGGCTGCTGTTGGGTGATGCAGTGGAACGAGCCGCCGCCGGTTATAACATGCCCGGCCGGCAAACCCACCGTGCGCCGTCCGGGGAATGCCTTGGCGATCGCTGCGACCGCCGCGTCGTCGGTGGCGCTGGCATAGAGCGGCACGACGACAGTGGTATTGCCGATATAAAAGTTCATGGAGCTGGCCGGAATGGCCTCGCCGTCCGCGTTCTCGACGCGGCCGGGCGACGGCACCGTCACGATCTCCAGCTTGCGGCCATTGACGTCGGTGGCGACCTTGAGGTCGGCGATGATTGCCTTCAGGGCGTCGCGGTTAGGATCGCCCGCCCCCGCCGGTTCCATGCACATGACCACGCCCGGCGCGATGAAGCGGGCGATATTGTCGACATGCCCGTCGGTATGATCGTTGACGAGGCCATCGCCGAGCCAGATCAGCTTTTCGATTCCGAGCGAAGCCCGCAAACGATTCTCGATCTCGCCTTGGCTGAGGCCGGGGTTGCGGTTGGGATTGAGAAGGCACTGGCGGGTCGTCAAACATGTGCCCTGGCCATCGACATCGATGGAGCCGCCTTCCAAAACCCAGGGATTGACCGTGGCGGACACGCCGGCGCGCGCGGCGACAAACGCCGCAACGCCGCCGTCGCCTGCGAGTACGTATTTGCCGCCCCAGCCGTTGAAGGTAAAACAAGCCGCGGCCAGCTTGCCGGAAGATCTGACAAAGATCGCCGCGGTATCGCGCAGCCAGATATCGCCAAAAACCGCCGGGACGATCTCGGCGCCTGTGCCCGCGAGCGCTTGCTTGGCAGAGGCCACGGCTTCGTCGCCGCAGGCGAGAATCTTGAGGGCTTCACCGCGCGGCCGGCCGTGGGCGTCCTTGTCAGCGACGGCGCGAAACAAAGCCGCGACTTCGGCGCGCGCCGGTTCCAAGTCCTCAAGCCAAAGTTCCGCATGGCTCGGCCAGGCCGACCAGACGGCGCTGTGGGGCTCCCACTCGGCGGGCTGCAATGAGGTGGTCGGCGTTTTCATGCCCGGTGATCTACTGGCTCATGCTTCGGCGCGCAATGATGGAATCGTGAAAATCGGGCCTCCGGCGAGTCGCGCAACCGGGTGTATAAGGACCCATGTCCTCGGGAAACCTGACCGCCGACCGCCGCTTTGCCTACGCCTTGCTGCTGCGTCGCGACGGTGACGCGGTCGCCGCCGCCGAGGTCCTGTCCCAGACCCTTGAACTGGTCCCCAACTGGCCCGAAGGCCGGTTCGCTCTTGCCGAAACGCTGGCGGAGGCCGAGCGCAAATACGACGCCATCCCGGCCTATGAGGCGTATCTGAAGCTTGATCCCGCCGACTCCATGGGAGCGGCGGTGAAACTCGCTTTGCTGACCAAAACCACGCCTGACACCTTGCCCGAGGCTTACCTGCGCCGCCTGTTCGACGAATACGCGCCGCGTTTTGAGAAGGCCTTGATCGAGAAACTCAAGTATCGCGCGCCTCAGATCATCCGCGCCGCCGTCGACAAGGCGCGGCCCGAGGGCACGTTTGCGCGCGCGTTCGATCTGGGCTGCGGTACCGGCCTGGCCGGCGCGGTCTTGCGCGACCGGGCCCACTGGCTGGGCGGTGTCGATCTGTCCGCCGCCATGATCAAGGGCGCCGAAGCCAAGAAGATTTACGATCAGCTAACCGTCGGCGACATGATGGCCGCCCTCGATGATCTCGACGCGAATTGCGATCTGATCGTTGCCGCCGATGTTCTGACCTACGTCGGCGACCTTGCCGGCGGTTTTGCTGCCGTGCGGCAACACCTTGCGCCCGGCGGCTTGTTTGCCTTCACCGTTCAGCGTCACGACGGCGATGGCTTTGCCCTCGGCGCCGAACATCGGTTCAGGCACAGCCTTGCCTATGTTGAAGGCCTCGCCGCGCGAACGGGATTCGATGTCTTGCTATTGGAGGATGCCGTCAGCCGGCAAGAGAAGGGCGTCGATGTCCCGGGCCTTGTAGGGGTGTTGCGCGGGGCGAGAGCGTAGTGGTCCGCCCGAATTGCCCTTCAAAATGTGATTGCGGATGAGAAAGTAGATATTGGCCACCTCCCGTTAAGGCGTATTATGTGCGGCGTACCGGGGAATTTGCGGCTTAAACTTCTATTCATCCAGGGAGAAGTCTCATGCCACTACCAAAGATAAGGAAAATCAGTTTGCGGTCGATCGCCTGCGCAGCGGCGTTGAGTTTGTGCGCTGGCTTAGGCTCAGTTTCGGCGTTTGCGCAAAGCCGGGACTTTGCCGAGACATCCATGGCCAAAGACACGCGAATATTCGAGCTGCGCACTTACATCGCTGCGCCGGGAAAGTTGGATCGCTTGCACAAGCGCTTCCGCGATCATACGCAGGCCCTGTTTGTGAAACACGGCATGACCCCGGTCGCGTTCTGGGCGCCCGTCGACCAACCCAACACCATGATCTATGTGCTGGCGTTTCCCAGTATTGAAGCAAAAGACAAGGCTTGGGCCGCATTTGGCAAAGATCCGGAATGGGTAAAAGTCAGGAGCGAGTCGGAACCTGATGGCTCGTTGGTGGCCAAAATCGACCGCATGTTTATGAAAGCGGCCGACTACTCGTATCTGAAATAGGAATTCACGGGGGCCCGTCCGCTTCAAGGCGTTCGCCTGAGGATGGGCCATCGCAAGCACGAAGCCATCGGCTCCGCATACGGCGGCGCCGATGGCTACGACGGGCGTCGCCTCATTCCATGCCGCTTCCCGATATTGTCCCCGGCCGGAGTTGTGAGAATTGCACGCTGTGTTGCAAGGTTCTCGGCATTCCCGCGTTGGAAAAGCCCCGAGGCACGGTCTGCACCCACTGCGATTGGGGCCAGGGGTGCAAGATTTATGCGCGGCGCCCTGGAGCCTGCGCCGATTTCGATTGCAGCTATCTGTTGAGCCCCGCCCTGGGCGACGAGTGGAAGCCGACCACCGCCCATCTGGTTCTCGGCTATATGACCGAGGCAGACATCATCCTGATCTACACCGATCCGGATCACAGCGCGGCGTGGCGCGAGGAGCCGTACAATTCCAGAATCAAGACGTGGGCGGCAAGTACGGCCAAGGGTTACGTGCTGATCTGGGAAGGAAGCCGCGCGCTGGCGCTCCTCGGCGCCGATGAATTCGACTTGGGCGTCGTGCGTGACGACCAGGTCATTGTTCGCCACGAACAACCGGGTCCCGGTGGCAGTAAGGTGACAATTTCCGTTGTCGACAAAGCGGTCGCGGACGCGGAGCGGCGGGGAGATTAACTGTACCTGGTACGATTATTCGCTAGGGACACTCTGAATAAGTCATCGACACGCCAGGGTCCTTGTGATTCTTAGTCTGATGCGGGTGTGAAGCAAAGGAATTGCTCCTATGAAGCAGCTGACTTTGGCGGTGGCGGGTTTCGAGCGGTACGCGAAGACGACGCGGCGC
>CAMDRB010000018.1 GCA_945906455.1 Caenispirillum bisanense
CCACGGCCGCCTCCGCCTGCGCTCGCTGCGGCGCGCGGCGTCGGCCGCGGGGCCCTCCTATGCACTACGGGGATAAGCCCCTATTCCAGCCCGCCAAGGGGGTCGGAATTGGACGCGAAAAGGGGGTCACGTTTGGGTGCGATTTGACAGCCGGCAAGAAGAAGTCTCGTAAGTAACGCTAAGCCTTGACGACCACTCACATATTCCCCCCACCCCATAATTAGGGTCAGAGTAAAATTAATAATTTTTCTCTGACCCTAATTACTTGGGAGCTCCGGTTGCCGCCTTCCGGGGCGGCGCGTAGTATCCGCCCCCTTTTGTCGCCTTTTCGGCCTTGCCCGGGGAGCTTCGCTCGTTGCGCTATGTCAGTACCCGCGGCCGAGCCCCCGAGCTTGGTTTTGACGACGTCCTGCTGACCGGGCTGGCCCCTGACGGCGGCCTCTACCTGCCCGCGGCATGGCCCCAGCTCTCGCGCGCCGAGATCGCCGCCCTGGCCGGCCTCGACTACGCAAGCCTGGCGGCCCGGATTATGGCGCCCTTTGTCAAAGGCAGTGTGCTCGAGCCGGACCTGGCGGCGCTTGCGCGCGAGGCCTACGCCGGCTTCACCCATCCAGCGGTCGCGCCGCTCGCGCAGATTGGCGCCAACCACTGGCTGGTGGAATTGTTCCATGGCCCAACTCTGGCCTTCAAGGACTACGCCCTCCAAGTCGTCGGCCTGATGTTCGAGCGCGTGCTCAAGGCGCGCGGCCAACGCACCACCATCGTCGGCGCGACCTCGGGTGATACCGGTTCAGCGGCCATCGAGGCCACCAAGGACCGCGCCGCCGTCGATATTTTTATCATGCACCCCGCGGGCCGAACCTCGGATGTCCAGCGCCGCCAGATGACGACGGTGACGGCTGCCAACGTCCACAACATCGCGATCAAGGGGACCTTCGACGACTGCCAGGATCTGGTGAAGGCCATGTTCGCCGACCAGGCCTTCCGCGCCGAGTTCAACCTCTCGGCGGCGAACTCGATCAACTGGGCACGGATCATGGCCCAGGTGGTCTACTACTTTTGGGCGGCGCTACATGTCGGCGCGCCGCACCGCGCCGTCGCCTTCTCCGTGCCGACCGGGAATTTCGGCAATGTTTTCGCAGGGTACGTCGCCGCGCGCATGGGTCTGCCAGTCGCGAAATTCGCCGTCGGATCCAACAGCAACGACATCCTCACGCGCTATTTCGAAACCGGCGCCATGACCAAGAACGGCGTTGTGCCGACCTTGAGCCCGTCCATGGACATCCAGATTTCCTCCAACTTCGAGCGGCTGCTGTTCGACTATTTGGGCCGCGACGCCGCCGCCGTAATCCGCCTCATGGACAGCCTGAAGCAAAGCGGCGCTTATACGGTCGCGGCCGGCGCCCACGGCGACATGCTCAAAATGTTCGAAGGGTTTCGGCTCGATGATGACGGCACCAAGCGTGTCATTGGCGAGGTCTACCGCGCCACCGGCCGGCTGATCGACCCGCATACGGCGGTCGGTGTCCATGCGGCGCGCGCCGCCCAGCTTGACCCTGCGACCCCGCGGTTGACGCTCGCGACCGCGCACCCGGCCAAGTTCCCGGCGGCGGTCAAAGCCGCGACCGGCGTCGAGCCGCCCCTGCCGGCGGCGCTCGCGGGTCTTTTTGAGCGGCCCGAGCGCTTTACAACGCTGCCCAACGACCTAGATCAAGTCAAAGCTTTCGTCCGTGAGCACGCCCGCCAACTTTAGCCGCGCCTTAGGAATATCAGCAGAATGACCGTCGAAGTCTCAACCCTTGCCAATGGACTGCGCGTGGCCACCGATACCATGAGTTCGGTGGAAACCGTGGCCGTGGGGGTGTGGGTGGCCGCCGGCACACGCCACGAAACCGCCGAGGTCAACGGCATTTCCCACCTGCTCGAACATATGGCCTTCAAGGGCACCGCCCGGCGCAGCGCGCAGGCCATCGCCGAGGAGATGGACAACGTCGGCGGCCAGCTCAACGCCTACACCAGCCGCGACCACACCGCCTACTACGCCAAGGTCTTGAAGGAGGACCTGGCGTTGGCGGGCGACATTTTATCGGACATTCTTCTGAACTCCGCCATGGACGCCGAGGAGTTGGCCCGCGAGCAACACGTCGTCGTGCAGGAAATCAATCAAGCCGACGACACCCCCGACGACATCATCTTCGATCACTTTCAGGCCGCCGCTTTCCCCGACCAGCCTCTGGGCTGGCCGGTGTTGGGCCGCGAGGCGGTGGTGCGCGCGGTGACGCCGCAACGGCTCAAGGACTATATGGCGGGCAACTACGCCGCAGATAATATGGTGGCCTCGGCCTCCGGCGCGGTCGATCATGATACCTTCGTCGCCCTGATCGAAGCGGCCTTTGCCGCCCTGCCGCGCCGCTCCGCCGTCAGTGAGATCGCCGGGCGCTATGCCGGCGGCGATTTCCGCCAGCCGCGCGAGCTCGAACAGATCCACGTGGTTCTAGGATACGGCGGCGTCGCCCACGCCGATCCCGATTTTTACAATGTCGCTGCGCTGTCGACGCTGCTTGGCGAAGGTATGTCCTCGCGCCTGTTCCAGGAAATCCGGGAGAAACGCGGACTGGCCTATTCAGTCTTTTCCAGCGCCCAATCGTTCTCCGACTCCGGCGTGTTCTCGATCTACCTCGGGACCGGCCAGGGGGACGTGCCCAAACTCGTTCCGGTCTTGCGCGATGAAATCAGGAAGGTCGCCGAGGCGATCTCCGAGGACGAAGTCAAGCGCGCCCGTGCTCAGATCAAGGCCGGGCTCCTGATGTCGCTGGAAAGTCCCGGCAGCCGTTGTGCCCAGAACGCTCGCCAGATCATGGTCTACGGCCGGCCTTTGACGACCGCGGAGATCATCGCCAAGGTTGAGGATGTCAATGCGGCCGGCATCACGCGCGCCGCTCAAAGAATCTTTTCGGGGACACCGACGCTGGCCGCGCTGGGCGAAGCCAAAGCCCTGGATGGCCTGGCTGCGTTACGCGGGCGAATCTAGACCATTTTCAGGCGAACTGGACTTCCGGTTTATCGCCGGCCGGCGGCCCGCCACCCCTTGAATGCGCGCCTTTCGCGAGTCTCAAGAAAGCGCTACTGTTCGCCACGGCCCGGGGTTAATTGGGGAATTCCGCTTCGAAAATCGGGGGATGCTTCATCATGAATTGGCATTCGGATCCAAACACGAGCCGTCGGCTGTTTTTGCAATTCTTGGCAAGCAGTCCGCTCTTAGCGTCGGTGACGGCCTCCTATGCCCAGGACGGCGAGTCCGTCCTGCGGGCGACCGATCCGATGATGTGGGGGCCAATTGATCCGGGCTACCTTCTAAAGACGCCGCTGGAAGCCATTAGCGCATTTGACTTCGAAGCGCTCGCCCACGCCAATGTTCCGCCGGCGCACTTTGGATACCTAACCACCGGTGCCGATGGCGAATCGACACTGCGGGCCAACCGTGCTGATTTTCAAAGGTTCGCTTTGCGCCCCTACCGCATGCGCGATGTTTCCAAGGTCGACAGCAGCATTGAATTATTTGGACAGAAGTGGGACTCGCCGATCTTTGTCTGTCCGACCAGCAGCAATGCCGCGTTCCATCCCGATGGCGAATTGGCGGTCTCGCGCGCGGCCGGGAAAGGCAAACATATCCAGATGCTCTCGACGGTCGCATCATATGGTATCGAGGAATGCATCGCGGCGCGCGGCAGCCCGATCTGGTTTCAGCTCTATGCTACCTCAAGTTTCGAGATCGCCAAATCCCTGCTCGCCCGCGCCGAACGAGCGGGCTCGCCGGTCGCTGCGATCACGGTTGATGTGATTTCCACGCGGAAAAATGAAACGCAGGCACGCATGCGTCGTATGGATAAGCGCGAATGCATCGAGTGCCATAGTGGACCCAACGGCGGCGGAAATACTTTGGCGAAGCCAAATTACTCGCAAATCACGCCGGAAATGTTCAAGGGTCAGGTGTTCAGTTCCAGCAATTTGGATTGGGATAGGGCGCGGCGTTTGCGCGACACCACTAAGATGAAAGTGCTTCTGAAGGGCATCATGGACCCGGAAGACGCGGCGCTTTGCGTAAAATATGGTTTCGATGGCCTTGTAATTTCCAACCATGGTGGCCGCGACGACGATGGTGGCTTCTCCACGATCCGCGCGCTGCCGGACATCGCTGCCTCCGTTAACCGTAGAATCCCCATTCTGATTGACAGCGGTTTCCGCCGCGGCATGGACATCGTCAAAGCTCTGGCGATGGGCGCGACAGCGGTCGGTGTCGGGCGACCATATCTTTGGGGCCTCGGCGCTTTCGGGCAGCCTGGAGTTGAGCGTGTGCTGGAAATTCTACGAACCGAAGTATCGACCGCGATGGGCCAGGCCGGCGTCACGCAGATCAAGGAACTGACTTCCAAGATGATTCTCCAATCTTGATCGGCAAATAGTGACTGGCGCATAGAAGCAGGAAGCTGCCGGCAGATATCCATCAAGTGAGCGCGCCACGAATAGGCTTTTTGAAATTTCCGGATTCACCGATGCTTAACGGAGTTCGAAATCATGGATCATTTAGAGAGTCTTCTAAACGTGGAAAAGGGCGTGGTGACCGCTGATCGTCGCAGCGTTCTTCATAAATCCACGCTTGGAGTCGCGGCAATCCTGAGCGCGGCTTTGGGACTGGGTTCGCGAAAAGCCCCCGCAGCCACAGCGACCACCGCTTCATCCGAGATGATTCGCCTTGTCGTCACAAGCAATAACTCAATGGGAAAGTCCTACATTAGTAAGGATGAGGTCATAAAGCGTGACCAGATGTGGAACACCAGCGCTGGCGAACCGCTCGGTCCGATTCTTCCCCAAGACCCCAAGGCGCTGCTGCCAACGGTTGGACCCGCGGGTGATTTGCCGGCGGGCGGAACGCGCGCTTACTTTTTCACAATTCAGCCTGCCAAGACTAAATTCGACCGGGCGGCCCTCAAAGGCTGGGAGCGCAGTGCGTCGATCGTCTATATTTTCTTCCTGAGTGGCGAAATCACTTATGTCACGGACGAGGGCGAAATCACGATGAAAGCCGGCAATGTCCTTGTCCAGCGCAATGCGATGCATGCCTGGCACAATCCTACGGATACGGCCCTCACCGCGTTTGCCGTGAAAGTTCGCGTTTAGCATCGCGCCGAAAAGTGGACTTCCGGTTTTCGGAGAAAGCGATGCTCAAACAAACGGTTAGAGCGAACAGCACGATTCCGAATAATCGCTGTTCGCTCTAGAAAATTGCGAAATCTTCATCAGGCCCCGCCTACGAGCGGGATTGCGATTTAATTTAAATCGAACAGGCTCTCAAGCGTGTCCGACAACTGACGATAGTTGGTGGGCGGCGATGCCAAGCTTCGCCAGCGCTTTCGCCCACTTGCTGTCGTAGTCGCTTGAGAACAGCAGATCGGCATCGGCAGGCACGTTGAGCCAGGCGTTGCGCTTGACCTCGTCGTCCAGTTGGCGCGAGTCCCAGCCGGCATAGCCCAAGGCCATCAGATTCTTCTGCGGCCCACTGCCGTCGGCGATGGCGCGGAGGATATCGGTGGTGGTGCTGAGGCAGATCTCGCTGTCGACCGCCAGTGTTCCGGGTTTTTGGTAGTCGCCCGAGTGCAGGATGAAGCCCATCTGCGTTTGCACCGGCCCGCCGCGATGCACTTGGATGTCGCCGCAGCTGTTGGAGCGCGGCGTGATTTTTAGATTCTGCAGTATGTCGCCGAAGCGCACGTCGGGCATGGGTTTGTTGACGATCAGGCCCATGGCGCCTTCTTCGAGTGAATGGACGCACATGTAGATGACGGCCTTCTCGAAGCGCGGGTCGGACATGCCGGGCATGGCCACCAGCAACTGGCCGGCCAAATACCCGGTTTTACTTTTGGCGCGGGCGGATCCCATCGATCTCATCACCGAGTCTAAATAACGGTTTGTTGCGATAGGATGGGCTGAAGGATTCGTGAAAACAAGACTTGAAAAATCCGTTTCGCCACAATTTGTATCCGGTCTAGATGGCTCCGCTATCGCGGATTTTTTCGGCCTCGTTGCGCGCCAGCACATCGACCCGCTCATTCTCGGCGTGGCCGGCGTGGCCTTTGACCCAATACCAGCTGACCTGGTGCGCGGCGCGCGCTTCATCCAAGATTTGCCAAAGATCGACGTTTTTGACCGGCTTTTTGTCGGCCGTGCGCCAGCCGCGTTTTTTCCAGCCGTGAATCCACACGGTGATGCCTTTTTGCACGTACTGGCTGTCGGTCGTGACGGCCACGCGGCAGGACCGGTTCAAGGACTTGAGGCCGGCGATCACCGCCATGAGTTCCATGCGATTGTTGGTGGTGTAAAGCTCGCCGCCGGAAATTTCCTTGTCGCTTCCGTCAAACCGCAGGATCGCCGCCCATCCACCAGGTCCCGGGTTTCCAAGGCAGGCGCCGTCGGCAAAGATCTCGACGGCAAGCTTAGCCCCAGTAATCTTTTCGCCGGTCATCTCAGCTCAAGCCGTAGGCTGAGAGGTCCGTCACACCGCGGTGGAAGTTCAGCTTCTTCAAATATTCCCGCGGATCCTTGGGTTTGACCATGGCGCCGGGCGGCGTATTGACCGAGTCGTAAAGGCGCGTCAGCAAGAATCGCATGGCGGCGCCGCGCGCGAGAATCGGCAAAGCACTCTTCTCGGCGGGCGCAAGGGGGCGTACCGCCCCATAGCTCGAAATCAGTCGGTGGGCCTTGGTAATATTGAAGGCGCCTTCAGGCTCGAAACACCAGGCGTTGAGACAGATCGCGATGTCGTAAGCCAGGAAATCGTTGCAGGCGAAGTAGAAGTCGATGAGGCCCGAGCACTTGCCGTCGAGGAAGAACACGTTATCGGGAAAAAGATCGGCATGGATGATGCCGGCCGGCAGCGCGCCCGGTGCCGGCCAGGCCTTGGCCAAGGCCTCCAACTCGCCGGCGACCATTTTGCCCAAACCCGCCTCGATGGTCTCGGCGGCCGTGCCGGTGCGCCCATAAAGATCGCGCCACCCGGCCACTGAGAGCGTGTTCTCGCGCCTCAAAGCATAGCTCATGCCGGCCCGATGGAGCCCGGCCAGCGCCGTCCCCAAGGCAGCGCAATGATCAACCGTGATCCGGCGCGGCCACATGCCGCTGAGAAAGCTGATGATCGCGGCGGGGCGTCCGCACAGTGTCCGCAAGGCTTGGCCATCGCGGCCCTTTAAGGGAATCGGGCTCGGCACGCCCGCGCGGGCGAGGTGTTCCATGAGGCCGAGAAAGAACGGAAGATCCGCCGGATCGACCCGGCGTTCATAGAGCGTCAGGATGAACGTGCCCGAGGCCGCCTGCAGCATGTAGTTGGAATTCTCGACGCCTTCGGCAATGCCCTTGTAGCTCACGATTTCGCCAATGGCGTAGGCGGCGGCGAACGCCTTCAGGTCTTCGTCGGAGACTTCGGTATAAACGGCCATGGGATCTGTGCAGGCTTAAGGGCGAAGGAGATGATGCATATAGGATACGGGGCAGGCATTCACCGGGAAATGCCCTAGTTTCGCAGGCAGCCAGTCTATAGAATTCACCGCTGGCGCCGTTTCGCGCGCTCTGATAGCAAATCCGGCCTCTAGGTGAAAGCTTGGGCGACAGCTTTGCCCAGGGAGCCGTTAAAGACAATCTCAGCCAAAAGCCGCATTGACCAGATTCCCCTCCGAAGCCCAAATGCTGAAGGCCCCATATTGATCCCTCGTTCACCCGCTGCGCGCCGATCCATACTCGCCATACCCGTGCTGGTCACAATGGCTGCCCTTGCCGGCTGCAACCGCGGGATTGTCCCGCCCTGTCCGCCGGTGCGGGTGGATAGCGCCACCGCCAGCGTGACCAAGTTCAAGGATGGACCCGGCCGGGACGTCAGCGACATCGAATATCAAGCCGAGATCGTCGGATTCAAGGGGCAGTGCATCTACGACGATGACGAGGTCGAAGTGAGATTCGACATCGACTTTGCCGTCACCGGCGGTCCGGCGGCCAAGGCCGGTACGGCGCCGCTCTACTATTTTGTCGCGATCCCGCAATTTTTCCCCAGCCCCGACGGCAAGCGGATCATAGCGATCAACCGCAAGCTTCCGGCCCGGCCGGCGACGCGCGAAACCTTCACCGAGTCGGGCGTGCGTGCGGTGATTCCGTTGAAAAAGGATCAGGCCGGCGCGGCCTTCGACGTTTATGTCGGCTTTCAGCCCGACGCCGCTCAACTGGAATACAATCGCTCGCGCGCACGCTAAATCGACCCCGTCCAGGTTTCCCGCGGTGTTGCCGCCGTTGACCGCGCGCGTTGACTTAAGCCACACTGCCCATCTACCGCATACCCCCGTGGAAGAGTTCGGCTCCGTTTGTTGTGGAGTCGGCGCCGAAGGAGCAACCGCCCTCGGAACCTCTCAGGCACCCGGACCGCGAGGGATTGGTACTCTGGAAAGCAGGCGGGGACTATTCCGCCTCACCGAAGATGTAAGCCGGATGGATTCACCGCGTCGTTTGTGAATCCGAACTTCCGGTGAATCTTTCAGGTACTCCGACAGAGGAGGGCGCCCGATGCCGGGACTCGGAATCCGCGCGATTTTCCGAACTTCCGGCGCCAAGGGCGGTCCGACTTTTGTGGAGAGCCAGTGTGGCCGACAACCAGCTCGCGGAAAATCTGAAGACCACGCCGCTTGAGGCGCTGCACATCGCGCTGGGCGCGAAGATGGTGCCGTTCGCCGGTTATAACATGCCGGTGCAGTATCCCTTGGGTGTGCTCAAGGAGCATCTGCATACCCGCGATCAGGCCGGGCTTTTCGATGTCTCGCATATGGGCCAGGCGGTGCTGCGGGGCGCCGACGTCGCCGCCGCCATGGAAACCCTGGTGCCCGGCGATCTCAAGGGCCTTGCGGCCGGCCAGATCCGCTACACCGTGCTGCTCAACCAGCAGGGCGGCATAATCGACGATCTCATGGTCACCCGCCCTGGCGAGCCCGGGATGGAAGATGCGCTGGTCCTGGTCGTCAATGCCGCCTGCAAGGACGCCGACTTCGCCCATATCGCCGCGAGCCTGAGGGGCCGTGCGGTGCTCACCCGCGACGACCAGGCGGCGCTCCTCGCCCTCCAGGGGCCGGCTGCGGCCACTACCCTCGCGCATTTCATTCCGGCCGCTGCGGCCATGGGTTTCATGACCAGCCTTGTGGATAACTTTTCGGGAACAGCTGTGCGCCTCTTCCGCTCGGGCTACACCGGCGAGGACGGCTTTGAGATTTCAGCTCCGGCGGCGGCCGCTGAAGCCCTGGCCAAGGCCTTGCTGGCTAGGCCCGGCGTCCAGCCCATCGGCTTGGGTGCCCGCGATTCGTTACGGCTGGAGGCGGGGCTCTGCCTCTATGGCAGCGACATCGACACCACGACCACGCCCAGCGAGGCCGCGCTCAATTGGGTGATCGGCGCGCGGCGTCGCGCCGAGGGCGGCTTCCCGGGGGCGGCCAAAATCCTCGATCAGATCAAAGCGGGCGCGGCCAAGAAGCGTGTCGGCATTAAGCCGCTCGGTCGCGCGCCTGCCCGCGCTCACACCGAAATTCAGAATGAGAAGGGCGACAAGATCGGCGAGATCACGTCCGGCGGCTTTGGACCCAGCGTCAACGGGCCGGTCGCCATGGGTTATGTCGACTCCGCCTACGCCAAGACCGGAACCAAGATCAGCTTGCTCGTGCGCGGTCAGCCGTTGCCGGGCGAAGTCGCCGCCCTACCGTTCGTGCCGCACCGCTATTTCAAGCCATAAATTTAAAGGGGATTCCCATGGGTCAGAAGCGATTCACCAAGGACCACGAATGGATCAAGGTTGAAGGCCAAAGTGGAACCGTCGGCATCACCCAATTCGCGCAAGGCCAGCTCGGCGACATTGTCTTTGTCGAAGTGCCGACGGCAGGGAAAGTAGTAAAAGCCGGCGGTGAAGCCGCCGTGGTCGAATCGGTGAAAGCCGCGAGCGAGGTCTATTCGCCCGTGTCCGGCACGGTCAAGGAAGGCAATGCCGCCTTACCGCTCGCGCCCGAAACCGTGAACAGCGATCCCGAGGGCGCGGGTTGGTTCTTCAAGATCGAGATCGCCGATGCCAAGGAGTTGGACGGCCTCATGGATCAGGCCGCCTACGATAAGTTCGTCGCCGAACTCAGCGCCTAAAAAACTTTTGAGGACTCCGCCATGCGTTATCTGCCCTTAAGCGAGACCAATCGCCGCGATATGCTTGGCGCCATTGGCGCCGCCTCGGTCGACGAATTGTTCCGCGATCTGCCCAAGGCGGCTTTGGCGCAGGCGCGCTTCAATCTGCCCGACACCGCCAGCGAGATGGAAGTCGAGCGCGCGCTTGGGGTCATGGCGGCTAAGAATCTGAATTGCGGCGCGGCTCCGGCGTTCCTCGGCGCCGGCAATTATCGCCATCACACGCCGGCCGCCATGGACTACATCATCCAGCGCGGTGAATTCCTCACGGCCTATACGCCCTACCAGCCGGAAATCAGCCAAGGCACGCTGCAGGCGATTTTTGAGTTCCAGACCCAGGTCGCGCTGATCACCGGCATGGAGGTCGCCAACGCCTCGATGTACGACGGCGCGACCGCCTGCGCGGAGGCGGTCGCCATGGCCGCCCGCGTCACCAAGCGCAACGCCGCGCTGGTTTCAGGCGGCGTGCATCCCCATTACCGCGACGTCACCGCGACCACCATGAAGTTCCTGGACGTCGCTGTGGACTGCCTCGCGCCCGACCCCACCGGCATCGAAGACCTCATCGGTCGCGTAACCTCGGAGCATGCCTGTGTAGTCGTGCAGACGCCGGGCTTCTTCGGCCATCTGAAAGATCATTCGGCCCTGGCCGAGGCCTGCCACAAGGCGGGCGCGCTCTTGGTGGTCTGCGTCACCGAACCGGTTGCCCTGGGATTGATCACGCCGCCGGGGCGCATCGGCGCCGACATTGTCGTCGGCGAAGGCCAATCGCTGGCCGGTCCCATGAGCTTCGGCGGACCGGGCGTTGGCTTGTTCGCGACCCGCGAGCGGTTTTTGCGCCAGATGCCGGGCCGGCTGTGCGGCGAGACCACCGATGAAGACGGCCGCCGCGGCTGGGTGTTGACGCTCTCGACCCGCGAGCAGCACATCCGCCGCGAGAAAGCGACCTCCAACATCTGCACCAACTCAGGACTTATCGCGCTGGCCTTCACCACCCACATGACGCTGTTGGGTGAGGCCGGGTTTACGCGGCTTGCCCAGCTCAATCACGCCATGGCCGTGACCTTGGCCGAGAAAATAGAGAAGCTGCCGGGTGTGCGGGTGTTGCCGAGCGCCTTCTTCAACGAGTTCGCGGCGATGCTGCCCAAGCCCGCCGCCGGCGTGGTCGAAGCGCTCGCTAAGCGCGGCATCCTTGGCGGCGTACCGGCTTCGCGCTTCTATCCGACGTATCCGGAGCTTGCCAATCTCTTGCTGCTCACCGCCACCGAGACCAATACCGCGGCCGATATCGAAACCCTTGTCGGCGCCCTGAAGGAGGTGCTGTCATGACCATGCCCACCACCGCCAGCGGCCACCGCGGCCTGCAACTCGAACAGGGCCTGATCTTCGAGCAAGACACGCCGGGCATGACCGCCGTGGACTTGCCCCAGGCTCCGAAAGTCAATGAGCGCTTAGGCGGTTTGAAAAACACCCAGCCGATAGGTTTACCGGGGTTGTCCGAACCCGATGTCGTCCGCCATTACACCCGGCTTTCGCAAAAGAATTATTCGATCGACAGCGGCTTCTATCCGCTGGGTTCGTGCACCATGAAGCACAATCCGCGGCTCAACGAAAAGATGGCGCGCCTTCCCGGCTTCGCCGATATCCATCCCTTCCAGCCGGTCTCGACCGTCCAGGGCGCATTGGAGCTGATCGACACCTGCGCGACTTGGCTCAAGGAACTAACCGGCATGGCGGCGGTGGCGATGTCGCCGGCCGCGGGCGCCCACGGCGAACTTTGCGGGCTGATGTGCATCCGCTCGGCGCACGAAGCGAGCGGACAAGGCCATCGCAAGACCGTATTGGTGCCGGAATCCGCCCACGGCACCAACCCGGCCACGGCGGCCTTGTGCGGCTATGCCGTCGAAGCCATCCCGGCCAATGCCGAAGGCCGGGTCGACATAGCCGCGCTCAAGGCGCATTTGCGTCCGGAAATCGCGGCGGTGATGATCACCAACCCCAATACCTGCGGGCTGTTTGAGCGCGACTGCATCGAGATTGCCAAACTGATCCATGACGCCGGGGCCTATTTCTACATGGACGGCGCCAACTTCAACGCCATCGTCGGCCGCTTGCGCATCGCCGACCTCGGTGTCGACGCCATGCACATCAACTTGCACAAGACCTTCTCGACGCCCCACGGCGGCGGTGGTCCCGGCGCCGGGCCGACGGTGCTCTCGGCCAAGCTCGCACCCTTCGCGCCGGTGCCGATGGTGGTGCGAGCGGGTGAGCGTTACGACGCCGAGGAACGTGCCGGCTACGGCGCGGCCAAACAAAGTTACGGCCGCATGAAAGGCTATCAGGGGCAGTTCGGCGTGTTTGTGCGGGCGGTCGCCTACATGATGGCCATGGGCATCGACGGGCTGAAACAAGCCTCGGGCGATGCCGTACTCAATGCCAACTATCTCTTGGCGCGCCTCTCGGCGGAACTGACGCCGGCCTTCGAAGGCCCGTGCATGCACGAAGCCGTTTTCGACGACCGCTTCCTCAAGGGCACCGGCGTGACCACGCTCGATATCGCCAAGGCCTTGATCGACGAAGGCTACCACCCGCCGACCATGTATTTCCCGCTGGTGGTGCACGGCGCGCTGCTCTTGGAGCCCACCGAAACCGAAAGCAAGGCGACGCTCGACCAATTTATTGACTCGCTTCTGCATCTCGCGCGCAAGGCCAAAAGCGGCACGGCCGAGGCCGCCTTCAAGGCGGCGCCGCAGCTGGCGCCACGCCGGCGCCTGGACGAAACCAAGGCCGCGCGCAAGCCGATCCTGCGCTGGCTGCCGAAGTCGGGTGATAACGGCAGCGCGAACCGCGAGGCGGCGGAGTAAAACTCCGCCGTCGCCCCCGGATTTATTCCGGGGGCCCAGGGTAGTAGACTCTCCATGTGGCGAAGAACTTCCATGTGTATTTCCTGGCGAGCAAGCGCAACGGAACGCTCTACGTCGGCGTAACTAATGACTTCGTGCGCCGCGTTTTTGAGCACAAGCAGGGTGCCGTGAAGGGTTTCACGAAAGCCCACAAGGTCCACGATCTGGTCTATTTCGAATCGTTTGAAGACCCAAGGTCGGCCATCCAACGCGAAAAGACCATCAAGGGCTGGCCGCGCCGATGGAAGACGAACAAGATCGAAGAGACTAACCCAACCTGGCGCGATCTTTACGACGAGATCGCCGGTGGTTGACGCCGCGCTCCGGTAACCCTGGCTCCCAAGGACAAGCCTTGGGACGACATTGCCGCTCAGGCCGCCGGCGACCACGTGTGCGTTTCGCTTCGGCCCTGGCGGCACCAAGCGTGCAGCGCATCGTACATGACCATGCCGTGCTTGAGCATTTCGTGATCGTCGGCGAACAGCCGCGATAGGCCCAGCGAGATCGCCAGCAGTCCCGCCGCTTGCGGCGCGAGCTCCAGCCGGTCGGTATCGGCGCCGCGGACAATCACCGCCAGGCGCTTCAAGGACTCCTCGTGGAGGCCGTAGCGCCTGAGGAAAATGTCAAAACTGCAAAGCTCGCCCTCGTGGGATAGCTCCACCCCGGGGATATCGTAAGGAATAGCTCCGGTCTTGGCCGCGATTCCCAGCACTTGATCGCCGGGCACAAAAAGGAATTCAGGCTCCACGTCGATGTAGCGGGCGACCAGCCACGGGCAGGCGATGCGGTCGATTTTTGGGCGTTCGCGTGTAATCCATTTCATCTGGAAACTCCCTTGCGTCTCGCGAGGATCGGTCAAGTCCGTGCCAGCCCCGATCACTCGAGTTGTCTGGCAGACTTGGACGACATGCGTCTGGGAGGGCCGGGAGTCTGCGCACCCCGGAAGAAAGGATCGTAAGCTTTTTTCCAGCCCGGGTCTAGACTGCGGCCGGCAAAAGAGTTCACCGTACCCGTTCGGCAAAATCCACTTTACGGAGGTTCGCCATGGATCGAAGAGATTTTGTTCGCACCGGAGGTACCCTCGCCCTCGCCGCGGCCGGCGCTGCCGTCCTGGAATTGAAGAATATGCCCGCCGTCGCCCAGACCGCGGTTTCACCCGCGGTTTCACCGGCTGGTTACAAGCCGCTGCCGCTGTCGGTCGACCCCAAGGCCATCGCCGGGCTGTCGGCCAACCTCATCACCAGCCACTACGACAACAATTATTCCGGTGCGGTGCGCCGCCTCAATGCCATCGATCAGCAGCTCCAAGCCCTCGATTTCGATAAGGCCGACGGATTCCTGATCAACGGCCTTAAACGCGAGCAACTCATGGCCGCGAACTCGATGATCCTCCATGAGGCTTATTTCGCCAGTCTCGGGCAAGGCGGCGACCCCACGGGAAACCTCGCCGGCGCCGTTGAGCGCGATTTCGCCAGTGTCGCCAAATGGCGTTTCGAATTCAGCGCCATGGGCAAGGCCTTGGGCGGAGGGTCGGGCTGGGTGCTGCTCGCGTACTCGCCGCGTCTCGGCCGATTGATCAATCAGTGGTCGGCCGATCACACCATGACCACGGCCGATGGCGCGGTGATCCTGGCGTTGGACATGTACGAACATGCCTACCACATGGATTATGGCGCGCGGGCCGCGGCCTACGTCGACGCCTTCATGAAGGTGATCAATTGGCGAAACGCCGCCGGACTGTACGAAGCCCGCGGGCGTTAGGCCGGGGCGCGACCACCGTATGTCGGATAGACTAGGGTGACCCGCCGTCGAGGGTTTCGCGGACCATCCGGGCGAGGTCCGCGAAGCGGTAGGGTTTGCTCAACGACGTGCAATCGGGGATCTCTGCCGCGCCCGTCCGCAATTTTTCTCCCGGGAAGCCCGAAGTCATCATTACCTTGAGGTCCGGATGCAATGCGCGCGCGCGCTTCGCCAGCTCGTAGCCATTGAGTTGTCCGGGCATGACAATATCCGTGTAGAAGAGGTCCACATGGACCTGCCCATGGCTGAGAGTCTGCATCGCTGCCGGGCCGTTCTCGGCTTCGATGATGTGATACCCGAGGGAGGCGAGCTGTGCCCGCGTGACCTCCCGCAGGATTTCATTATCCTCGACCAGGAGGATGGTTTCCGCCCCACCCGGGAGTGCTTTCCTGCTCCGCGCGACAGGCGTCACGATCGGGGTATCTTCGGTCCGCGGCAGATAAATCCGCACGACGGTGCCTTGATCGATCGCGCTGTTGATCCGGATATGGCCCCCAGACTGTTTGATAAAGCCATACACCATGCTGAGGCCAAGCCCCGTGCCGTGCCCGGCGCCCTTGGTGGTGAAAAACGGCTCGAACACTTGCGCCAAGACTTCGGGCGGCATTCCCGCGCCGGCATCGGCGACTTCAATGAGGATGTAGTCGCCGGGGGCGACCGCGATCGTCGCCGCTGCGGACGATGCGTTAAGGGTCACATTGCGGGTCGAGATTGTCACGGTCCCGCCATGCGGCATCGCATCCCGAGCGTTCGTCGCAAGATTGACGATGGAGCTCTCCAGTTGAGAAACATCAATCAGCGTCGGCCAGAGGTCGACGGCGAGATCTGCCCTGATGGTGATCTGCTCGCCAACGGTGCGCGTCAGCAAATCAATGGTGGCGGCGATAGGCCCGCTCACCTGTACAACCTGGGGCGCGAGCGGCTGCCGTCGGGCAAACGCGAGCAGACTCCGCGTTAATTCTGCGGCACGCCAAGCGCCCTTCAGCGAGCCATCGAGTAAACGCGACGCCGCCTCACCAAGGTTCCCGCCCGCCTTGAGCAGGTCGAGGTTGCCGATGATCACGCCGAGATAGTTGTTGAAGTCGTGGGCCATGCCCCCCGTCAGCTTGCCGATGGCCTCCAGTTTCGTCGCTGCGGCAAGTTGCTCCTGCAGGAGACGCTGCTGGGTGATGTCCGTGCATGACGCCATCAACTCGCGGACGATACCGTCTTCTCCAATGACGGGCACCACGGATATCGCCACATCGCGCCATTCTCCGTCGAAGCGCCTCAGGCGGGTATCGATCTGGTAAGGTGATTTTTGGGCGGTCGCCAAACTCAATATCTCCCGCACGCGTACGAGGCCATCGGGATGGAACGCTTCCTGCCAACACCCAGTCCGCAGATGTTCCGTCTTTTGTCCTGTAAACGCGCACCAGCTCAGGTTTTCACCGATCGGGTTGCCCGTGGCGTCTGCATGCCAAATCACGTCGGCCGATGCGACAACGAGTGAGCGGAATCGGGCTTCGCTCTGTCGCAGATCGTCCTCTGCCTGCTTGCGTGCGGTGATGTCGATCGCGAATGCCATGACGGTGGGGCGTCCGTTCCAAATTGTGGTGGCAGTGCGAATCTCGATGCGCATTTGCCGACCGTCCTTCGGGAGCACGATGGTCTCATAGGTGCTCGGGGGCGTTTCACCCGCCAAGCGGCGGCGGTGCCGGTCGTGCGCGGCAGGCCTCTCGTCGGGGTGGAGCAGATCGAAGTAGGACATTCTCACGAGTTCCTCGGCGGCATAGCCTAAGGTCTTCGCCGCATGTCGATTGACATAGCTATAGTGCCCGTCGCCAAACATGGTGATTCCGACGGGCGCATTGTCCATGACTGCGCGCAAGTTGAATTCGTTCTCGCTCAGGGCTTGCTCTGCCCGCTTGCGCGCGGTGATGTCGGCGACAAACACCATCACGACGCGCTGCCCGTTCCAGAGGGTAACGGCGGCATGGAGTTCAATGGGAACTTCGCGTCCGTCCTTGGCCAGGGCAATGGCTTCATATGTGCTTCGCACGTCTTCGCCGGCCAGCCGCCTGAGGGCTTGCTCGGTCATCATCTCCCGATAATCGGGGTGGATGGCATCGCTGATCGGGACCTGTTCGAATTCCTCGACGGTGTAGCCCAGAATCCGCGCGGCATGCTGGTTGGCGAAGACGAAATGCGTTTGGCCCAGCACCAGGATGCCGACAGGCGCGTTCTCGGAAATACCGAGCAGGTTTGCCGTGCTTTCGGCCAGGGCAGACGTTTGCTCGGCCACGAGGCCTTTCAACGTGGCGTTGAGATCGATGAGTTTGAGTTCGGCCTCTTTCTCGGCGGTGATGTCGTGGGACGAGCCAACGGTTCCGAGAGCCTTACCGTCCCGGTTGCGCAGCACCGAGATGTTGGAGGAGTAGCACCTGTTTCCGCCTTGCCTGTCCTCAAGCATCTGCTCGTGGCGAATCGCATTGCCACTCGCCATTGCTTCTTGAGCCGCTGCGACCGTTCTGGCTGCAACTGCGGGCGGCATGAGGTCGTGAGGCGTTTTGCCGATGGCGTCCTTGGCTTGAATCCCGGTGGCCCGGCACCAGGCCGCATTCACGATGAGGTGACGACAATCGGCATCCATGAACCATGCGGGATCACGCATCGTGTCAAACAGGGCGTGAAGAAAATGCGGGTCATCCGTCCGGATCGGCGCGCGGATGTCGCTGCGCGAGTCTCTCGCGCTCGGCTTACGTTCGGACGGGCGCTGTTTCTTTGGCGCAGATTTCATTCAACAAGACCGGATCGTTGTCTTATCGGATCTCTGCCGGGCCGATGATACGTTGGGTGCCATGGAATCCATCGATATTCCCCATATGAACCTCAGTTTCTGACAACACAGTAGCCATTTCGGCCGCCCCTGACAACTCTGGCCGCGGCCGACGTCGACGCGTTCATGAAGGTGATCAATTGGCGAAACGCCGCCGGTCTGTACGAAGCCCGCGGGCGTTAGGCGGAAGCGCCCGGCCCTAATTCATTCGCGCCGGCAGATCGGCGACGGCCTGCCGCGTGGCGGTGCTGTGTGTCTTGATCAAGATCAAGGTGCGTTTCTGAAAACCGATCTACTGATTGGGGATACCGCTCCGCGACTAAACGTCGGCGACACCGTTGGTCAATCTCGAACAGGAGTAGAGGCGCGATGCGCTGGCGACCGCTGCACCTCATTGTACTTCCGGCGTTGGCGGGCGTGGCCAGCCTAATCGACACTGCCCCGAATCACACACCACAGGACTCGATCGGATTCAGCCGGGTCGCATTCGCAGCCCAATCGCTGACGTTTCCCGACGGAGCGGCCACGTCGTCGGAGGTGTGCGGTAAGTGTCACAAGGCAATCTACAAGAAATATTCCGAGGGATTCGGGAGCGATTTGAGTTGGCCGAGTATGAAAACCGCTCCAACGTCTGCGTCGGTGCTGGCGTTGCCGGCCGGAACCTCCGGGTCGGCAACAGCGCACGCAGTCGCCGGGATCGATCCTTTTCCGCTTGATGCTTTGGAGCGCGAATCCGGGGGGAAACAATGTATTGTTTGTCACTTCCCTCAGCCGTTCGATTACCCGGAGCTTGCGGTAAGGAAGATCGAAAAGCCGGCCGCCCGAAACGAGAATCACCAGGCCGGGATCACTTGTGCCTCTTGTCACTTGACGCCGGATGGCAGGATTAGGGGTCCATACGGTGTCAACGCGCCTCACGCGACTGTGCAGGATAGCGCGATTCAAACATCCGTTGCCTGTGCTTTCTGTCACGCTGAAGGGGAGCGCGTGATTTCTAAGCAGACTCAGACGTTTTTCGAGTGGCGCGACGACTTTTATCTCCCCGGTCTTGGCCGCCAACATTGCCAAGACTGCCACATGCCTAAGACAGTGCGGAAATTGGCGGAAGATTTTGATGTCCCGGAAAGGCCCAGTGCGCGGCACTTGTGGACCGGCGGGCATTCCCTTCAAAGAACGAGAGGGGCGCTCGCGCTCAACATTACCCAGCCCGACAAAGGATCAGATCAGGTCTTGTTGCATATAACGAACATCGGCGCCGGACATTCGGTTCCAACCGGATCAAACCGTCGGGCGGTTTACCTTGTGGCGCAGGTTGTGGGCAATAACGACCAAATACTCGCGACCAGGGAATGGATGTTTGCGCCTTGGTTCGGAAACCGCCCCGATGACCGGGCGTTTCTAGAAGCCGATAAGAACGGCCCGGCGCCGATCGGTGCGGGCCAGGCGGATGCTCAGGGCCCCCACGAAACCATAATCCGCGCTGGCGAAGCGCGCGTCATTTCTTGGGAACCAAAAACTAGCCACAGGCACTTATCGGATGCGGGCGTCGCTGATCTACGACCTCAATCGCTACAATGATCGGGCGTTCGACGGCGATCTACACGAGCTTACGCGGACACAAGTGAGCGTGAGCCTGCCTCAAAGGTGACGTGAGCTGGGAGGCGGCGGCGTAAGGCGCGCTCGTGCGACAATCCCGCCCGAACGTCTGAGCCTAATTCATTCGCGCCGGCAGCTCGGCGATGGCCTTGTCGGCGAGCGCCTGCCTTTTCGCCGGATCGAGACTCGACTGAATCAGCTTCTCGGCGGCGGCCAGCGCCAGATCGATGGCGGTGTTGCGCACCTGCAGAATCGCCTGGGCTTCGCTCTGGGCGATACGCTCAACGGCTTGCTGCTTGCGCCGGGCGATGGCGTTTTCCAAATCCTTCTCGGCGTCGGCCTTGAAACGGATGGCCTCCTTGCGCGCCTGGGAGATGATCTTTTCGGCCTCGAGCATGGCGTCGCGTTGCTTGCGCTGGTACTCGGCCAGAAGCGCCTGCGCGTCCTCGCGCAGCTTGCGGGCCTCTTCGATCTGGCTGCGGATTTTCGCGGCCCGGGCGTCGAGCGTCTCGGTCACGGCCTTGGCCGCCGGCCGGAACGCGAGCGCCACCACCAGCACAAAAGCGACGGCCACCCAGAATTCGGGATTCTCGAACATCAATGGGCGTCCTTGAGGGCGGCGGCCACCGCGTTATCGACCGCGCCGGCATCGGGCGACAGCCCGGCGAGCTTGGCCACCACGTCGCGGGCGGTATCGGCGGCCACGTTCTTGATGCTTTCCAGCGCCTTCTTTTTTGCCTCACCGATCCGCGCTTCGGCCTCATTGATCTGGCGGTTGACGGCGTTGCTCACCTCGGCGGTGCGCGCATCGGCCACGGTTTTCAGCTCCGCCTGGATCGTGCGCATATGGTCGAAAGCCTGCGCACGGGCGGCCGCCATGGCCTTTTCGTAAGTCGCGATGGCCTGGTCGGTCTCGGCCTTCAACTGCGTCGCGCGGTCGAGGTCGTCCTGGATAACGCGGGCGCGTTGGTCCAGGACTTCGCCGATGCGTGGGATCGCGATCTTCGCGACGATCCAATAGAGCGCGACAAACATCACCGCCAGCCAAAACAGCTGCGAGGCGAAGCTTGAGGGATCGAACTGCGGCATGGCGGTCGCGCCTCGGTCGTCGCTTAGCCGAAGAGGATGATCAGCGCGATCACCAGGGCGAACAAAGACGTCGCCTCAGACAGCGCGAAGCCCAGGAACGCCGGCGTGCGCAGCTTGGCTTCCATGGACGGGTTACGGGCGACCGCGTTCATGTACTGGGCCCAGACCTGGCCGACGCCGATACCGCCGCCGAGCACGCCGATGGCCGCGAGGCCGGCGCCGATCATTTTCGCTGCTTCTGTTTCCATGGTCTTGATCCTTCCTTGAAATCGTGAGTGAGAAGTGGGGGTGAGAGATTTCTCGCGAGATTAGTGCAAGTGAATGGCGTCGTTGAGGTAAATGCAGGTCAGCAGCGCGAAGACATAAGCCTGGATCAGCGCGACCATGATCTCGAGCAGAGTCACGGCGAACACCGCGAGGAACGGCACCACGCCGTAAACCACGCCCAGCGAAATCACAAAGCCCGCCAGCACCTTCAAGAGCACATGGCCCGCCAGCATGTTGGCGAACAGGCGCAAGGACATGCTCACCGGGCGGATGAGATAGGAGAACAGCTCCAATGGTGCCAGCACAATCGCAATGCCCAAGGGCGCGCCGGGCGGCACGAACAGGCTGAAGAAATGCAGGCCGTGGCGGGCGAAACCAATGATGGTGACGGCCAGGAAGATGAACACCGCCATGGCCGCGGTGACGATGATGTGCGAGGTGAAGGTGAAGGCATAGGGCATCAGGCCGAGCACATTGCCGAACAGGATGAACATGAACAGCGTGAACACGAAGGGAAAATAGCGCATGCCCTCGGTGCCGGTGTTTTCCTTGACCATGTTGGCTACGAATTCATAGAGCAGCTCGGCGGTGGCCTGCAGGCGCCCGGGCACCATGGTGCGCTGGCGCGTGGCGCCCCAGAACAGCAAGGCGGTCGCCGCAACCGCGAAGGTCATGAACAGCGCCGAGTTGGTATAGGAAATGTCATAGCCGGCGAGATTGATCGAGATCAGCGGTTCAATAATGAACTGCTCCATCGGGCTATGGCCGGTCTCGGGATGCTCCATCGAAAGTCTCGCCTTATCGGTTCCGCGTCGTTGCCGCCGCGTCAATGCCACATTTATCAGTCGTCGTCATCATCCCAAGTCTTGGGTGATGGGCCGTTCTTTTTCGCGTCGTCTTTTTCCCGTATCGCGCGCCCTAATCCGACCGCCTGGTCGAGGTTCTTGAGGATGCGGATCACACTCAGCACACTCGCGGCAAACCCGAGGGCGATCAAGGCCAGCATGAAGATCGGTTTGGTGCCGAGCTTATTGTCGATGAACCAGCCGAGACCGGCGCCGACCAGCACCCCGGCCACCAGCTCGATCCCGATCCGAAACCCGACCCCTACACCCTGCGAGGATTCCTCAGTTTTCCGTTCCGCCGTCCGCTTTTCAGCCACGGCAGCGTGCATGGCCTTCAATCGCGCGCCGACATCTTCAAGGCGCTTGTCCGGTTCCGTCATGGAGCGAAAAGACCTGAAAAATCAATCATCGCGCGGCCAAAGCGCGCGAAACATAGGAGTCGGTGCCGGGGGTGTCAAGGATCAAGGGGAATGGGGTTAAGTCATTGACGAGTATTAGGAAAGTGACCTCTTGCCGGCTTAGAAATGCCGCCCGCCGATTGGGCGCCTTGCGGCCTGTCCCACTGTCCCAGCCCCTATACACCGGGACAGTGGGACAGGCTGTCGGGGTGCGCGGGGGGGGTGGTCATCGAGGGCGTGATGTAGACATGCGCTGCCCTCTCCACTTCCTTCCTTTAAGAAGCGAACATGACGGGGCCATGGGGGCCTTCCCTCAACCCATAGAATTTTGGCGGCTTGAGTAAAGAGGAATTCGCGCCGCTACCCCTTTAAGGAGTGTCCCACTGTCCCGGTGTATAGGGCATGGGACAGTGGGACAGGCGCCTTCGAGCCACACTAACAGTGTCGCTCCAAGGCTAGTGCCCAGGACCCAGCGGCTTCTTTCTGACCTCGAACACGACATGGGGATGCTCGCCGCCGACGAGGGCGCGCGTGTGGAGACCATCGCGCTCCACGGCGCCCAATTTTTGCATCGCGCGGCGTGAGCGCAGGTTGGCGGCGCCGACCCAGAAGATCACCGTGTCGGCGAAAGAGAAGGCGTGGTCCAGCATGAGCCGTTTGATCTCGGCATTGGTCTGCCCACCCCAATAGGCGCGCGCGATAAAGGTCCAACCGATCTCGATCTCGCGGCGCTCGGGGTCGTAAGCATGATAGCGGCTTGAGCCGATGATGGCGCCGGTCGCGCGGTCGAGGATGGCGAAGGCCGCGCCGGAGGCCAGCGCGCCGTCGAAGAACGCCCGGAATACCGGTTCCAGATAGCGGTCGCGCGCCGGATGTTGTTCCCAGATCAAGGGGTCCGAGGCGACTTTGAACATCGCCAGCCAATCGTCGGCGCGGAGCGGGCGGAGGAGGACGGTTTCCCCGGTTAGAGTCGGCTGCAAGTCGGGCATTAATTTGTCCCTGGTACGAATCAATTTTTCACGAATCAATTTTTCAGGTCCACCGTTACCGCCGCCCTATTCCGGCGTCACGTCCAGCCCGAGAGCGCGGGCAACCTTGCGGACGCGTTGGTCCAGGCTAAGGACGGCAAGCGCGGGCAGAACACCCGCGGCGGTGAGGGCCGAGGCGATGTGCAATGCATCCAGGGTGCGGATCGGCTCCTCGGGAAAAGGCCGGCGGGCGCGTTCGACGATGGCGGGTGTGATGCGCAGGATCATCCAATCTTCTGCGATGGCCGCAAGCCGGGCGTGGTGCTCGGCGGCGAATCCGGTTGTTATCGCGCCCGCGGTCGCCGCGCGATGCAGCGCGCGGTCGCATTCGACCAGCGTCAGCTCCGACGTGACGATGGAATCCGCCACCGCCAAAGTCTTCCGGATTGCCGGGCCCCTGGCCTCGTCCAGGAGCCAAGCCAGAACGGCGCTCGATTCCGCATAGAGATTCATGGCCGTGCGTCAGCGTTCGCCGCGTTCTTCGTCCAGCAACGCTTTGACGGCATCCGGCATCAGGGGGCGCGAAAAATCGGCGTACAGCGCGACGCGTTCGCGTTTCGTCATGGGCTTGGGCAGCCGCAACTCGCCGCGCCGCGCCATCTCCTCAAGCGCCGCCCGGGGATCGTTGACGAGCCGCGGCGGCGTCAGTTCGGCAATGATCTTGCCGCGATCGGTGATGGTCACGGCCTCGCCCTCGCGCACATAACGCATGTAGACGCCAAGCCGGTTTTTGAGTTCGCGCAGGCCTACGGTTTTCATATCCACAATGTCGCTACATGTAGCTACATTGTCAAGGAACGCTCTCCCCAAAGGAGTGCCCCACTGCCCCTGTGCCTAGGGGCTGGGGCAGTGGGGCAGGCAAATTACGCCCCTACGTCATTCCCGGGCTTGACCCGGGAATCCAGGGTGGCAGGGCTCGATATATGCGGAGAAATCTGCGCCTTCCGCAGCGTACGTCACCAGGAAATCCTGGATCCTCGGGACTAGCCCGAGGATGACGACGGAGGTCACGCCACATCCCGCATTTGCTCGGCGACCTTCAAATCCACCGACACCAGCCGCGAGACCCCGCGTTCGGCCATGGTCACGCCGAACAGGCGATCCATGCGCGCCATGGTCATGCGGTGGTGGGTGACGCACAGAACCCGCGTGCCGGTCACTTTGATGATCTCGGTCACCAGGGTGCAGAATCTGTCGACGTTGGCGTCGTCGAGCGGTGCGTCGACTTCGTCCAGTACGCAAATCGGCGCTGGGTTGGTCATGAACACCGCGAACAACAGGGCGAGCGCGGTCAAGGCCTGCTCGCCGCCCGACATGAGCGCGAGGTTGCCCAAACGTTTTCCCGGCGGGCTCGCCATGATCTCAAGGCCGGCGTCCAGCGGGTCCTCGGCCTCGGTGAGTTCGAGGTGGGCGCGACCGCCGCCGAAGAGCTTGGTGAAGAGATCGCGGAAGTGGCCGTCGACCTCCTTGAACGAACTGAGCAGCCGCGCACGGCCTTCCTTGTTGAGCACGGCGATGCCATCGCGCAGGCGGGCGATGGCGGCGACCAGGTCGTCGCGCTCGGTGGTCAGGCCGGAGATCTGTTGGCTCAAGTCCCCGCTCTCCTGTTCGGCGAGCAGATTGATGGCGCCCAGGTTGTCGCGCTCGCTGACCAGGCGCTGCAGGCTTTTCTCGGCCTTCTCCAGCGTCGGCAGCTCTTCGTCGGCATCGTACTTGGTCTGGGCGCGGAGATCGGCGGGCTCGCAGGAAATGCGCTCGCGAATGTTGCCGTCGATGACGGCGAGGGACTGTTTGATCTGGGTGACGGCGGACTCGCGGCGCACGCGTTCCTCGCGGGACTCAGAGAGGGCGTGTTCGGCATCACGCAGCCGCTTGTCGGCTTCGGCGAGCAGGGTCTCGCCCTCGGCCAGGGCATCGGCGGCTTTGCGGCGTTGGCTTTCCGCGACTTCAAGCCGATCCATCAAATCGGCGCGCTGGGCGGCGATTTCCCGCGGGCGGGAGGCGAGGCTAGTCAATTCTTCTTCGGCGGTGGCCAGGCGGCCGCGCAGCTCTAAGTCCTGGCGGATGGCCTGGTCTTTGCGGCCCTGCCACGAGGAAGCCTCGGTGACGAGTGTGGCCAGACGCCGGGCACGCTCCTCGGCCTGGCGGGCGAGGCTGTCGTAAACCGCGCGGGCTTCCATCAACTCCTGGCGGAGCGCGCCGAGGCCGCTGTGTTTGCCTTCGACCGTCGCCCGCAAGAGGGCGCCGTCGCCAAGTCCGCCGATGCGGGTCTGGGCGAGGCTGATCTGCGTGAGCGCCTCGTCGACTTCGCTCTGGAGCTGGTTTTGCGAATCCTCGAGCCCGGCGATGCGGCTTTGCGAGGCGGCGAGCTTCTGGCGGACCAAGCCAAGGGCATCGCGCGCGCCGGTATCGACGCTTTCGGCCTCACGAATGGCGGCGCGCGCGGCCTGTTCGCCGGCCTGGGCGGCGGTCACGGCGCCGCGAGCACTTTCGACCGCGCGCTGGGCGGCGGCGAGCGCTTGACTTGAACCTTCGAGAATTCCGCGCAGTTCTTTCAGGCGATTGCGTTGTCTGAGCCGCGTGGCGGCGGCGTTGGCCGAGCCGGCGGCCGAGACGAAACCATCCCAGCGCCAGAGATCGCCGCCGGCGGAGACCAAACGCTGGCCGGGCTTCAAGCGGCTTTGCAGGGCCATGGCCGTGGCGGCGTCGGCGACAATGCCGACTTGGGAGAGGCGCCGCGCCAAGCGCGGCGGTGCCCGCACCACATCGGAAAGCGGCCGCGCGCCCTCCGGCAGCGGCGAGACGTCGAGGAACGGCGGCAGCTGTTGCCAGCGCATGGGCGAGGTATCGTCGCCGGCGGCCGAAAGGTCGTCGCCGACGGCGGCGCCGAGCGCGGCCTCGAAGCCGGGATCGACGGTGACGGCATCGATGATCGGGCTCCAGGCCCCTGCGGTTTTGGGCTCGGCCAGCATTTCCTCCAGCGCCACGGCTTCGGCCTGAAGCTTGGTGTGTTCGCCGGCTTTGGTCTGGGCGATATCGCGCGCCTGCTCGTAAGCCGTCTGGGCGCCGGCGCGGACGCGTTCGGCTGCGTCCCAGGCGGCGCGGGCGGCTTTGAGCGCGGCCTCGGCCTTGAGCGCGGCGGCTTCCTCGGCGGCAACGACCTCGGCAGGCAGCGCGTTCTGCCGCACGGTCGCGAGTTGGGCTTCGATTTCCTGCAGCCGCCGCTGGGCGCGCTGCTGGCGTAGTTCGCCTTCGCTCAGTTGCTGGCGGGCGCTCGCGCGGGCGGAGTCGGCCTCGGACAGTTGCTTGCCGAGCAGCGTGAGTTCTTCCTCGACCGCTTCGACGGCTTTGGCGGCGGCCATCAGGGCCTCGCGGGCGCGCTCGCGCTCGCTGGTCTCCGCACTTGCCGCGGCGTTGAGTTCATTTTGTTCGGCGACGACGCCGGCCAGCGCGGTATCGGCATCGGATTGGCGTACGGCCTCGCGGGCCAAGTCGTCGCGGATCTGGGCGAGGCGCATCTCCACGGCCTCGCGGGCGCGGGCGATGCGTTCCAGTTCCTCGTCGAGTTTTTCGCGGGCGATGACCAAGAGTTGCAAGCGGGCGGAGGCTTCGGCCTCGGACTTGCGCAAGGCCGGCATGGCGGCGGCGGCGTTGGCCTGGCCGGTGGCGGCGGCGGCGGCCTCACCGGTCCGGACCGCGACTTCGTCCTCGG
>CAMDRB010000019.1 GCA_945906455.1 Caenispirillum bisanense
GTCCGCCAATACCCCCTCAAGCGTCGCGCGGGACTTGGCACTCAGTCGCTTGATAACGTGCTTTGTCTGGTGCATCCGCCAGACTCGCACGACAGTATCGGTCAGGGAATCCCCAATGGATTCTCTTTCTTAGATTTGATCCACTAGGAGCCTATTCTTAGCGCAGGGGAATTGTATGGCGCCGCCAAGCCAGGACAACGACGATACTAAAAACCGGCTGCCGCTGATCGCCTATCCGATCTCGCCGTTGAGCATGCCGCTGACGGCCGCGCCGGCGGAGCGGGCGTGGATGGACGCGACGCCGTCGCATTTCGCCAAACGCTGTCTGCCGATGCTGATCGCCAATCGCGCCGGCTGGCTGTTGGTTTCCATGCACAGTTTCGCGGTGACCTGGAACGGCCAGAGCGACGCCGCCGGACTGATCGTCAAGCACCTCGAGGGTGCGCCGCCTTACGCGGCGCACAGCCAGTTCGGCTCGGGCATCCTGACATTCATCATCCCGTTCCTGTTTCGCACGCCGCCCGGTGTCAACCTTTTGGTGCGCGGCCCGGCGAACGTCATCAAGGACGGCATCGCGCCGCTGGAGGGCATTGTTGAGACCGACTGGGCCGAAGCCACCTTCACCATGAACTGGAAAATGACGCGCCCGCACAACACCGTGACCTTTGTGCGCGGCGAGCCGGTGGCGATGATCGTGCCGCAGCAGCGCGGTGCGCTGGAGCGGTTCGACCCGGTGGTGCGCGACATTGCCACCGACCCGGCGTTGATGGCGGCTTATGTGCGCTGGGCGGAATCACGCGAGACCCACAACAAAGACATGCAGAATACCGCGTCCGACGCCTATCGGCGCGGCTGGGAGAGGCATTACTTCCAAGGCAAGAGCGTCGGCGGTGAGCGCACCGCCGCCGATCACCAGCAAAAGATCGCACTGAAGGATTTCGTGGAAGAACCGCCGAAGCCGTGAATTACGCTGCCTAAAGCGTCAGCCCCGGGCGTTTGTCGAATTTCCATTCGCTGTGCGGGCCGTTCTGATCGACGTAGTGCAGGAACGCCTGCGCGGCATAGACGCCGGTGAAGGCTTCGCGCCAGTGCGGGGTGTCCATGCCGCGATAGACCGCGGCGTCGCCGGGCGCCAGCGTCAGCGCCGTCGGCGCCGCAGCGGTTGCGCCGAACCAGATCGGCCAGGGTGCGGGCGCATCAAAGCCCAAACTGAGCGTCAGGCTGATCTGGCAGGACGGACGATCGACGTGCTTGGGCAACGTGTCGCCGGGGCGATAGACCCGGAAATATGAATAGGTCGGGAGAAGCTGCAAACCGACGATGGCGCCGACCGTGGGCGCCAGCCGCGCGAGCAGCCTATCCATGACGCGGTCGCCGTAGATCGCCGGCGTGCCGGGCACCTGCTTGTCGTCAGCGAGGTCGGCGGTGTCCTTGGCGCGTTCCAGCACATGCGCCAGTAATCGTTGACGCAGTTCGTCGTCGAGGAAGCGCGGCAGGACGCTGTAGCCGTTTTGCTGGAAATCGGTTTTTGGATCGGCCATGACGCCGATCATAGGACGCTTGAGATAAAAAAAAGAGGGGGATTTCTCCCCCTCTTTTCCGCGTTTCGTATCGGAAGGCTTACATCTTGAAGCGCACACCCGCGCGGAAGATGCGGCCCTGAACGTCGTACAATCCCGCGTTGGCCGTAGAGACAATGTACGGGATCGAAATGAAGGCGACCTGCGCCGGATCGGTGTTCATGATGTTACGGACGTTGAGGAACGCGTCCATAGTCAGATCGTCACCGACACCGAAGCGGTAGTTGAAGCCGACGTCGAAGTAGCGGAAACCGTCGATGTGATTGTAGGTGGCGGTCTCGTTCTGCGGTGTCGACGTCGGGCAGCCGGTGGTGCAGACGATGTAGTTGTTGTTGTACGTGCCCGAACTCATCTGGCGCATGGTTAAGGAGACGTTGAACGGATCGAGCGCGTAGGACAACGTGGACGACAGGCGCCAATCGGGCGGGCCGCCGCCGGTGTTCTGGCCGACGGTATTGGTCAACACCGCACCGGGGAATCCCGGGTTGGTGTAGTTGCGCAGGTACAGCGTGGCGTTGCCGTGCAGCATGAAGCTGCCGCCCCACCCTTCCACCAGGTCTTCGGCTTCCCAGCGGAAGGTGCCTTCGAAATCCATACCCTTGGTGCTTTGGGTGGCGATGTTGATTTGTGAGGTCTGGATCTGGACGATCTGACCGATGACGCTGTAGGTCGGGTGGCCTGGGATCGGGGCCGAACGCGTGATGAACTGGCAAAGATCAGGACGCGAGTTGGAGAAGCACAGGTCGACGGTAGCCTGCGCCGAGATGCCACCGATGGCGTCCTTCAGCCGGATGTCCCAATAGTCGGCGGAGACGGTGAGACCGGGCAGGACCGACGGCGCAAGCACGACGCCGAGACCGACGGTATCGGCCTTTTCGGGCTTGAGGCCGGCGAAGCCGACGCTGAGGCCGCGGTACTGGGGCGCCGTGTTGGTGAACGGGTCGTTCGGCAGGTTGACCTGGCTGCCGGTGCCGGCGGCGAACAGTTCGTTCAGGTTCGGCGCGCGGATGTCGCGTGAGCGCGTGAAACGCACCTTGATGTCCGGGATCGGCGTGAAGGTCGTGCCCGCCTTCCAGGTGACGACGAAGCCCGAGGTCGAGTAGTCGGTCAAACGCACCGCGGCGTTGAAGTCCCACGAGTCCACCCAGCTTTGATTGTTGGCGATCGGGACGACGGTTTCGAAGGCGGCTTCCTTAACATTGATCACGCCATTCAGCGGCTTGAGGTTGCCGCCGAACCAGTTGGTGATCAGCGATTGGGAGTCGCTGATGCTCTTCACCTTCTCCTGACGATAGGCCAGGTTCGCCGACACCGAGACCGGGCCAGCCCAGACGTCGAAGGCCTCGCCGCCGACGGTGGCTTCCCAGACGTTCTGGATCAGCTTCTGATACCCATAGGACGTGCCGACGAGCCATGCACGGCCGGCGTCGGTGTTGACGCCTTCGCCCATCAGGTTCCACGGCACGCAACCCGGGACATCGTTGGTGGTAATAGCGTCGCCGTTGACGCGGCAGACGATCTGGCCGTTGGCGTTGCGGATGGCATCGATGGAGAAATTGAAGCGGTTACGCAACGTGGTGTTGTTGACGTTGACTGAGCTGCGGCTAAAGCCGTTCTGGAAGTAGGCGTCCCAGTTCCAATCGTTGCCGAAGGCGTCGAAGGTGCCGTTGGCGCCGATGACGTGGCGGTTCACCATGCGGGTGTTATCGGAGAAGGTGGTCGGCAGATCGAAGTTGTAGCTGCCTAGCGTCAAGTTGGTGAGGCCCAGCGCGGTCATGCGCGCGCGCACGACTTCCGGGATAAAGGCGTTGTCGGCCTTGATCGCATTGGCGCCGCTGGCGGCGTTGCCGGGCTGGAACTGGACGAAGGATTGACCCTTGGTGCGGCCGCTGCCCCATGCCGCCGAGGCGAACACGGTGATGGTGTCGGTGATGTCGTACTGGGCGCGCGTGAACAGGTTCTGGCGCGATTCCAGCGGATCGAGCGAGTTCATGCGCTCGTGGACGTCGGTGTATACCCAATCGCCGCCATGCATGGAGGGATCGAATACGACGTCGCCGTAGTTGAGCTGGTTCACCGACCCGCCCGCACCGAAGTAGGTACCCTTGAGTGGGCCGTTGACGACGATGCCGCCAGGGGTGCCGTTTGAGTTGCCGACTTGCGACGGAAACCAAAGCAGACGCGGCTGGCCGTTGGTGGCGGTGTAGGCCGGGTTGGTGACCCAGCCGACGCCGGTGAAGGCCCAGTCGCGCGACGGACCGTTGAAAATGCCCGACTTATAGACCTGCTCGCCCGAGGCGATGACGTGGCCGCGGCCATTGGCGAAGGGGAAGCCGCCGGAAAGCGCGATCTTGTAGTTCTCGTTGTCGAGGTAGGACGTGATGCCGCCCGAAACTTCGCCTTTGAAGCCGGTGTATTCCTTGTCGAGGATGAAGTTGACGACGCCCGAGACGGCGTCGGAACCGTACACGGCCGAGGCGCCGCCGGTGACCACTTCGACGCGGCTGATGAGCTGCTGCGGCAAGGCGTTGATGTCGACCGCGCCGGTGAGCAGCGAGCCGACCGAGCGCTGGCCGTCGAGCAGCACGAGCGTGCGCGTGTTACCGAGGTTGCGCAGGTTGAGGGTGGAGGCGCCGGCGGTGCCGGGGCTGATGCCGTTCTGCCCGGTGCTGGGCGAGGCCGAGCCCGAGAACACCGGCATGGTATTGACGAACTCCGCGATGTTCTGGGTCGCCGAGGCTTCGATCGAGGCGGTGTCGACAACCGTCAGCGGCGTCGGCGCTTCGTAACCTTCGCGGACAATGCGTGAACCAGTGACAACCACTTCGTCGAGTCCTTCCGCGGCGTTCTGCGGCGCGGCCGGCTCGGCGGCGAAGGCGGCGTAAGGCACGCTCATCGCAGCCGTGGCCAAGGCCAGAGCGCTGACGGTCGACAAAGCCCGCGCGTGAAAACTGCGGGCACGGGCCTGGATAACTATGGACTTCATTTTTCTCTCCTAAATGCAGGTGCGTAATGGACGCAAGACGCCATCGTCGCGGCGGACAGGCCTGCGGCCCGTCTCGCCGTTCAAGCGGCTCGGCTCACTCGATTTCTTTAAATCTCCCCCGAATCCCGATACCCGATACCCGGACCCTTTGAATTTGCGGCCGGATGCTAGGCAGGAAGCTATGCTTTTTCAACTACCAAATGTAAAAGCCGTCGCCACGGTAAGGCTTTGCGGGCGATAGTGGCCGGCGCGCCACACTGTAATCGTTACAATAGGTTGGCGCCGACGCCGCGCCTTCTCCAAGTCGCAACTTGTCCGGGTTGGACCGCCAACGTACAGTCGCGGGAGGGAGGCACCATGAACCATTTCAAAACGTGCATTGTAAGTCTGGTTGCGCCGCTGGCACTTGTATCCCTTGGCGCTCGTTCGGGGTTCGCCGCCGCGGCAGCGAAAACCTCCTGCGAGAGTTTGGCGGCCATGAAACTGGCCGACACAACTCTTAAGACCACCTCCATCACAACCAACGAGCAATTGGCCGCCATATATACAGCGGGCGGCGACCCTGCGCCGTCGCCTGCGCAAATGCTTTTGCGGGCGCCTGCGCTGCCGTTCTGCCGCGTCGAAGCAACCATAACGCCGGCCGCCGGTGCCGAGATCAAATCCGAGGTCTGGCTGCCGGCCGCCGATAAATGGAACGGGAAATTCACCAGCCAGGGCGCCGGCGGCTCCGCCGGCACGATCGGTCGGGCCGGGCTCGCGGACGGCGCTGCTCTAGGCTACGCGACATCGGCCTCCGATGCCGGCAGTCACAGCGAGGCTCTCCTCAGCATGCGTTTTGGCCGCAACCCGGAATGGCGCGCTAATTTTGCCTATCGCGGCGTCCACTTGACCGCCGTAGCCGCCAAGGCGCTCATCCAGTCCTATTATGGCAGCGGGCCCAAGACCGCAATATTCTACGGCTGTTCGGGCGGCGGCTACGAAGCGATGAGCCTCGTCCAACGCTATCCCAACGATTACGATGGCGTTCTTGTCGGGGACCCGGCGCTCCACTGGGAGAAAATCGGACTGTGGCAAGGCTCGGCCTATGTCGCCAGCCATCGCGATCCGGCGGCGCAAATCCCGGCGGCGAAATTGCCGGTCATCTATAAAGCGGCCATGGACAAGTGCGACGCCCTGGACGGCGTCACCGACGGCGTCATCGATGATCCGCGGCGGTGTCAGGTGGATTTCAAGGCTCTGCAGTGCAAGGCCGGTGACGGGCCCGATTGTTTCACGCCACCGCAGGTCTTGGCCTTGACTAAAATCTACGCGCCGTTCCACCACCCGCGCACCAACGCGTTCATTTTTCCGGGTTTTAATTTCGGAGCCGAGACGGCTGCGGCGGCGCGCGCGCGGATCTCCGCCGCCGACAGCGGGTCGACAATTACCGCTGGTCAGCCCGGCCCGCTGGTCTGGCACTTGCCCGAGGCTTTCGAGGCCAAGGACTGGCTCGCGTTCGACTTCGACAAGGGCACCGACGCCGCCATTAAAGCCTTCGCGCCCTACTCCAATTCAGATCCTGACTTGACCAAGTTCAAAGCGAGCGGCGGCAAGGTGCTGATGTATTCCGGCTGGGCGGATCCCAACCTGCATCCCCAGACCCTGGTCGATTACCACGCGGAGATGACCAAAGCCGTAGGCGGCGAGGCGGCGGCCAAATCATTTTCCCGGCTGTTCATGGTTCCCGGAATGAATCATTGCAGCGGCGGCCCCGGCCCCAACGTCTTCGGCCAGGACTTGGCTAATCCAAGCGGGGCCACTACCAACGCCGGCAATAACGCTTTAAAGGCGCTCGAGCGCTGGGTGGATGATGACATCGCGCCCGAAGAGATTGTCGCGACCAAATTTGTCGGCAATGATCGGACCAAAGGCGTCGTCGAGCGCACGCGCCCGCTTTGCGCCTTTCCCAAGGTCGCGCGCTGGAGCGGCAAGGGCACGACCGACGATGCCAAGAACTTCGCCTGTGTCGCGCCCTAGCTGAACGCGCGATCTCTGCCCGGTCACCACTCCTGGTGAACGCGCAGGCCGATGATATCGGCCTTGGTGCCCTGGCTTTGTGAGCCGGTGCCACGGCGGACATCGGCGCGGATGTAGTTCGCCTGCAGGCGGAAAAAGCTGCTCCAGTACCAGTTGAGGCCGGCGGAATAGTTGGTCTGGTATCCGCCCGCGATGCCGCCTGTCGCAGGCAGGTCGGCATGATCATTGAGATCAAGCGCGCTGATGCGGGCGGCGATCTCCCAGGCGCCCCAGGTTCCCTGGCGCGGATCGAAATCGGCATGGGGGCGAAAGCGCGTAAACACGCCGGTTCGGGCGTCGTACCGCCGGGGCTCGCCGGTCAGGGAATAGGTGGCCATGGCATAGGCGCCCCGAAAACTGAGCCCGACTTTCCCAGCTCCCTGCCCCGGGCCCTGACTAACCCAGACCTGCTGGAACTCGCTTTGAATACTGAAGGGTCCCGAGACGCCGGCGAGCTCGCCGCCGAGGAACCGGGAGTTCACCGCCGTCGCCAGATTGCCGGTATCGATCAGCCGCTGGCCGTCGACGGTGATCTCCGGCCGCGCCCGAAACCGCAACTGGCTGACCGCGGGTTCGGCGCCGGCGGCCCGGCCCACGGCGACCCGGCGCCAGTAACCCGTAAGTAATTAGGGTCAGAGTAAAATAAATTATTTTACTCTGACCCTAATTAGAGATCCGGGCTCAAGGGCGCCGCCGGAAATCGGCGGATCGGGTAGGTTTTTCAGGGATTTTAAGGTTCCGCGACGGCCCACCGTCGGCCCATTGAGGCCAAGACAAGCGCGCCCCGCGCGGGTAAAATCGCCGCCGAAGACCATCCGGGGAGCTTTTCAATGCCAAGGCTGCACAACTTGAAAACACTGACACTTGTCGCGAGCTGCCTGCTCGCCGGGATCGGCGCCACTTCGCCGCGCGCGTTCGCCCCGGCGTTCGCTGCCGATGCCGTGCCGGCCGCGATCGCCGCCGCCGTTGCCGATGCCAGCCGCCCAAGTGCCGACAAAGAACGCGACGCCGACCGCAAGCCCGCCGAGGTCGTGGCCTTCGCGGGTATGAAGCCCGGCGACAAAGTCATGGATATCCTGCCCGGCGGCGGATACTTCACGCGCATCTTCGCCAAAACCGTGGGCCCGAAAGGCAAGGTCTACGCCATGGTGCCTGCGGAAATGATCAAGACGCGCGCGACCGCCGCCGACGCCATCAACAAACTCGCCGCCGAGGCCGGCTACGCCAACGTCGCCGTGCAGTCCATGCCGCTCGCCGACATCAAGGCCACCGAGCCGCTCGACATCGTCTGGACCTCGCTCAACTACCACGACATGCACAACCCGATGCTCGGCCCCGTCCCGATGGGGGGCTACAACAAGGCCGTGTTCAACGCGCTGAAGTCGGGCGGCATTTATATCGTCATCGATCACGCCGCCGTGGTCGGCTCGGGCTCGCGCGACACCGACAGCCTGCACCGCATGGACCCCGAGGCGGCCAAGGCCGAAGTCACCGGCGTCGGCTTCGTGCTGGTGGGCGAAAGCGACCTCTTGCAACACCCAGCCGACGATCACACCGCCCGCGTCTTCGATAGCGGCATGCGCGGCAAGACCGACCAGTTCATCTTGAAGTTCAGAAAGCCGTAAGGACAAAGCCGTAAGGGATTGGGCCCTTCGGTAACAGCCGATAAACGCACACTCAAACAGGGAGATTTTAAGATGCCGACAACGATGAATTTGAAAACAGCTACGATTCTAGCGGGCGCCATGCTCTCGGTCGCCGGATTCACGCAGGCGTTCGCCGCCGAAGCCATGATCCCGGCCGCGATCTCGGCCGCCGTGGCCGATGCCGTGCGCCCGCCCGCCGACAAAGAGCGCGACGCCAACCGCAAGCCGGCCGAGACCGTTGCCTTCGCCGGCGTCAAGCCCGGCATGATCGTCGGCGAACTGGGACCGGGCGGCGGCTACTACACCCGCATCCTCTCCAAGACCGTAGGGCCCAAGGGCAAAGTCTATGCCTTGGTCTCGAAGGCCCAGGCCGCGCGGCCGGGCGGGCTCGACGCCATCAATACGCTGGCTGCGACTCTTGGCAATGTGACGGTGCTGACCGTCGACTACCCGTCCCTGGCGCTGCCGGAAAAAGCCGATCTGTTCTGGACCACCGAGAACTATCACGACTACCACAACGGCCCGACCGCCAACATTGTCGGGGTCAACAAGTCGGTGTTCGACAGCTTGAAGCCGGGCGGAATCTTCTACGTCGAAGACCACAGCGCCGCCAAGGGCGCCGGTCTCGAAGCCACCTCCAAGGTTCACCGCATGGATGAGGACATCGCCAAGACCGAGCTCACCGCCGCCGGATTCAAGCTCGACGGCGAAGGCACGATATTGCGCAATCCGGCCGACAACAAGGCCGCCAGCAACAGCGAAACCGGCCACTTTGTCAGCGAGCGGTTTATGTTCAGGATGAAGCGTCCGTAACTATACTCAGGATCGAGCATTCGAAATCAGCGCCCGGGTGGCAACACCCGGGCGCTTTTTTGTGCGCGTGTTGGTAAACACCTGCCGCCACGCGCTCTTTTGCTTATTCCTCGCGCCAAAACGCCGCGCGTTTGCGCGGCCCTGGAAATGATGCTAATCTTCTCATCGGCCAGCGCGAGTATTCATGCACCTGATCGTAACCACATTTCTGAGCCTCTATCTGGTTCTGTCTCCGGCGGCGGGCGCATTCGCGGCGGCGATCGGGTATTCGCCCGACCTTCAATCCATCGAACAGACCTTTCATGCCCCGGGCGTCGAGCTTGGCGTCGAGCTTGGCGTTACCGCCACGGCCAAGGCCGAGTGTCCCGACTGCTTCAACAACCCGTTTCTCTGCGATGGCTGCCATTTAGCCGCGTCGGCGGTTGTGGCCACGCCCATGGTTCTTCCCGAACCCTTGCGTCCGGATTATGGGCTGGACCGCCCGCGGACCGCCCGGGCGGCGATCTCACCGCCGATTTACAGACCCCCCACAGTCTAGACTACGTCTGATTGCAGTCGACCGGCGACACCTCGCGTCGTCCGGTCTTTTCACGGCCGGCGCTCCATGGCGCTCGGCCGGCTGAGTTGCTCTAACCGGATTAGGTCCATGCTTCGCATCATTCTCTTTGGCTGTGCCCTGTTGGGCGCTGCCGTGATCCTTGCCCAACACGGGTTAGCTCGCGCGGCCGAGCCGCCAGCCTTGTCGCCGGCTTCACGCGGCGGCGATCTGACGCTGCGCGACGTTATTGGTTTAACGCTTGAGCGGAATCCCAAGCTTGCCGGGCACCGCTTCGCCCTGGCCGCGGTTGCCGCCCGTCGCGACCAGGCGGCGTTGCGCCCTCAGCTGGAGGCCGGCATCGATGTTGAGAATGTGCTGGGCACGGGGCGGCTTTCGGCCTTCGGCGACACCGAGACGACGTTGCGCCTCGGCACGGTCCTGGAGCTTAGCGACAAGCGCGCCCGTCGCGTCGGCATTGCCGATGGCGAACGCGACCTTCTCGCGATTTCCCAAAATGCCGAGCGGTTGGATATTTTGGCGGAAGTCGCGCGGAAGTTCATTGCTCTGCTTCAGGCGCAGGAAGGGGTAACGATATCGCGCCAGGACACGGCGCTCGCCATGCGCGCGAGGGACATCGTGAAAATCCGGCTCGATGCCGGGCGGGCTACGACCATCGAGCAGGGGACGGCGGAGCTGGCCGTCCTCAGAACCCAGCGCGATCAACAACGCGCAGCCCTTGCGGTTCGCCAGGCCTGGGCCTCGCTGAGCGCCGTGTGGGGCGGCGTCGCGGATCAGACTGGCGTGGCGATCGGCCGGTTGCTCGAAATGGCGCCGGTCGGCGATTTCGCGACGCTGTCGGCGCTGATCGACCAGAACCCGGATATCCTCAGATTCGCATCCGAACGCCGCGTTTACGAGGCCACGCTCCGGCTGGCGGAAGCGGCGCGTGTGCCGGATCTCGCCGTAAATGGCGGCATTCGACGGTTGCAAGCCGACCGCGCCATGGCCGGCGTGCTTTCCCTGTCGGTGCCACTTGGTACCGAGAGCCGGGCTCGCCCGTTTGAGGCGGAGGCGCGCAGCCGGATGAGCGTGGTGGAATTTGAACAAGCCGCGCGGCGCCACGAACTTCTGGCGGCGCTTTTCGCACTTCATCAAGAGCTGGTTCAAAGGCGCGCGGAGTTTGAAGCCATCACCGCCGGCGCCCTGCCGATGGCACAGGCGGTGGTCAAAAGCGCGGAGGACGGATTTCGCTCCGGCCGGTTTTCCCTCCTGGAGCTGACCGCCGCCCAACAACAGGCGATCGCGCTCCAGCGGGAAGCCCTGGACGCGGCCGCGGCCTATCACCTGCTGTTCCTGGAATTGGAGCGCCTGACCGGGCGCGCCGATCCGGAGTCGTCCCGCAATCTATCATCTTTGGAGACACGGCCATGAATCGGCAGAGCAACGCCATTATCGCAATTATCGCCGTCGTGATCGGGCTGAGCGCGTGGATCATGACGTTGGACCCGCCGTTGTCGGGCGCGGCGGTGGAGTCTGAAAGTGCCGCCGAAGCCTTCGAGCGCGGTCCGCACGGCGGACGCTTGCTGCGCGACGGCGAATTCTCGCTTGAAATCACCGTCTTTGAGCAAGGTGTTCCGCCGCAATTCAGAGTTTATCCGTTCAGCGCCGGTAAACCTCTGGCACCCGAAGCCGCGCGGGTGGAAATCGCCGTCACGCGACTTGATGGCGAAGTCAACCGATTCTCATTTAAACCCGAGGGCGATCACTTGAACGCCTCGGCGAGCGTCGAAGAACCGCATTCGTTCGACGTCAAGGTGGCCGCGACCGCGGGCGGAAAATCGCATACCTGGGCATATCAATCCTACGAAGGCCGCACGGCGATTGTCCCCGAAGCAGCGGCCGCCGCCGGGATCGGCACCGAAACCGCCGGCGCGGCGGTCATCCGGGACACGGCGACGGTCGCCGGACGCATCGTCCTCGATCCCAGCCGAAGCTCGCAACTCCAGGCGCGCTTTCCCGGCTTGGTGCGCGAGGTCCGCAAGGGCGTCGGCGATTCGGTCAAGTCTGGTGAAGTGCTGGCCGTTATCGAAAGCAATGAGAGCCTGCAAAGCTACCAGGTGCGGGCCCCTTTCGACGGCATCGTGATCGAGCGCACGGTCAATGTCGGCGCGGTGGCCGGCGAAGCGCCGATCATGACGATTGCCGATGTCGGCCGTGTGATTGCCGATCTTTACTTGTTTCCGGGCGATGTCGCCCGCGTCCGGCCCGGACAGACCGTCAAGATTAAGTCGGCCGACGGCGCGATCGAACAAGAAGCCACGGTGACGGCCGTTCTTCCCGTGGCCAACGCCGTCAGCCAGACGGTCTCGGCGCGCGTGGTCTTGGATAACGCCGAGAGGCGCTGGCATCCCGGCATGACCGTCCGCGCGGACATCACGACCGGAACCCGCGAGGCTGCCCTCGCCGTCAAGCGGTCCGGCCTCCAGCGATTTCGCGATTTCACCGTCGTCTTCGCCAAAGTCGGCAACGTCTATGAAGTGCGGATGCTCGAGCTCGGCGCCGCGGACGATCAATGGGTAGAGGTTCTCTCGGGCCTGAAGCCCGGCACGGTTTATGTGGCGCAAAACAGCTTTCTGATCAAGGCCGACATCGAAAAGTCCGGCGCAAGCCACGACCATTAAGGTGCAACATGCTTGAACGTATCGTTTATCTCTCCATTCAGCAGCGTTGGATCGTCCTTCTGGTCGTACTCGGCCTTTCGGGCCTGGGTGTCTACAATTTCCAGAAGCTACCGATCGACGCCGTACCCGATATCACCAACGTCCAGGTGCAGGTCAATACCGAAGCGCCCGGATTTTCCCCGCTGGAAGCCGAGCAGCGGATTACATTTCCGATCGAAACCGCGATCGCCGGATTACCCGAGCTTGATTACACCTGGTCGCTGTCGCGCTACGGCCTTTCCCAAGTGACGGTCGTGTTCCGGGACGGGACCGATATCTATTTCGCCCGCCAGCTCATCAACCAGCGGATTCAGGAAGCGAAAGCTCAACTCCCGCCCGGCCTGGAGCCCGAAATGGGTCCGATCGCCACCGGGCTCGGCGAGATTTTCATGTACACGGTGGGGCCCGAAAACGGCGCGCAAAAGCCGGACGGCTCGCAGTGGACGCCAACCGACCTGCGCGAGCTTCAGGACTGGGTGGTCAGACCGCAGTTGCGCAATCTGCCGGGCGTGACGGAAGTCAACTCCGTCGGCGGCTATGAGAAACAATTCCACGTCACCCCGTATCCCGACCGTCTGCTGGCCTTTGGGCTCACGATCCGTGACGTGATGGAAGCCTTGGCCAAGAACAATGCCAATGTCGGCGCCGGTTATATCGAACGGAGCGGCGAGCAGTATCTCGTTCGCGCGCCCGGCCAAGTTCGGAACATCGACGAGATTCGCAAGATCATCGTCGCCAAGCGCGACGGCTTGACGGTCAGCATCGGCGATCTCGCGAATGTCGCCCTTGGCCGCGAGTTGCGCACCGGCGCCGCCACCCAAAACGGCGAGGAAGTCGTTCTCGGCACGGTGTTCATGCTGATGGGCGAAAACAGCAGCGAGGTGTCCGGACGGGTCGCGGCCAAAATGGACGACGTCAATCGCAGTTTGCCGCCGGGGGTCGCGGCCCGCACGGTCTATGACCGGACTACAATGGTCGATAGGGTTATCGGAACGGTACGGACCAATCTTTTGGAAGGCGCGTTGCTGGTCATCCTGATCTTGTTTTTTCTATTGGGCAACTTCCGGGCCGCGCTTATCACCGCCGCCATCATTCCGGCGGCGATGCTGCTCACGATCACCGGGATGGTGCAGAACAAGGTCTCGGGCAACCTCATGAGCCTTGGCGCGCTCGACTTCGGCCTGATCGTCGATGGCGCGATCATCATCATCGAGAACTGCCTGCGCCGCCTTGGCGAGCGGCAGGAACATGTCGGCAGGCTGCTTTCGCTCGAAGAACGGCTGGACGTGACGGCCCATGCGACCGTGGAAGTCATTCGACCTAGCGTTTTCGGAATTCTCATCATTACCGTGGTCTATTTGCCCATCTTCACGCTGACGGGAATCGAGGGAAAAATGTTTCGCCCGATGGCTTTCACCGTCGTGGCGGCGCTTTTCTCGGCCCTGGTTCTCTCGATCACGTTTGTGCCCGCAGCCGTTGCCGCTTTCGTCACCGGGCGGGTTGCCGAACGCGAAAGCAAGCTCATCCGCGAGGGCCGGAAACTCTATGAGCCGCTCATCAGGCTTCTGCTCCGCAATCGTCTGACGGTCGTCGCCGGGGCGATTGGGCTCGTGATCGTCAGCGGCCTTCTTGCCACGCGGCTTGGGTCTGAATTCGTTCCCGGCCTCGATGAGGGCGATATCGCGCTTCACGCGCTTCGCATTCCCGGGACCAGCCTGACGCAGGCTGTGGGCATGCAGCAGGCATTGGAGAGCCGCATCACGAAGTTTCCGGAAGTCGACAAGGTCTTTGCCAAGATTGGAACCGCCGAGGTGGCAACCGACCCGATGCCGCCCAGCGTCGCCGACACCTTCATCATCATGAAGGACAGATCGCAGTGGCCGGATCCGCGTAAACCGAAGGATGTATTGATCGGCGAACTTTCCGCCGCGGTTCGGGCAATTCCCGGCAACAATTACGAGTTCACGCAGCCGATCGAAATGCGCTTCAACGAACTCATATCGGGCGTCAGAACCGACTTGGCGGTCAAGGTCTATGGCGACGATCTCGGCGCCTTGAACGCGGTAGCCGCCGATATTGAAAGCGTGCTTGCCGCACTTCCGGGCGCGGCCGACTCCGGCGTGGAACAGACAACCGGATTGCCGCTGCTTTCTATCAATCCAAACCTGGATGCGCTTCACCGCTACGGTCTCAACGTCAGCGACGTGCAGGAGGTCATCGAGATCGCTCTGGGCGGGCGGACCGTCGGGCAGATTTTCGAGGGCGACCGGCGATTTCCGATTGTCGTGCGCTTGCCCGAGGAAATGCGGATAGACATCGACGGCCTAAAGACACTGCCGATTCCGCTGTCGGGCAATGCCGCTCCCGATCAAGTCCTGAAAATCGGCTATCAACCGGCGTCGGCCAATTTCGTTCCGCTTGGCGAGATCGCGACTTTCGATATCGCGCCCGGACCCAACCAGATCAGCCGTGAGAACGGCAAGCGCCGGGTCGTGGTCACCGCCAACGTGCGCGGCCGTGACCTCGGAACCTTTGTCGCCGATCTGCAAAACGAAATACTGCAAAAGGTGCAGGTGCCCGCCGGGTACTGGATCGAATACGGCGGGACCTTCGAGCAATTGATCTCGGCCAATCAGCGCCTGCAAATCGTCGTGCCGCTGGCGCTGGTGCTCATCTTCGCGCTGCTTTACATGACGTTTGGATCGACCAAGGACGCCGCCTTGGTGTTCAGCGGCGTGCCCTTGGCTCTTACCGGCGGCGTAGCCGCGATCTGGCTGCGGGACATCCCGTTCTCGGTTTCGGCGGGCGTCGGCTTCATCGGGCTTTCCGGCGTCGCCGTCCTCAACGGCGTGGTCATGGTTTCTTTCATTCGCCGATTGCGCGCGGAAGGGATGGGCCTTGAGGATGCCATCGCCGAGGGCGCATCGGGTCGACTCCGGGCGGTTTTGACAATCGCGTTGGTGGCGAGTTTCGGTTTTGTACCCATGGCCTTCAACGTCGGGCCGGGCAGCGAAGTCCAGCGGCCCTTAGCCACGGTCGTTATCGGCGGAATTATTTCCTCGACCATTCTTACGCTCCTGATTTTGCCCGCCTTGTACAGGCTCGTGCATCGCCCGGAAGTCGAGGACGCTGATGTCCCGACGCCCGCTTACTAGGGCGGGATGATTTTAGACGGAAACACCCGGGCGTTTTTTTCTCACAAATACGGCGTGAACAGCCGGGCGAGGTTGTTGCGCAAGCGGATGGCCACCGGCAGCGCGCTCACCGCCTTCAGCGAAACCGGCTTAGCTTCGCGCAGCATCGCCTGGAAGTGATCTTCGAGCGTGGCCGCCAGCCCTTGATCGTAGCATTCCAGGTTGGCCTCGAAGTTGAGGCGCAAGGACCGCTGATCCCAATTGCTCGATCCGACCAGCGCCCAGGCGTCGTCGACCACCATCAGCTTGCTGTGGTCGAACGGCGCGCCGCCCGAATAGATCTTCACGCCGTGCTCCAAAAGCTCCTGGAGCTTGGCGGTCATGGCCCAGTCCACCAGCTTGATGTCGGTCTTCGCGGGCACCACCACGCTGACGTCAACGCCGCGCAGCGCCGCGATCGCGAGCGCATGGCTGAGGACTTGGTTGGGCAGAAAATAGGGGGTCAGGATGTGCACGCTTTTCTGACTCAACGCCAGCGCGCCCAAGAGTATCCAAAGCGTGCGCTGAAAGGGATTGTCGGGGCCGTCGGGAACGATTCGGGCATATTGAGGTTGCTCGGCAGTGGCGGCATTGGCCACGACTCCCGGCAGAGCGATGGCCGCCCCCGTGGCAAAACCCCAATCCTCCTCGAAGACCGCGGCCATCTGTCCCAACACCGGCCCGGTCACCTTGAAGTGAAGATCGCGCACCGGCTGCGATGACCCGGGCCGGTAATTGAGGCAGATATTCATGCCGCCGATGAAACCCACCTGGCCATCGACGACCATGATCTTGCGGTGATTGCGCAAGTTGACCACCGGCAGGAACTTGATTTTCTGCGGGATGAAGCGGGCCGTGGCGATGCCCGCCCTGGCCAGGTCGTCGTCGGCCGCGCGCGATTTACTGCCGCTGCCGATCTCGTCCACCAGCACATATATTTTAACGCCGCGGGCATGGGCCGCCGTCAGAGCTTCGACAAAGCGCTTGCCGACCTCGTCCATATCGAAGATGTAAACCGAGAGCGCGATGCTGTTCTTGGCGGCGGCGATGGCAGCGAGCATGGCGGGGAACGCTTGACCGCCGCCGATCAACGGCGTGACGTCATTCCCGCCCAGGAAGGGTGCGTCATGGACCGCGCTCTCGAATTGGAAGATCTGGCGCTGCTGCGCCGTCGCCAGATCCTTGAACGGCAGCGCGTGGTCCTTGAACCGCGGAATATAGCGGGCCTTGCGCCCGCGCAGGCGCCGCGCGCGGCGCTCGACCCGGTTGATACCGATGATCCAGTAGAGCCCCGCGCCGACAAACGGCGACACCAGCACCAGCCCGATCCAGGCCGGCGCCACGGATTCGTGTTTGGTGAGCAGGATATGGACGCAGACCGGCAGGGCGACCAGGGTATGCAAGATCAGTAGAAACGTGAACCAATTCATGGCGGACACTATAAAGCTGATCTAGCCGTGGTATAAATCAAAGATGGCCAAAGACCCCTACACCATACTTGGCGTCAAACGCGACGCCAGCGACGGCGAAATCCAGAAGTCATTTCGGCGGCTGGCGAAAAAGTCCCACCCCGACTTGTTCCCGGGGGACAAAAGGGCCGAGGAACGCTTCAAGGAGTTGACCGCCGCCAACAACATCATCGGTGACCCGGCCAAGCGGGCGCGGTTCGACCGGGGCGAGATCGACGCCAGCGGCACCGAGATCCGGCATAATCCCTTTGCCCGCGGCGGCCGTGGCACCAGCGGTGGAGGATTCGGCGGCGGGCCCCAAGGGCCAGGGGGCGGGTTCACTTTCGAGGACTTGAGCGGCCTGTTCGGCAGCCGGTTCCGCGGCGGCCCGGGCGGTCCGGGCGGCGCCCAAGCGCAGGCCGAGGCTCCGCGCTTCACGCTCGAGGTGGATTTCGCGGACGCCGCCACCGGCGCCACGCGGCGCGTGGGCTTGCCCGGCGGAAGGTCGCTCGACGTCGCCATCCCCGCCGGCATCGATGACGGTCAGACCATCCGGCTCAAGGGCCAAGGCGGCGGCGGGGCCGACGCCATGGTCGAAGTCAAGATCAAACCCGATCCCTTGTATCGGCGCGAGGGCCGCGACATTCATGTCAACCTGCCGGTGTCCCTCGGCGAGGCGGTCATGGGCGGCAAGGTCGAGGTGGCAACCGTGCATGGGCCGGTGACCGTCGCCGTGCCGGCGGGCGCCGACAGCGGCACGCGGCTGCGTCTAAAAGGTAAAGGCATCGCCGCCACCAAACGCGAGCCGGCCGGCGACCAATTCGTGACGCTGACGGTGAGCCTGCCCAAGGCGCCGGACCCCGAGCTGGTCGAATTCGTCAAAGCCTGGAGCGCCCGCAAGCCCTATAATCCGCGGAGCTGACGGGGTTGGTAGCAGTGAGTGACGGGAGTATCGGTATGCGAATAAAAGTTCTCGCGGCGTTTGTGCTCTTGGCCGCCCAGTCGGCGGCAGCCCAAACCGCCCCCCTCCAAACTGGCCCCGTGGGCACGGTCACGCTGCTTCAAGGCCCGGCCAGCGTCACCCGCCAGAACGCAACCCAAGCGCTTCAGCCCGCCGCGCAGATTTTCAGCGACGACATTCTCGAAACCGGCCCGGCGGCGAAGCTGCTGGTGACCTTTGCCGACGGCAGCAAACTGACGCTCGGCCCCAATGCCGATGCCGTGATCGACGAGTTCGCCTACAATCCAAACAGCGGGCCGAACGGTGGCGGCAATACCGCGGCGCTGCGAGTGACCGGCGGCGCCATGCGCCTGGTAGCAGGCGCCGTCGAGCGCATCGGCGGCCCGCAAGCTATAAAAGTGGCGACCCCGGTCGGCAACATCGGCATCCGCGGCACCGACTTCTTCGTCGAGCTGGAGGACAACCACCTCGCCGTCGCCCTGTTTTCGGGCTTCGAGGTTTCGGTCACCAACGGCGCCGGCGAGACCATATTGCGCCCCGGCGAAGGCACCGACATTTGGGGAACAACCTCACCCAGCCAGCCGCTGAGCTGGGGGACCGAGCGCGTCAACCGCGCGCTCGCCCTGGTGACGCTGGCCGCCGACACCAGCGAACGCCCCTTGCCCTACGCCCAACCCATCGCCGTGGCCGCGACGCCGAACGATGCGTTGATGCTGGGAAATTTCAAGTTCGACGCGCGCTATCGCTATGAGATCGTCGACCGCGCCGCCATGGCGCAAAGCGCCCATGCCTCGACCTTGCGCCTGCGTGCGGGCTTTGAGTCCCTCGCCGTCAACGGCTTTTACGCCGGCATCGGAAGGTGAGGTCACGGTTGAACTCGGCGGCAACCGGCGCAATGACGGCGTGCCCAATCCCTTGGCGCTTCCGGTTCCGCTGCCGGTCATCGCCGACCCCGAGAGCGAGCTTCTCAATCGCGCCTATGTCGGCTGGACCATGCCGGGCGAGGACGGCCTTGCCGGCACGCGCGTGGTGATCGGGCGCCAGCGCATCGCCTACGACAACGAACGCTGGGTGGGGCCGGTCAATTTCCGCCAGAACGACCAGACTTTCGACGCCGCCACCATCGAAGCCCGGCCCATAGCCGGTGTGGCTGTGCGCTACGCCTACCTCGACCGCGTCAACCGCATCCTCGGCAACAACGCCAACGGCCACTGGGGAAGTGCGAGCCATCTGTTCGCCGCTTCGACCAACCGCATCCCCTTCGGCGTAACCACGGCCTACGCTTATCTGCTCGATCTCAAACCGGTGCCGCGCCTGTCCTCGGCGACCTTCGGCCTGCGCTATGAGGCGGTCCCGGAAAACACCGACGGGCTGACCTTCGGTTTGGAGGCCGAGATCGCGCGCCAGAGCGACTACGGCGCCAATCCCAACAACTTTGGCGTGACCTATACATTGTTACGGCCGGTGGCGAGGTGGGAAGATACGACGACGCTGTCGGTCGGCTGGGAGCGCCTCGGCGGCGACGGCGTCAACGCGCTCCAGACGCCGCTGGCCACGCTCCACCGCCACAATGGCTGGGCCGATGTCTTCACGACCACGCCGGTCAACGGGCTCAGCGATGTTCACCTGCGCCTGATGCAGGAGTTGCCGGACACCGGCTTTGTCACCAATCCCAAACTCGATTTGCGCTACCACGAATTCCGCGCCCTTCGCGGCGGCGCCCGCTACGGCTCGGAATGGGACGCCGATTTGAACTTCAGCGTACTCAGCCGCGCGACCCTGGGCGTGCGCTTCGCCCACTACGACGCCAAGACCTTCGACAGCGACACGAGCAAGCTGTGGCTCTATGTAGAAGTGCAGTACTGAGGCCGGCGGCGGCGGCGGATAATTAGGGTCACGCCTAGTTTCTGTTGGCGAGCGACGCGAGCCTAGAGAAACTGGCGCACTCTGACCCTAATTATTTTCTCGGCCTTAAGCTAAACGCCGCAAGCCAAGCCCTCACCACAGAATGACAACCGCGCCGGCGCACAGCGCCGACGCAGAGCCAAGGGTTAGCGCGCGATAAGGAAAATTGGGAACCGGTTTTCCCGGCCATCGCGCGCTAATCATAAATATAGAGCACGATTCACGGGTCAGGTTGACGTGACCTGACCCGATCGTGCTCTAGCCGCGCCTACATTTTGAATCGTACTCCCGATCTGAATACGCGGCCCAACACATCGTGCTGCACCGTGTTGCTCATAGACAAAGCGTTTGGGATACCCGTCGGACCGCGCGAAACAATCGGCGGGTCTGAATTGAACAGGTTCTGAACGTTCAGATAGGCCTGGATCGTATCGTTATCCTCACCGTAGGGGAGCGTATAGTTGATGGAGGCGTCATAGAACCAAGCCCCGTCAACAACGTTGTTATTGATCGTTTGATTGAAGGTCGTCGATGTCGGACACCCGCTGGTGCATTGGATGTAAGAGGTATTGTAAGCACCCGCGCTTATACCGCGCGCGCTAAGAGTGAATGAGATCGGGTCGAGGGTGTAGTTGGCGGAAATGCTGTAGCGCCACTTGGGAGTGGTCTGCCCGCCCACGACATTATCCGGGGGGGCTATCAGGTTATTTTGAATGTCCCGGAGGTAGTGCGTCGCCAAGAACCGCACCTCGGCGCTGCCTTGCCAATCCGAAACGAAGTCATCGAGGTTCCTACCATAAGAAAGCTCGATGTCGTAGCCGCGCGCTTGCCGCGTGGCAAAGTTGAAAGGTTGGTTTCTGACTTGGATTTGCGCCGGCGTGACGGCTGCGGTCGAAAGATCCGGGGTTATCGCAGCGCAGAATTGCTTCAAGCCGTTGAAGCAGTAATCGATCACGTTCTGTCCGGCGACGCTTCCAATGACGTCATCAATGTCGATGTTGTAGTAGTCAACCGACGCACTCAAGCCTGGTATGAACTGCGGCTGAACGACGATGCCAATGCCTGTGGTATCGGCCTTTTCGGGCGTGAGAGCGGTGTTGCCGATATTCAGGCCGATGCTATTGACAGGGGTGGTGCCGTGGAATCGGTCGATCAGACTTGAGGTTCCACCGGCCCCGGTGGAAAAGAGTTCCCCAAGGTTCGGCGCGCGGATATCGCGCGAACGTGTCGCGCGGAAGCGGAGGTCGGGAATGACATCCCAGGTGGCGCCCACTTTCCACGTCGTGACATAACCAGACGACGAATAACTGGTGGCGCGTACAGCCGCGTTCAAGTCGAGTGACTGTGCCCACACTTGATCTCTGGCGAGCGGAACAGCGGTTTCCACGAAGCCTTCGGTGACATCGTATTTACCGATCGTCGGGATGTAGTTGCCGATGAGCCAATTACCCGAAACCGAATCCGCGTCGCCGTCGGCGCGCTCTGTGCGATGTTCAACACCCATGCCGATGGCCACGGGCCCTGCCCACGTTGTAAACGGGGTTCCTTGGATATCGGCTGAGAAAACACTCTGATAAAAACTTTCATGCAGCAGCGGGGCGCCGGTGCGAGGATCGCGATCCGAGGCGAGATAATTGATCGCCGCCTGTGAATTTACGCCAATACCAAACAAGTTGTACGGCACGCAGCCATTTGTCGGATTGGTCAGAGTCGAGCGGCAGACGATGGCTCCCGACGTCGGGCTCTTGACGGCATCAATTGCCGTTGTAAAGCGAGTGTTTTGCAAAGAATTGAATATGAGCGCCGAGGTGCGCGACACTCCCTTCTGGAAGTAGGCGTTCCACCTCCAGTTCGTATCCAATGCATCGAAGTCACCGTCAAATCCCACAACGGTGCGGTTTGTCGACCGCTTGCTGTCATTCCCGACAATGCCCAGATCGGCAAGCATGCTTCCCATTGTGAATTGGGTAATGCCGTTGGCAGCGATGACGGCAGCGACCGAAGCTGGGATATAGGCGTTATCCGCCTTAACGGTGATGTTGGCGACCTTAAAATTCAACACATCCCATCCGTATGCATGCGTATGAGACCAACTCAACTGGACAAAGCCATTGATGTGATCGGTGAATTGATAGCTGGCGCGCGTGAAGATGCGTTGGGTCGATCCCTCTGGGTCGAGCGTATGATTGTCGTTCACCTGGAGCGCGCGGTAATCGCTCGTCACGGCAAGCGGATTGGCGACAATTCCGTCGAATCTGATTTGGTTCGGCGTGCCGTTAGGCCCGAAGTAGACGCCTTTGAGTGGGCCGACCGTGGTGATCACGCCGCCTTTCGTTGCTTGCCAGAGGGCAGCACCCCTTACATTGAGCAGGGACGGCTGCCCGTTCGTGGCGGTATACGTCGGATTATTGACAAGGAACGCACCCTGCTTGTTCCACTCACGGGGAACGCCCCAAATACCGTAGCGGTGCGTGGCTTCACCGCTAATGATCAGATGTCCCTTCTCCCCACCGAATGTCGAGCCGTTCGTGAGTCTGATTTTCCATTGCGGATCGTCGCCATAAGTCGTGAGGCTTCCGGAGACCTCGCCTTTCGTTCCGACGTAGGTCTTGTCGAGGATGAAATTGACCACCCCGGACAGGGCGTCAGAACCGTAGGCGGCGGATGCACCACCCGTGACCACGTCCACGCGGTTCACGAGATCCTGCGGAATATCATTGATGTCAACCAGGCCCTGGGTGGTTGCTCCCACCGATCTTTGGCCATCGAGAAGAACCAGGGTACGGCTGCCGCCCAGGCCGCGCAAGGCAAGCGTGCTTAGGCCCGCGGAATGCGAACTGAGGCCGCCGTTCGAGCTCACGGGGCTGGCACTGCCGGTGACGGCGGGCATTTGACTGACGAAATCCGCGATATTTTGGGCCGCCGAATTTTCAATCTGCTCGACGCCGACGACCGTTACTGGCGTGGGCTGTTCATAGCCGGTGATTTGGATGCGAGAGCCGGTGACGATGATTTCTTCAAAGGCCGGATCCGCGGCCTGCTGCTGTTCGGCCGCATAGGCCGTAACATTCACCGCAACATTCAGAGCCAAAAACGAACTGCTCGCGCACAAAGCAAACTTTGAAAATTTCATGGTTTCCCCCAAGGTGTTGAAATCATTTGGCTTCGGAAGTGTCAGATCCTTCCCGCAATAAACCACACCATTCATCCGGACATCCTCAACCGGACATATGCTGTTACATTGTCTGGTCCTTTTCAGTCCCTGTCAAACCGTTGCGCCGGGCCATCCAATGCCCTTGGTATCGATTGAGCCGGAGTTTGCCCGCCTGCGCGCTCGTGACGCTGATATTAAACGAATATTTGAAGCCGGCATGGTCTTCGAGGGTCCCGCCCGGAGTTCGCAGTGATGGCACCTCGTGTGGACCGACGCGCCGAGCGACCGCCAAAACCGCTATCTCGGTTAAGCGCCCAATGCTGGAAGAAGCCGTGCTAGGCACGCCGATTTGAACTTCAGCGTGCTCAGCCGGGCGACCCTGGGCGTGCGCTTCGCCCACTACGACGCCAAGACCTTCGACAGCGACACGTCCAAGCTTTGGCTCTATGTGGAAGTGCAGTATTAGAGCGGGGCGGCGTAAAAACCCCGCTGGCCGTTGACGGGGAAGCGCGGCGAATTTATACACCCCCCCTGCGCCGATCTGGGCGACGTTCAATCCGGGATCTATGGATTCCATCTGGGAAGGCCGGGAAACACTTGGGGAACAAGCAACCGCTGCTGGCGGCGTGCGCGTTGACGGCTTTCGTCGCGCTCGGCAACACCGCGCAAGCACAGCGCGCCAACGAGAACGCCACGACCTCGGCCGAGGACGCGTTCGGCACTAAGGTCGGCAACGAAGGCGTGGGCCTATACGACATGAACAACGCGCGCGGCTTTAGTCCGCAGCTCGCCGGCAACCTTCGTGTCGAGGGTCTTTATATCGATGTGCAAGGTCTCTTTGGTATGCGTTTGACCAGAGGGACGACGATGCGTATCGGCCTTTCGGCACAGTCCTATCCGTTTCCGGCGCCGACCGGAATTGCCGATATCACCATGCACCAGCCGACCGACCATACAATCACCAGCGTGCAGCTGCAGCTTTCAAGGCCATCGGGCATGTCGGCAACGTCGATCGATGTAGCGACCCCGCTGGTCGGCATAAACTCGGCATGGTCGCGGGTTTCAATAACATGACGGTACGCGGCGACGGGCATACCGGCGGGCGCATCATGACCGAAGCGGTCTCTTTCCGCTTGCGGCCAGTGGAAGATCTCGAAATTATTCCATTCTTTTACGACAACCACGTCTTCAACGCCGAAGCCTCGCCGTCGATCTACCTGGCCGGCGCCGCCCTGCCGCCGGAGTTCGACCGCGAACCATTTTACGGACAAAAGTGGGCCACGCGGCGCAGCGACGAACAAAATTACGGCGTGATCGCGCGCGGGAACCTTGCGAAAAATTGGCGCCTGCGGGGCGGGTTCTTTCATACCCAGCAGACGCGGCTGAAGAACGACGTCGTGTTCTTTCGCAACGTCCGGGCGGATGGTTCCGCCAATCTCGATATCTTGCGGTATCCCCGGCACTTCTCTGAATCCTATTCGGGAGAAGTGAGAGCCTCGGGCGTTTTCACCGATGGGTCCTACCGCCACACGATACATTTTGGCGCGCGCGGGCGCGATGTTCTTCGCCGGTTCGGCGGCGGCAACACCGTGAGTTTTGGCGCGGCAACGGTCGGTGTCGAGCAGCCGCGCGTCGAGCCCGTGTTCAACTTCGGCGTGCTCGACCTGGATAAAGTTAAGCAATACACGCCAGGCGCTTCGTACGTCGGCCAGTGGGCGGGCGTCGGTGAATTCAGCGTTGGCGTCCAGAAGAGCTTTTATCACCGCGAATTCGGAAAATTGGGCGCTGTCCCGGCCACGAGCAAGAGCCACCCTTGGCTTTACAACGCCACAGCCGCGGTTATCGCTTCCAGTGATTTGACGTTCTATGCGAGTTACACACGCGGTATCGAAGAATTCGGCACGGCACCCGACAATGCCACCAATGGCGGCGAACCTCTGCCGGTCAAGGTGACGAAGCAGATTGACGGCGGCCTGCGTTATCGCGTGATGCCGGGATTAAGTCTCCTGGCCGGTGTGTTCGAAGTCAGTAAACCCTTCTTCGATCGCAACCTCGCCAATTTTTACACGACCGTCGGTAATTTGCGTCACCGCGGCGTCGAAATTTCGCTGACCGGCAAACCCGTGAGTGATGTGACGATCGTCGCGGGCGCGGTCTTGCTGCAGGCCCGCGTCTCGGGCCTGTCGGTCGATCAGGGTTTGATCGGGCCGGTACCCCCGGGTACGCCGCCAAGCCTCTACCGGCTAAGCGTGCAATACGACATTCCGCGCGTGCAGGGCCTTTCGGTGGACACACAGTTCGAAAGCAACGGCTCACATTTCGCGAATCGCCTCAACACCTTGCGGGTCTCGTCGGCGCGGACTCTGGCTCTGGGTGCTCGCTATGCTTTCAAGGTAAGCGGAATCGGCGCTTCGCTGCGCGCTCAGGCGTTCAACGTCACCAACGCATTTGACTGGGCTGTGGATAACGCCTCGGGACGCATAACCGCCTCCCAGGCGCGCCGCTATATGGTGCGTCTCAGCACGGATTTCTAGAGTACGGCCGCTCTAGAGCGGTTTGCATTTAGGTAGCTGCGTAACCTGAGTTGCGGATGTAGTTGCTGCATTCGGCTGGCGTGACGGCGTCGAGCGCATTGGCAACGGCGTCGTGAACGGCATCTAATACCAACGGCCTCAAGGATTGACCGTTGCCCATTGTCTTGTTGTGATTGACTTGATGCGCTCTGGGTCGTTGGCGAAGAAGGTCCAGGCGGTGCAGGACTTTTCGACGATGTCGTCATAGTCGTCGAAGACGGTGACCGCGAGTTTGT
>CAMDRB010000020.1 GCA_945906455.1 Caenispirillum bisanense
AGGCGAGCCGCGTGATCGCTCGTTGTCGGATATCCATTGAAAGGGGTCTTGCCATGACTGCTGGCCTCCAAACCCAGCAGTCAGCTTGAATCACAATTCAAGCATTCAGGGAATCCCCAGATTCAGTCAAACCGCAACACGCTCTAGCAGCTGTTGGCACGGCAACGGCGGGAGGAAACCCCATGAACAAGACGCTGAAAGTTTTCGGATTCGCTACGGTCCTGGCTTTGAGTTCGGTTGCGGTCGCGGCGGATTTCGAGACCAAAGTCTTCGACCTTCCGAACGGCCAATATATTCACGACATCGCTCCCGCGCCCGACGGCGGCGTCTGGTACACCGCCCAGCGCGATGGCCAGCTTGGCATCCTCGATCCCAAAACCGGCAGTGTCAAATTGGTGAATCTCGGCGAGGGGTCCAAGCCCCATGGCGTCATCACCGGCAAGGACGGTAATGCCTGGATCACCGACGGCGGGCAGAACGGTATTGTGCGCTACAATCCCAAGGACGGCTCGGTCAAGGTTTGGAAATTGCCCGAGGACACCGGCTACACCAACATGAATACCCCTGCCATGGACGGTGACGGCAACATCTGGTTCACGGGACAAAACGGTTTTTACGGCAAGCTCGACGTCGCCAAGGACGAGATTAAGATCTGGAAAGCGCCCAAGGGGCGCGGCGCCTACGGCATCACCGCTACGCCCACCGGCGATGTCTGGTTCGTGTCGCTGGCGAACAGCTATCTCGGAAAAATAGATCGCAAGACCGGCGAAGTGGCGGTGGTCGAGCCGGCACGCGAGAAAGCCGGGCCGCGCCGGGTCTGGTCGGACAGCAAGGGCGATCTGTGGGTCTCAGAATGGAATTCCGGCTACCTCGCGCGCTACACACCGGCGACCAAAGAATGGAAAAGCTGGCAAGTGCCGGGCGAAAAGCCCCAGAACTATGCGGTTTATGTCGATGACAAGGACGTCGTCTGGGTCAGCCAATGGGGCGCCAATACGACCTACGCTTTCGATCCGAAGACCGAGAAGTTCAAAGGCGTTCCGGGGAGCAAGGCGGATGCCAATGTGCGCCAGATCCTGGGGCGGCCGGGCCAAATCCTGCTGCCGGAATCCGGCACGTCGCGAATCATGATCGTACGCACCGACACGGCCGCCCTGACAAATTGAGGTTTACGCGGGTGGGCGGAATGATTGCCGCCTTGCTCGCCGCCATGGCTGCCGGCCTTGTGCCGGCGGCCGGGCGGGCGGCCCCCGATATTCCGGGCCCCGATCCCGGAGAGCGAGCCTTCCTCTACTGTTATTCCTGCCATTCCGTCGATCCCGCTGAGACCGACCTGCCGGGGCCGAATCTGTATGGCGTCGTAGGACGGCCAGTGGCGGCGCAGCCCGGCTTCAAGTATTCCGCGGGCCTGCTGGCCTTTGCCCGGGACAATCCGCTGTGGACGCATGAACTCATCGAGCGCTTCATCCAAGATCCGCCCAAAGTCGCTCCGGGTACACGCATGGAGCCGCCGCCTGGCGTCACCAAGCCCGAGGTTCGAAAAATTATCTTGGAATATCTTGGCAGGAAACGCTAACCAGACCGATCAGGCAAACGTCCGCAGCAGCGTTGCGTGCATTTCATCGGCGCGCCGCAGCAAATCGGCCGCGGCCTTGTACTGATGAGAGGCCGTGATCAGCCCCAGCGTTTCGGTAATGAGATTGACGGGCTGATCGATCTGTTGTGTGAACACGGCCACGCCGCCGCCGTTGACGATCGGCGAGAATGCCGGTGCCTGCGGCTTGAAGGGCGTCGAGGTCCCCAGAGCGTTATTTGTGCTGACGCTATTGGCATTGACAATATTGTAGGCGTGAATCCGCGCCGCCTGTCCGGCGGACGCCAGGGCCGAGGCCGCGATATTCAGAATTTCCATTCTTCACTCCGTGGCATTAACGCCAGCATAGGCCTGGTGGTTGCAAAGTGAAAGCGGTGCGCCAGCTGCCCGAAGGCTCTCAAATCGGTCTAGGAACCGGGCAGGGGCCAAAGTATCAGTCCCGGATTTCACTAGCGTTTTTGGGGTGGTATGCCAGATTTAGCGCGTCGTAAGGGCGTCATCCGATCCCAGGCCCCTGTGCACCGAGACCACCGCCAATCATTTCCGCCCAACCATGCCCTCCCAATCATGCCCAAGATGAAGCGTCGCACGTTTGCGTCAACACTCATCGCGCTGGCATGGCTGGCCGCGCCTGGCCTGGCATCTGACCTGGCATCTGACCTGGCATCGGGGGCGCAAGCGGCGGAGACCACGCCTGGCGCGCCCGGCAAACCGGCCCAAAAAACCATCGAAGAAATCACGGTCTACGGCGAGAAGGAAAAAATCGTCCGCGACTTTGTCGGGTCCTACGCCGCACCGGTCCCGTCTCTCATCGGCCAGATCGCGCGCTGGAATGTTGAAATATGCCCGGTGACCGTCGGGCTCAGCGCGGGTTTCAATACGTTCGTCACGAGCCGCGTTAAAGAGGTCGCCGCGTTGGTCGGCGCACCCGTGGAGGCGGCCGGGGACGCGAAGACCCCCTGTAAGACCAACATTCAAATTATTTTCACGCCCTATCCGCAAGGCTTGATGGACGCGGTTCGCAAGAAGGCCTCCTGGTTGCTGGGGTTCCACTACTTCGCGCAAGCCAAGGGTCTTGCGACCTTCAGCTATCCCATCCAATCTTGGTACGCCACCGCGACGGCGGACTCGAACGGCACGCTGACAGCCGATGATCTGGGTTTCGGCAACTGCGGATCGTGGGGCCTCGCCGATGCGTGCAGCGCCACGGTAAAAGGAAGCCGCCTTGGCAAGGGCTTCCGCAGCGAATTCATGGTCGTCAGCGTTGTCGTCGATATGACAAAAATCGGGGACCTTGAAATTGGCCCGATCGCCGATTACATCGCGATGCTGGCGCTTGCCCAGACTAAATCCTTCGACGAATGCCGGGAATTAGCCAGTGTCGCCAATCTACTTGCGCCCGGCTGCGCTGCCGACAAGAAGGCGAATGCGCTGACCGTCACCGACATTGCCTACTTGCGCGCCCTCTACCAGATGAACATGGACGCTCCCGGCGGCCTGCAAACGATCGAGCTCGCCAGGTGGATGATGCGAAACCTCGAAGAGTCACAAGCAGAAGGGGCGCCCAAGTGAGCTCCCCTCCGCCGATCAGCGTTGCCGACTAATCCTTGGCGCCGGCCTACTTGCGTTTGGCCAGCGGCACGAACGCGCGTTTGGTCTGGCCGGTGTAGAGTTGCCGCGGCCGTCCGATCTTCTGACCCGGATCCTCGATCATCTCGCGCCATTGGGCGATCCAACCGACGGTGCGCGCTAATGCGAACAGCGCCGTAAACATGGCCACCGGAATTCCCATGGCTTGGAAGATAATGCCCGAATAGAAATCGACGTTCGGATAGAGCTTCTTCTCGATGAAGTAGTCGTCCTCGAGGGCGATGCGCTCCAGCTCCATGGCGATATCGAGCAAGGCATTATTCTTGATGCCGAGTTCTTTCAACACTTCATGGCAGGTCCGCGACATGATGCGCGCCCGCGGGTCGTAATTCTTATAAACGCGGTGCCCGAAGCCCATGAGCCGGAAGCTGTCGTTTTTGTCCTTGGCGCGTTTGACGAATTCCGGAATGCGTTTCTTGTCACCGATTTCCCTGAGCATGGTCAAGACGGCCTCGTTGGCGCCGCCGTGGGCAGGGCCCCACAGCGAAGCAATACCGGCCGCGATACAAGCAAAGGGATTGGCGCCCGACGATCCGGCAAGGCGCACCGTGGAGGTCGAAGCGTTCTGTTCGTGGTCGGCGTGCAGGATCAGGATGCGATCCATGGCCTTGGCGAGAATCGGATTGACCTCATAATTCTCGCAAGGCGTTGCGAACATCATGTAGAGGAAATTCTCGGCGTAGCCCAAATCGTTGCGCGGGTAGATGAAGGGCTGGCCGAGCGAATATTTATAAGCCCAGGCGGCGATCGTCGGCATTTTCGCAATCAAGCGATAGGACGAGATCTTGCGGTGGTCGGGGTTCGCGATGTCCAAACTGTCGTGATAGAAGGCTGACAGGGCGCCGACAACGCCGCACATGACGGCCATCGGATGGGCATCCCGGCGGAAGCCCGAATAGAAGTTATGAAACTGTTCGTGCAGCATCGAATGATAGGTGATGTCGTGTTCGAACTGCTTTTTTGTCTTGGCGTTGGGCAACTCGCCGGTGAGCATCAGGCAGGCGACTTCCTCGAAATTGCACTTCTCGGCCAGATCCTCAATGGCGTAGCCGCGGTGCAAGAGCACTCCCTTGTCGCCGTCGATGAAAGAGATTTTGGACTCGCAACTACCCGTCGAGGTGTAACCGGGATCGTAAGTGAACATGTTGGTCTCGGCGTAGAACTTGCGAATGTCGACGACGTCCGGTCCCGTGGTGCCGCTCAAGACCGGAAATTTCCAGCTTTTGCCGCTCTGGTCGTCCTTTAGGGTGACTGTTTTTGCCACGGTGAATCCCTTCCCTGTTGCGGTCGCCCCGTCCGCATAGCCCCGCGGGACGCCCCTTTGCTGCACTGCTTATAGCGCAAAAAATGCAGGCTTATCAATGTCGCTGCGACCGGGAAGCGGGCACGCGTCAGCCGGTGGTCACATCCCGCAATCGGCCCAGGGTCTCGTCTTTTCCCAAAACGGCCATGACGTCGAAGATCGGCGGAGAAGCGAGCGAGCCGCACAGGGCGGCCCGCAGCGGCTGGGCAAGATTGCCCAGTTTTTGGCCAGTTTTCTCGGACTCGGCCTTGGCCCAGTCCTCGAGGGCCGGGGCCGTCCACGTCGAGACCGACTGCAGTCCTTGAACAAGTTCACCGAGGATGGCGACGCCCCCACCAGCCAGGAGGGCCTTGGCCTTATCGTCGAGCGGCACCGGTCTGGGATGGACATAGAAGGTCGAGATCTCGGCGAGCTGGTTGAGGGTTTTGGCCCGAGGCTTCAATCCGGCGAGGCCGCGCCTCAAGCGCGCCAATCCCTCGGGCGCGGTGGGGCCGCGCTTCTCAAGCAGCGGACGGATGAGATCGATCAAACGGTCGTCGCTCGCCTCGCGGATGTAATGACCATTGAGGTTGGTTAGCTTGTCTAAGTCAAAGCGCGCGGGCGCCCGCCCGACATCGACGATATCGAACCAAAGGGCGGCCTGATCGTCGGAAATGATTTCGGCATCGCCATGCCCCCAGCCCAGGCGCAAGAGGTAGTTAAGCAAGGCCTCCGGCAGAAATCCCAAGTCGCGGTAGGCTTCGACGCCAAGGGCGCCGTGGCGTTTGGACAGCTTGGCACCGTCGGCGCCGTGGATGAGGGGAATGTGGGCGTAGAGCGGCGCGGCATGGCCCAGGGCGAGCACGAGCTGGTACTGGCGAAAGGCATTGTTGAGGTGATCGTCGCCGCGGATGATGTGCGTAATACCCATGTCGATATCGTCAACCACCACCGCCAGCATATAAGTCGGCGTGCCGTCGGCCCGCAGCAGCACCATGTCGTCGAGCTGGGAATTGGCGACCGTGACCGGGCCTTGCACCAAATCATGTATGACGGTTTCGCCCTCCTGCGGGGCCTTGAAACGAATCGTTGGCTTCACGCCCGCGGGCGCGTCCTTGGGGTCACGATTACGCCAGCGGCCGTCATAGCGGATCGAAAGGCCCTTGGCCTTCTGTTCCTCGCGCATGACGGTAAGGTCCTCGGGCGTGGCGTAGCAATGGTAAGCTTTGCCGGCCGTGAGCAATTGTTCCGCCGCGGCGCGGTGTTTGTCGGCGCGCGCGAATTGGAAAACCGGCTCGCCGTCCCAGGGAAGGCCGATCCAGCGTAAGCCCTCGGTGATGGCCTCGATGGCGCCCGGTGTGGCGCGCGCACGGTCGGTGTCCTCGATGCGCAGGAGGAATTTACCGCCGGTGTGCTTGGCGTAGAGATAGTTGTAGAGCGCCGTGCGTACGCCGCCGATATGCAAATAACCGGTAGACGAGGGGGCGAAGCGGGTAACGACCGGATTAATCGAGGTGGGCATGTCTGTGTATTTTCCAAAGCCGGCCCATGGTTTAGCATATCTTCGTTGAGGGTAAAGCCGGGGGCAGTAAAGCCGAGGGTGTTGAGGTGAGGGTTGGGGAAAACTTGCGCGACGAACTGGTCCGTCAGGCGGACCGCGCCTTCCTGTGGCTGGTGATCGCCTTCGGTACCGGGGTTGTGACTTTCTTTACCTGGCTTGCCGACCCCGCGCCTTGGATTACGCCGGCAATTTGCCTCGTTGGGCTTGCGGCTTTAACTCTGCGCGGGCGGCTCTTTGGCGCCTCGTTTGTCGGATTCGCGATGCTCGCCCTTGGTTTGGGTCACGGAGCGGCCGAGTGGCGCACCTCGCGTGTGGCCACGCCACTGATCGAGCGGGAGATACGCCCGTTCATGCTGTCGGCCGTAGTCGTTGATGCCGAGAAGCGACCCCTCGGTAATCGGCTGGTTGTGTCGGGGTTCACGCTGCCCGAGATCGCGCCGGAGGCCACACCGAAGCGGCTGCGCATCACTGTACCAACATCCCATGGTCTACCGGTTGTCGGTGAGCGTATCCGCGTGCGCGCGGTCGTGCGCCCCGCCGCGTTACCCGTTATACCCGACGGATTCCAGTTTCAGCGTTACCTCTATTTCTCTGAAATCGGAGGCGTTGGTTATACCGTCGGCCGCTGGCAGCCCGAGTCCGAGGCATCCCAACTTACGTTCTCCGGTCGATTCCATGCCTGGGCTGAGGCCCTGCGTCGGCGGATTGGAGAGCGTATCGGCGCGATCGTTCCCGGCGCCGACGGCGCCGTCGCCGGGGCGCTGGTCAGCGGCGAGCAGAGTGCGATCCCCGAGGAGCTGCAGGAGGCCTACCGCATCTCTGGAATCGCGCATCTGCTCTCGATCTCAGGCCTGCACATGAGTTTATTGGCTGGGTTGGTATTTTTTGTTGTGCGGCGCTTGCTGGCACTCGTGCCGACCATCGCTCTGCGCATCGATACCAAAAAAGTCGCGGCGACTATGGGGCTTGCCGCTACCGCTTTCTATCTCATCATCTCGGGCATGAGCGTTCCGGCCGTCCGCTCATTCTTGATGATCGGCGTGGTCATGGTCGCGATCCTGCTCGACCGCACGGCGCTGTCGTTGCGCACGATCGGCTGGGCGGCCCTGACACTCTTGGTACTTTTTCCCGAAGCCGTGTTTGGCGCGAGTTTTCAAATGTCATTTGTCGCGGTGCTGGCTTTGGTGGCGCTCTATGAGCAGGCGTGGCTGCGGATTAACTGGCGCGGCGCTGACGGTCGCCTGATCGTGTTTCGCGCCGTGGCCATCTACCTCGCGGGGCTTGTGGTGACCGACATTGTGGCTGGCGGCACGACGGCGTTATTTGCTGCCTACCACTTCAACCGCCTACCGACCTATTCCGCCGTCACCAATCTTCTCGCGGTTCCGCTCACCGGACTTTGGATCATGCCGGCGGGTATTCTCGGGCTCTTGCTGATGCCGTTCGGGTGGGATGAAATTCCGTTTAGGGTCATGGGTACGGGCGTAACACTCCTTGACGATCTGGCGCGAGTCGTCGCTGCCTGGCCTGGTGCCCAGGTTCACGTGCCGCCCATGGCATCTTGGGCCCTGGCGCTGGCCGCGCTCGGGACCGTGTTCATTTGCATCTGGAAAGGCAATCGACGTTGGCTGGGATTGCTCGCCATCGCGCCCGCGCTGTTGCAGCCGATTATCGCCGCGCCGCCCGACGTTCTGGTCGACGATGCCGCGCGGATTTTTGCCGTGAGCGACAGCGACGGCCGTCTGGTGCTGAAGCCGGGTCGGGTGGGGCGCTTTGTCCGTGAGGCCTGGACCGAACGCTACGGCGCGTCGCCGCTTGATTGGCCCGGGTCGGGTGCGCGTGACAACACGCTCGGCCTAACCTGCGACGGCGACGGCTGCGTTCTCGCGCGGAACGGTCAGAAGTTGCTGCTCGCGTTCACGCCCACGGCCTTGGCCGAAGACTGCGGCAATGCCGATTTCACCGTCAGCGTCACGGCCTCGCGCGATATCTGCCGTCGTGGGCGTGTCATCGACGTCATCGACTTGCGCCGCGAAGGGGCGGTCGGCCTGTGGCTCACGGAAGGCGGAGTCCGCGAACGCTCGGTCCGCGACTCGACCGGAAACCGCGTGTGGATGCGGGGCGTCAACGCGGCCGGCGACGATCCGCCGGACGAGTTGGAACCGTGACAAATTATTCCCAGTGCTTTCATGCGCATGATGAAGGACAAGGACGCCGCCAAGGTGCGGCGTGTCACTGCCGCCATGATGAAGATGAATAAGTTCGAAATCGCGGAGTTGGAAAAGGCTTTTGCCGGGTGAGACGCGCGGAGCGGAACTCTCTGCCCCGTCGCTACGGAGCTTCAATAGGGGAAATTAAGAATCATCTCTCCGGAACCCGCTTATTTGCAGTGCGGGGAGGGACGGTTCCATTTGTCGGGGTTCTTCGTCCCGGGCATTGATGAGCAGGGTCCGCCGGGGCCTGCGTAAGCACCGCCGCCCGGCCCAGTGTATGCGCCGCCACCAGGACCTGTGTAGGCTCCACCACCCGGCCCCGTATACGCGCCGCCTCCGGGCCCAGTGTACGCGCCACCTCCGGGCCCAGTGTACGCGCCACCTCCGGGGCCGGTGTAGGCGCCTCCGCCAGGACCTGTATAGAGCCCGCCGCCTGGTCCGGAATAACAGGGTCCGCCGGGACCGGAGTAACCCGTGCACGCCGTCTGCGCGCTGGCTGATGAGGACAGCAAGCTTCCAACTACGAGGCTGGCAAGAACAATACGTCGCCGCAGGTCCATATCTGTCTCCTTCGGCTACTTCCGCTTGGGCATGCAGACAGTGTTTTCACTGACGATGCTGGAGCTGGCGCGATAGGCGGCGACATAAGCCTGCCAGGCCGCGTCGCGCAGGGCGAGTGTTTTGTCCGCGCCCGGCGGGTTGCGATGAATCGTCATGACTTGGCTCGTTGCGATGCCGGAGGTTTGCGACGCCCGATCAAAGGTGAGCACGTCGACGATCTCCATGTCATTCTCCTTGAAGCCATGGTCGCGGTACCATTTCATGTGCTCGTTCACGGCCTGCTCGAAGCTCGCGCGGGAGCTCGCGGGTTTGATGCTGTTTACGCGCAGGACGGCGACACTGCCGTTTGCGCAAAGCTCGGTGTTGGTCGCGGCCCGGGCGGGAACGCTGGGAAGAGTGAATGCGGTGGCGATAACAATCGCGGTCCATAAACGAATCGACATGGGTGCTCCCTCCTGATTGGAAAATCGCGTGTGGGTATGAATTTCCGACATCGCCTGGCGCTCAGTACCTTCGTAATAGTCCCACGAGGCGGCCCTGGACCTTGACGCGGTCGGGCCCGAAGATGCGGGTCTCATAGGATTTATTGGCTGGCTCCAGCGCGATGGTCTCGCCCTTCCGCCGCAGCCGCTTCAGAGTGGCTTCCTCGTTGTCCACCAGTGCCACGACAATCGCGCCGTTATCGGCGGTGTCGCAGCGTTTGATGATCACGGTATCGCCGTCATTGATGCCGGCTTCGATCATGGAATCGCCGTCGATGGTGAGCGCGTAGTGCTCGCCGGTGCCGAGCAGCATGCCGGGCACACCGATATGCTCGGTCGGATTGCGCAACGCTTCGATGGGCGTGCCGGCGGCAATTTTCCCGTAAAGCGGCAGGTCGACGTTTTCATGGGGGGCCGAGGCCTTGACCGAGGCACCGGGCATGGCGCCGGAGAAATTGCCGGTAATGACATTGGGGGTGAAACCCGCCGGCCGGTCGGGATTGCGGTCGTGGGTCCGCTCGGGTACCCGTTCAACCATATTGTCGGGAACTTTGATGACCTCCAGGGCGCGGGCGCGGTGGGGTAGACGGCGCAGGAAACCGCGCTCCTCAAGGGCCATGATCAGGCGGTGGATGCCCGATTTGGACTGAAGGTTTAGCGCATCCTTCATTTCGTCGAACGAAGGGGCAACACCGTCGCGGCTGACCCGATCGCGGATGAACAAAAGGAGTTGGTGCTGCTTCTTGGTGAGCATTGGGGCCGCTCCTCACACGGAAATCGCCAAATAGAACAAAACCAGAAACCTTTAATGTTCTACTTTAGTTCCCATGGCCGGTCAAGGCGTTCAAGGGCTTGGAGCCCAGCCGGTAAGGAATGCGCAGCCAAGAGGCGGGATTCCTGGAGGCGCCGCGCGACTCGAGCCTCCTGAGAGTTTGGCCCGTTATCCACCACGGATCAGGGAGACTGGCTGTCTCCTCTGGGGCCCGCGTACTGACCGCTCGGGACACGCGGGGGACTTAAGATTGGATGTAAGATCGCCGTCGTGGACGGGGGGAGAAGCGGATTCGCGCCTATGCAATTTGAACTGGTCGTAATCGGCGCGAACAATGGCACCAAGACTGAAAAGCTGATCACGACTTCAGCCCGCAAGGGGCGCGTGCTCCTGATCGAACCCGTACCGTTTCTTTACGCGCAGCTAACGAAAAAGTTCGAAGGCGTCGATTCAATCGCCATCATGAACCGTTGCGTTACGCCATCCGACGGAGTCGTCGACTGCTAAGCGCCGAAGGTGGGCGCGAACAGGGATGTGCCCTGGGTCGATCTGATCGGATCGGTCAAGGAGCAGCACGCGCTCGATCACAACTCGAAGCTCGGACCTTATATCGAGAAGATCCAAGTCAAATCGGTGAGTTTCGACAGCCTTCTGCGAACGGCTGAAATCACCGCGATCAATTTTTTTCACGGATACCGAAGGGCTCGACGCCGAGATCCTGCTGACGTTTCCGTTCCCGCGACTGAAACCCAAACAGATATTTTTCGAGCACATGCACGCCGATGGCACGCATCACATCGGCAAGAAATTCGCCGCATTGATTATGACCCTCGACGGCGCCGGCTATAACATCAGGATCAAGGATTTCGAGAATTGCGTGGCGACGTTGATATCCGGATAGCGCCGGCCTGGGGCTTGCAACCGGCTATTTGGCGTCGACCATGACCTTGAAGCCGCCAATGATCATGCGCTTGCCGTCGAAGGGCATGGACTTGGGGTCCATCATCGTGGCCAGCCGCGGATCCTTCATGACTTTGGCCATGACGGTGTCGCGGTGTTTGCGCGACTTGTAGACAACATATGAGAAGATCACGATCTCATTTTTCTTGAGTTTGACACTGCGCGGAAAGGATGTGCGCTTGCCGACCTTCACGTCGTCGGCAATGCATTCCTTGTAATCGAGCGCGCCGTGATCGCGCCAAACCTTGCCGCCCAGTACCGCCATGCGGCGATAGGCTTGCAGTTTCTTTTTCGGAACCGGAATGATGAAGCCGTCGACGTAAGCCATGTGATGCACGCTCCTCTGATGGAAGCATCCATTATACGAGCAAGGACTTGGTTCGCCAATCGAGCGATGGCCGCGTCCAAAATGCGCGCGCCACTTTGTCGCCGAAAACCAAATTAGTTCAGCGCGATAACCGACACGATCTCGCCGGCTTGGGCGGCGGGAGCAAAGGGCTCGCGGACAATCAGCGCATCGGCGCGCGCCAGAGTCGCGATCATGGCGCTATCCTGGGCGGGGAAGGGGGTTGCCATCGGCAATTCGCCATGTTCGATAACCAGCGTCGCGCGGATATGATCGGTCCGGCCGTCGTTGGCCTTGAGGTCGGCGCCGAGACGGGCCGCCGTTTGAGGAGGGGCTTCGCCGGCAAGGCCTTGTAACCGAGCGAGGGCGGGACCAAGGAACAAAACCGCACAAACCATGGCCGACACCGGATTTCCCGGCATGCCGAGGATCGCCAGGTCGTGCAAACGACCAAACAGCAGCGGCTTGCCCGGGCGCATCGCGATCTTGTGAAAGGCCGCCTTGAATCCGGCGCCGCTCAAAGTTCCTTTGACAATGTCGTGGTCGCCCACCGACACGCCGCCAGTTGTCACCAGGAGATCGAGACCGCGCGCCCGCTCGGCCACGCGAAGCAGCGCCTTGGGATCATCCCTGACGACGCCAAGGGGCAATGGCTCGCCGCCGTGGGCGGAAATAAAAGCGCAGAGTCCCGGACCGTTGGCCGAAACGATTTGGCCTTCAGCGATGGGATCGCCTGGCATGACGATCTCATCGCCGGTCGAGAGCACGCCCACACGCGGACGCCGCGCGACGGTGACGCTGGGCAGGTTCATGGCGGCGAGCAGGCCGATGTCGCGGGCCGTCAACCGCCGCGGCGCGGCGAGCACGGCATCGCCCTTGCGAAAATCCTGGCCACAGGTGCGAATGTGGCGACCGCGCCGTGGCGCTTCGTTGATGCTCACACCTGCTTCATCCGCGGCCGTGTCTTCCTGGATGACGATGCCGTCGGCGCCCTCCGGCACATAGGCTCCGGTGAATATGCGCACCGAGTCCCCAGCCTTCAATGACTTGCGCCAAGGATGGCCGGCGGCTGATTCACCGATCACCCGCAGTTTGCAAGGCACCGTCGAAATGTCGTCGCAGCGAACAGCGTAACCATCCATGGCCGATACATCGGCCGGCGGGTGGGATACTTGAGCGAGAGCGTCGGCTCGCAGCGTTCGGCCCAGCGCTTTATCCAGCGTCACGGTTTCGGCGGCGACCGGCTTGAGGTCGTCGACGATGAGCTTCAGGGCTTCGGCAACGGGGAGCAGCGTGCTCATGGCTCACTTCTGTTCAAACGTTCCCGACTTGCCGCCGGATTTTTTCACCAGCCGGATGTCGGAAATGCGCATGGCGCGGTCGGCGGACTTGCACATGTCGTAAACCGTGAGCGCCGCGGCGGCGACCGCCGTCAGCGCTTCCATCTCCACACCGGTTTGGCCCGTGACCTTGCAGGTGGCGGTGATGCGGACGGCTTTTGCCTTAACATCGCAAGTCAGATCGACCGCAACGGATGAAAGGGCGATCGGATGGCAGAGCGGAATCATGTCGGGCGTGCGTTTGGCGGCGGTGATGCCGGCGAGTTGGGCGACCGCCAACACGTCGCCCTTCTTGACCTTTCGCGCCTTGATCAGCCGCAGGGTCGCGGCTTGCATGAACACGGTGCCCTTGGCAACCGCCTCGCGTACCGTTGTCGCCTTGGCGGAAACGTCCACCATGACGGCGTTGCCCTTGGCGTCGAAGTGCGTGAGTGTTTTCTTAAGGGTTTTTTTCTTAAGGGTCTTTTTCTTAAGCATGCGCGGTCTCCGGAGTCAGCAAGGCGCGCGTGGCCGATTCCACATCGGTTTCGCGCATCAGCGATTCGCCGATGAGGAAACGCTTCGCGCCGCAACGCGCCATGCGCGCGAGGTCCGCCGGTGTTCTCAATCCGCTCTCCGCCACAAGCACACGGTCTTTCGGCAGCCGCGTCGCCAAGCGTTCGGTGGTCGCGAGATCGGTGACGAGGGTTTTCAGATTGCGGTTGTTGACACCAATCAGCGGTGATTTCAGTTTGAGGGCGCGATCAAGGTCGGCTTCGTCGTGGATTTCGATCAGAACGTCGAGGCGCCATGACCGCGCGCAGGATTCCAGATCCGCCGCAAGCGCATCATCTAAAGCTGCCATGATCAGCAGAATGCAATCGGCGCCGATGGCCCGCGCCTCGGCGACTTGATAAGTCTCCAGCATGAAATCCTTGCGGATGACCGGCAGACCCACGGCGGCACGGGCGGCTTGAAGATCGGCGTCGCGGCCCTGGAAGTGATCTTCTTCGGTCAGCACGCTGAGACAGGCCGCTCCGCCTCGTTCATAAGCACGGGCGAGGGCGGCCGGGTCGAAGTCGGCGCGGATCAGTCCGGCCGAGGGTGACGCCTTCTTTATTTCGGCGATCAATGCGTAGTGACCACGGTCGGCCTTGGCTGACAAAGCCGCGGCAAAGCCGCGTGGCGGCGACGCGGCTTTCGCCTGTTGTTCGACGTCTCGCAACGGCACGCGCTGTTTCTGCTTGGCGACGGCCTCGCGCTTGACCGCGCAAATTTTGGTGAGGATGTCGCTCATCGAGGCACTCACGGCGGGATCGGGCGACTATTGGAAATCGCGGCCAGCGCCGCCAGAGTTTTTGCCGCCTTGCCACTCATGACAGCGTCGAGGGCCATGGCCGCGCCTTCCTTAAGGTTAGGGGCTTTATCGGCGATCACCAGAGCGGCGGCGGCATTAAGCACGACGATGTCGCGGTAAGGTCCGCCGCGTCCGTGTAGCAGCGTGCGCAGGGCCGCGGCATTGGTAGCGACATCGCTGCCGATCAAATCCTCGGCCTTCGCGCGCTTGATGCCGGCGTCCTCGGGGACAATTTCAAAAGTCCGGAAAGTATCGCCGTGAAGTTCTGCGACAAAAGTGGTGCCAGTGGTTGTGATTTCGTCGAGGCCGTCGCTGCCATGCACGACCCAGGCACGCTCGGAGCCTAGGCGCGCCAGAGTCTCGGCAAGGGGCACGATCCACTTGTGGGCGAACACACCGAGCAATTGGCGCTTGGCTCCCGCCGGGTTCGACAAGGGTCCAAGGAGATTGAAGATCGTGCGCTGGCCGAGTTCTTGACGCACTGGCGCGACATGTTTCATGGCGCCGTGATGGCGTTGGGCAAAGAGGAATCCGATATGCGCCTCGCGCAACTCGCGGGCGATGGTTTCGGGTGTAGCATCGAGGTTGACGCCCAATGCCGCCAAGACATCGGCCGTGCCCGATTTGGAGGACATGGCGCGATTGCCGTGTTTAGCGACGGTAACGCCGCAGGCCGCCGCCACCAACGCCGCACCGGTGGAGATATTGTAGGTGCCGGCACCATCGCCGCCGGTGCCGCAGGTATCTATGGCGCCGGGGGGCGCTTCAATCCTCAACGCCTTGGCGCGCATGACCCGGGCGGCACCGGTGATTTCGCTGACGGTTTCGCCGCGCACCCGCAAGGCCATGAGGAAGGCGCCGATCTGTGCGGGCGTCGCCGCGCCCGACATCAAAATCTCGAAGGCGGCTTCGGCGTCGGTCTCGCTCAAGCTTGCGCCGTCGGCGACTTTGGCGAGTGTGGGCTTGAGGTCGGTCATGAGGCCGATGCGAAATTGGGACTTACGTCGGCGGTGAAAACCGGTTCCGGGAGGGCGTCGAGGCCGGTCGCGACCAGGAAGTTGCGCAAGATCCGATGGCCGTATTGCGAGGCGATGCTCTCCGGGTGAAAAATCACGCTGGTGATGGCATGGCTGCGATGGGCGAGGCCCATGATCAATCCGTCGTCGGTCTCGGCGGTGATCTCCAGCTCGGCGGGCAGGCTCGCGCGTTCTACCACCAACGAATGATAGCGCGTCGCCAAAAATGGGCTGGGAACGCCGGCGAACATGGCATGTCCCGTATGCTTAATGCTGCTGACCTTGCCGTGCATGGGCTTGGGCGCGCGAACGATCTTCCCGCCGAAGGCTTGGCCGATCGACTGCATGCCAAGGCAAACGCCAAATATCGGAACTTTCCCGGCGGCGGCGCGGATCAGGGCCAAGCATATGCCGGCCCGGTCGGGGTCGCAGGGGCCGGGCGAGAGTACGATCCCGGCGGGCTTTAAGCGGAGCACTTCGTCGACCGTGATCTTGTCGTTACGATGCACGGCGACATCGGCGCCCAGTTCGCCGAAATAGTGCCATAGATTGTAGGTAAAGCTGTCGTAGTTATCGATCAGCAGGTAACTCTGTGACTTGGTCATGGCGACGGCCTTCAAGAATACGCGGCCAAGATGCCCCCCAGGGTCCCCAGCGTCAAGGCGACGCCAGTCCACATTCGCACCCCTTGTAAGGGCCATGACCGCGTTCGTTCATGGACGCTTAACGAGCATTGGTTTAGTTAACGGCGATGGTTGACCGAATTACCCTATAAAGTGGGGCTCAATACAGCGATGCCCGATATCCGAAACAACGGTCAGGTCGGCGACAAAATGGCCTGGTACGGCGTGCGGCCGATTTTCTGGATTGCCGGCGTACTCGCGCTTTTGGGCTTTGGCGTGGTCTTCGGTATCGGCTTGGACCTCGCGACCCGGCCAAAGCGTGAGGTGGCTGGCCCTTCGCAGCTGCCCGCGCCGGTGCGGCCCTCGCCACAGCGCCTGCAGCCACGGATTGAGATTCAGCCCGAAATCGGTGCGACGCCGAGCATTTTGGAGAAGGCTCCCACCGTTCCAGACGCGAGCACGTCCGTGCCTCGCGGTGAGTCAGCCTTTCCAAAAAATGCCGTTGTGTCGTCGTCCGCAGCGGCGCAGGCGGTCATCGCAATCGTGATCGATGATATGGGGCTGGATCGAACACGCTCGCTCAAAGCGATCGACCTCAAAGGCCCGCTTACGCTTTCGCTTATGACATATGCCGATGACTTGCCGGGATTAGTCGCGCGCGCGCGCAGGCGGCCACGAGATCATGGCGCATCTACCCATGGAGCCTATCGACCCTAAGGAAAATCCCGGCCCAGGCGCGCTCACGGCGAACATGGATGCGCCCTCAATCCGGCGCGTTCTTGCGGCCGACCTTGACGGATGGAGCGGCTATGTCGGCGTCAATAATCACATGGGCAGCAGGTTCACCAAGAATCGCGAACACATGGCGGTCGTGATGGAAGAGTTGAAGGCGCGGGGATTGTTGTGGCTGGATTCAAAAACGGTCAGCGATAGCGCCGGTCCGGCCGCGGCGAAGGCGGCGGGGGTTCCGTTCCTGGAACGCGACGTGTTTCTGGATAATGTCGAGACCGTCGAAGCGGTCACCGCGCAGCTCGAGCTGCTCGCGACGGCGGCCAAGGCGCAAGGTAGCGCCGTTGCCATCGGCCATCCCCATGACTCGACACTCGCGGCGTTGCAGGCGTGGCTGCCTGGACTCGCCGCACGCGGAATCGTGCTGGTACCGGTGACGGAGATTCTCAAACGGCGGACGGCGAGCCAAAGCCGGGCGCCGGGCTGATGGGCTATGGCGGGCGCGCGCCGAAACTATAGGTTTCCGCCGGCGAACAGCTTAATCGCTTCCTCAGCGGCGCGGATCAAGGCGCGCGCTTTGCTGTTGCTCTCCTGGAATTCGCTTTCAGGATCGCTATCGGCGACGACGCCGCCGCCTGCCTGAACGATGACCTCGCCGTTCTTCACCAATGCCGTACGCAAGGCGATACAAGTATCCATATCGCCATTGGCCGAGAGATAGCCGATGGCGCCGCCGTAGAAGCCGCGACGCTCAGGTTCCAGCTCATCGATAATTTCCATGGCCCGGATCTTGGGCGCACCGGAGACGGTGCCGGCCGGGAAACCTGCCATCAGCGCGTCCATGGCGTCGTGTTCGGGAGAGATCTCGCCCTCGACATTAGAGACAATGTGCATGACATGACTGTAGTACTCGATGATGTTCCGCTCCGTGACGCGCACGCTTCCGGGCTTACAAACCCGACCGACGTCGTTGCGTCCCAAATCCAGCAGCATCAAATGCTCAGCCAGTTCCTTCGGATCCGACAAGAGGTCCTCGGCCAACGCCGCGTCCTCGGCTTTGGTCTTGCCGCGAGGGCGCGTGCCGGCGATCGGGCGGATGGTCACGCGCCCGTCGCGCAGCCGCACCAAGATCTCCGGGCTGGAGCCGACAATCGCGAAATCCTCGAGGTTGAGGTGAAATAGAAAGGGCGATGGATTGAGGCGCCGTAAGGACCGGTACAGGGCGAACGGCGACAACGTGAACGGTAGGCGGAAGCGCTGGGATGGCACGACTTGGAATATGTCGCCGGCCAGAATGTACTCTTTCGCCTTGGCGACCATTTTATGGTAGCCGTCGCGGCCGATATTCGACACGGCTTCATCAAAGCGCGGCGCGGCAGCCGGCCCCTGGGACGGCACCGGCTTTTCAAGTGCGACGATCACGGAATAGATGCGCTGCGCGGCCTCGTCGTAGGCGGCGTCTGCTGTCCCTTGTGGGGACGAATAAACCGGCGCAACGATCGTCATCATGTCTTTGACAGTGTCGAAGATGACAGTGATCGTTGGCCGCATGAACATGCCGTCGGGAATGCCCAAGGTGTCGGGATTGGCATCGGGGATATTTTCCACAAGCCGGATGGTGTCGTAACCCATGTAACCGATGAGTCCCGCGGCCATCGGCGGCAGATGCGCGGGCAACGTCATGCGAGATGCAGCCATAAGGGCGCGTAACGACGCAAGAGTTGCTTTGTCGTCGGCCTGGTATTTTAGGGGCGGCGTGCCGACGTTGCGGCAGATCTCGGCGCGCTGGCCCTTGCAGCGCCAGACGATATCCGGCTGCAATGCGATGAACGAATAGCGCTCGCGCACGACGCCGCCCTGAATGGATTCCAGTAGGGCCGTGAAGGGCCGTTCCTGGCCAAGCTTCAACATCACCGAGACCGGCGTGTAAAGATCGGCGGGCAGTTCCGCCCACAAGGCTTGTGCCTTGCCGGCTCGGTGGGCAGCGGCAAAATCGCTCCGGTCGGGAAACACGTCCATGAGGGATCTCTTACACCGCGCCGGGTACGCTTGCGGATTCTGGAATCGTCACACTACGAGTAGGTCCGACTAGCGGGCAACCATGGCATCGACGGTTTTCTGATCGACCTCGACGGGGAATCGCTGGGCGAAGGCGCGTGTGACCTGATCCATCAAGTTGCTACCGATGTCGTTGCGGAGCGAAATTTCCAGGTCTTCCCGCGCGCGTGCCGTATCACCGGCGGCTTTCGGAGTCTCGATGGCCTTGAGCCGCGCAATGAGAATGCCGGTCGCGACTGGGGCAACAAAAACGTCGCCAATCTTGGCGGCGAACAGTTTATCCAGGGCTTGCGGGCTGACGCGGGCTGAATCGATAACGTGCTGGCGATCTAGGCCTTCGCCGAAGCGGGTCATGGGGCCGAGCGGCGCGTACGATGAATCCTTTACCTTGGCGTTAAACGTTGAGAGCTGCGTCGAGGGCCCGATGTCCGCCGCGAGTTTGTCGGCGATCGCTTGCGCCTGAGCGGTGCGTTCACCAGCCTCCCAAAGTGCGGCGACCCGTGGACGGACGTCGATCAGCGCCTTGGGCGCCGGTGGTGTGACCGCGTCTACATGAATGGCGTAGTAGCCGTCGCGGGTCGGCAAATCCATCAGCTTGCTGTCTTTTCCGGCCGGCGTCGTGAATGCCGTGGGCAAGAAGTTTAGCGGATCGACGATATCGGTTACGGGCAGGCCGTTGCTGGATTTCCCATCTTGGTCAATCGACTCGATCTTTTGGAGTCGGGCGCCAACGGTCTTGGCGACTTCGGCTGGCGGCGCGCCGCTGGCCAGGGCGTCTTCCAAATGGGTGGACGCGTCATAGACCGCGTCCGCGCCTTTGTCCGCGGCAATGGTCTTACGAATCTCCTCTTTGACGTCCTCGAAAACCCTGACCGCTTCCGGTTTGATCGACTTGACCTCGACCAAGTGCCATCCGAGTGGGCTTTCGATTGGTTGCGTAATTTCATTGGCGGCCGCCGCGAAGGCGGCACCGAGCGTTTTTCCGAGCGCCGAGTCCGGTGTCAGTTCGCCCATATCGACCGCGGCTCCCGCTTTTGCCTTGCTTGCAAGAGTTTCAATTGTGTCGCCGGGCGCGGCGAGGGCCCGCGCCGCCTGGGCCTTCTCCTGGCTTTCGAATGCCAGTTGCACCAGATGCCGGGTTTCCGGGGATTTGTAACGCGACCCGTTCTCGCCGTAGAAAGTCTTAACCTCGGCATCGTCGATGCTCTCGGGCTTGACCAGATCGGCGCCGCTCAAAATCAGTACGGAAAGGCTGCGGTATTCGGGCGAGGTAAAAGCCGCGATATTCTTTTCATAAACCGCCTTGAGTTCGTCGTCGGTGGGAACCTTCTGCAGGGCGATGCTCGCGGCCGGGATCAGCAGCGTATCCGCCACGCGGGTCTCGTAGCGGTGGCTGAAGAGGCCGCTGACGAGAGAGTCAGGCACGCCGGCATTGACGCCGATCGGTTGCATCAGGGCGGCATTGCGCAGGTCGGTCTGGGCAAACTCGATGTACTCGGCTTCGGAGAGCTGGTTCGCCGTCAGAACTTGCTCAAACTGCATCTGGCTAAAGGATCCGTCCCGCTTGAAGGACTCATCCCTCATGATCGTTTCGCGAATTTGGTCGCGCGAAAGCGTGATTCCAATATCCATGGCGGCGGCTTCGATGACCGTGGACCTGGTGAGGTCCTGCATCATCGTCGACATCACGGAGCGTTTTATAATGTCCTCGGGGATCGCACGGCCGCCAAGCGTTGTCCGGAAGCTACTGAGTTCGGCCGTGAAGCGGCGCTGCGCTTGCGAAGCCTTGAGTTCAACCCCGCCGGCTTTCAGCAGGATGCCTGGAGCCAATGCGCTCGTGCCCAAGAAATCGCCCACACCCCAGATTCCGAAGCTCAGGGCCAGTAAGCCCAGGAAACCCTTGAGGAAAATGCTGTCTTTTCGCGATCTGAAGAATTCAAGCATGGCGGTTCACTCGAAATTTGTTGAGGGCCGGGGCTCCAGGGCCTGAGAGGGCGCCCGCGATGTGGCCGCATCATAGGGGCGGCCTCAAGGCCCGGCAAGCGCTGCACGGGAAGCCTTATATAGGGTGGGATCCAGGCGGGCGAAATGGTTTACGGCCTTTTTTCGCCCGATTGCGACGGTTGCAAAAGCGCGGTAGCTAAAGAACGGACCCTCCGTGGAGATTTTTGGGTGGCGCGATGAAGCATCTGATTGCCGGAAATTGGAAGATGAATGGCGATCAGGCCTTGGCCAAGTCCTTGGTCGCAGGTCTCGCGGTTAAGGCCGGCACCAAGCCGAAGGCCGATATCGTCCTCTGTCCGCCGGCGCCGCTCCTGCAGGCGGTCGCCGCCGCCGCAAGCGGCAGTGCCCTGGCACTCGGAGCCCAGGATTGCCATGCCGATGAAAAAGGCGCTCACACCGGTGATGTCAGCGCATGGCTGCTCAAAGACATCGGCTGCAGCTTCGTGATTGTCGGCCATTCGGAGCGTCGTGCCGATCATGGAGAAAGCGATGCACTGGTTAAGGCTAAGGCTGCGGCGGCGCTCAAAGCCGGACTGACTCCGATCATTTGTGTGGGCGAGACCGATGCCGAACGTAATCGGGGCGAGACGACGCGCGTGATCGCCCGGCAATTGACGGGATCGATACCAGACTTGGGTTCGGCCCTCAGCCTGGTGGTCGCTTACGAGCCTGTATGGGCCATCGGCACCGGCAGGACCGCTACGACCGCGGATATCGCCGCTGTCCACGGCCAAATCCGCGAGGTCTTCGCGGCGGTGGGTGGGACCGCGCGGTCTGCCCAGGTCGAGACTTTGCGCATTCTCTATGGCGGCTCGGTCAAAGGTTCCAATGCGGCTTCAATCCTTGCGACCCACGGGGTCAACGGCGCTTTGGTCGGCGGCGCCAGCCTCGACTTGGAGGATTTTTGGCGGATTATCGAGGCCTGTCCCTAGGATTCGCGCCTTCGGGGCCTTGACGGACCGGGGTTTCGCGCCCAGGTCTCGCTCCGGGACCCTCTTAACCCGTGCAATTTGCCCCTAGCCTTGGGGCAGCCGAAGGACTAAAAGACCGCCAATTCCGCCGCTGCTCCGGTTGAGATCCAGTGTCTTGAGATCTCGAGGCTTTGAAGTCCTTGGGTTTGAAATCCTTGGGTTTTGAAGTTCCCGGACGTTGTGGCTTTCCTTGCCTGAGGCGCCATGATCACCGTCGTCGTCGTCATTCATCTGCTGATCGCGCTGGCCATGATTGGCCTCATCCTGCTCCAGAAAACCGAGGGCAACTCCGCCGGCGGCGGGTTCGCGGCCTCTTCGAGCCTCAACAGCATGATGCAGCCCCGCACACGGGCTAATCCTTTGAGTCAGGCAACGGTCGTCTTGGGCATCGCGTTCTTCGCCAGCAGCCTCGGCTTGGCACTGCTTTCGAAACAGGCCGGGCCAGCGCCATCGATCTTCGCGGCGCCCGAAGCCGCCTCAGGTGCCGCGCCCAGGGTTAGCGACATCCGGACCGAGGCCGAACCCGCCCCGGCTGGCGCTCCGGCCGCCGCCCCGCCAGCATCCGGTGCGCCTGCGTCTGGCACGCCCGCTCCGTCTTTTGACGGACTCGCCGCGCCCCCGAGCGTACCTCAGGGCGCGCCCGCAGTTCCAAACAACTGACGGCGTGATGAAACCGCAGCGGTCCTTTTCACACCGCTGCCTCCACCACCTTCAGCACTGCAATTTGGCGCGAACGCCGATAGCCCGCGCTTGCCGGAGGGTACCGATGAGGTACATTAACCGCCCATGACGCGTTTTATTTTTATCACCGGCGGCGTGGTCTCCTCCCTCGGAAAAGGTTTGTGTTCGGCGGCCCTCGGGGCGCTGCTGCAAGCGCGCGGTTATACCGTCCGCCTGCGCAAGCTCGATCCTTATCTCAACGTCGATCCGGGCACCATGAGTCCCTATCAGCATGGTGAGGTCTACGTCACCGACGATGGCGCCGAGACCGACCTCGATCTGGGCCACTACGAGCGGTACACGGGCGTCGCATCGCGGTTCACCGACAGCGTCACGACAGGGCGGATCTATTCCAACGTCATCGCCAAGGAAAGGCGCGGAGACTATTTGGGCGGCACGGTGCAGGTCATCCCTCACGTCACCGACGCCATCAAGGAATTCATCCAGGCCGACATCTCGGGCGAAGACTTCATTCTTTGCGAGATCGGCGGGACCGTCGGCGACATCGAAAGCCTGCCCTTCCTGGAAGCCATACGTCAACTCGGCAACGAATTGGGAGCTGAGCGGTCCTTGTTCATGCACCTGACGCTGGTGCCCTACATCTCGGCCGCGGGCGAGTTGAAAACCAAACCCACCCAGCATTCAGTGAAGGAACTGCTCGGACTCGGTATTCGGCCTGACATCCTCATGTGCCGCATCGACCGACCGCTGCCGACGTCCGATCGAAAAAAGATTGCGCTGTTCTGCAACGTACGTGAAGAAGCGGTGATTCCCGCGCTCGATGTCGACACGATCTACCAGGTGCCGATTTCTTATCACGAGCAGGGTTTGGATGCGCAAGTCTGCCGCCATTTCAAGCTTCCAGCGGATGAGACCATCGACCTCAGCCGGTGGCGGGAGATCGTCGAGCGCGTCCGCAAGCCCGAAGGTGAAGTCACGATCGCCATCGTCGGTAAGTACGTGCAACTGAAGGACGCTTACAAGTCCTTGTCGGAAGCTCTGGAGCACGGCGGCATTGCCAACAACGTGCATGTGAAACTCGACTGGATCGATTCCGAGATCTTCGAGCGCGAAGACGTAGTCCAGCATCTAGAGCACGTACACGGCATCCTCGTGCCGGGTGGCTTCGGCGAGCGCGGCGCGGAAGGCAAGATCAAAGCGGCGCAATTCGCGCGCGAACGCGACGTTCCGTATTTCGGCATCTGTTTCGGCATGCAGATGGCCGTGATCGAGGCCGCGCGCAACATCGCCGGCCTCAATGGCGCAAGCACAACTGAATTCGGCGCGACACCCCATCCGGTGGTCGGTCTCATGACCGAATGGGTTCGCGGCAACGAAGTTCAGCGACGGACACAAACGGGAGACAAGGGTGGCACGATGCGCCTTGGCGCATATCCGTGCGTGCTCGCGCCGGGTTCGCGGGTTGCGGCGATCTACGGCAAGCCGAGTATCAACGAGCGCCATCGTCACCGTTACGAAGTCAATATCAACTACAAGGACCGCCTGGAAAGAACCGGATTGCGGTTCGCCGGTATGTCGCCCGACGGCATGCTCCCGGAAATGGTCGAGTATCCCGATCATGCGTGGTTCATCGGCGTGCAGTTCCATCCTGAACTGAAGTCAAAACCCTTTGAGCCACACCCGCTGTTCACGTCGTTCATCGAAGCCGCGGTGGCTCAGTCGCGGTTGGTATAGACCGGAGATCGGAATGGGTAAATCTGACCCCCACATCGACGCAACCATGCGCGCCTGGCTCGCACGCCAGCGCATGTTTTTCGTCTCGACGGCGCCCTTGTCCGGCGAAGGCATGGTCAATTGTTCGCCCAAGGGCAGCGACTACCTGCGCGTGGTCGATGACCACACGCTCGCCTACCTTGAATTCGCCGGCAGCGGTATCGAGACCATCGCTCACTTACGCGAGAACGGCCGCATCGTCATCATGCTCTGCGCCTTCGAAGGACCGCCCAAGATTGCGCGTTTCCATGGCCGCGGCGACGTCGTGCTGCCCAACGATGCCGATTTCGCGAAGCTTGCCGGGCTTTATGACGGCGATCTCTTGGGTGTGCGCTCGATCATTCGCATCAATGTCGAGCGGGTCTCCGACTCCTGTGGTTTTGGCGTGCCGGTCTATGATTTCGTTAAAGACCGGGATGCCCTGCGCAAGTGGACCGAGAAGAAAGGCGCCGAAGGTATCCGCGCCTACGTGGCCGAAAATAATGCCGCCAGCGTCGACGGCATTCCGGGTTTATCGGCGGAGGAGGCCAAATCGGCCTCTCCCGAACGGTAGCCGGACGTGGCCGCAGCACTTATAGTGATCGAATGAAAACACATCACGTCAAAGTCGGCTCGCTGACTCTGGGCAATGATCTGCCGATGGTATTGATCGCGGGCCCCTGCCAAATGGAAAGCCGCGCCCATGCGCTGGAGGTGGCATCAGCGCTGAAGGATATAGCGGCCAGGGCAGGCATCGGGCTGATTTACAAGACCTCCTTCGACAAGGCTAACCGCACGAGTGTGGCAGGCAAGCGCGGGCTCGGCCTTAAGGACTCGCTGCCGGTATTTGCCGAAATCAAGGAAAAGCTCGGCCTGGCTACACTTACCGACATTCACGAGATCGAACACTGTGTACCCGTCGCGGAAGTCGTCGACGTGATGCAGATCCCGGCATTCTTGTGCCGGCAGACCGACCTCTTGCTTGCAGCGGGCAAGACCAAGGCCGCGATCAATGTCAAGAAAGGCCAGTTCCTGGCGCCGTGGGATATGGCCAATGTGGTTGCCAAGGTGGAGTCCACCGGCAATAAGCGCATTCTGGTGACCGAACGCGGCGTATCCTTCGGCTACAATACGCTGGTCACCGACATGCGCAGCCTGCCGATTCTCGCCAAGACCGGATACCCGGTGGTGATGGATGCCACGCACGCCGTCCAGCAACCGGGCGGGCAGGGTACCAGTTCCGGTGGCGACCGCGCCTTTGCACCGGTGATCGCCCGCGCCGCGGTGGCCGTGGGCGTGGCCGCGGTTTTCATGGAAACCCATCCGGACCCCGACAAGGCGCCGTCGGACGGCCCCAATATGATCCACCTCAAGGACATGGCCGGGATTCTCGCGGTGCTCAAGGTCCTCGATCAAGTCGCGAAAGCAAATCCGATTGGCCTGGATTGAACTTGAAATCGGGCTAACTTGCTCCCAATTACGGGTAGGGACACTCTGAATAAGTCATCGACACGCCAGGGTCCTTGTGATTCTTAGTCTGATGCGGGTGTGAAGCAAAGGAATTGCTCCTATGAAGCAGCTGACTTTGGCGGTGGCGGGTTTCGAGCGGTACGCGAAGACGACGCGGCGCGCG
>CAMDRB010000021.1 GCA_945906455.1 Caenispirillum bisanense
CAATATGGTACGGTGATCTCGGTCTTTCCGTTCACAGTGTAAACCTGGAGACCGTGAGCCTCGGTACCGAGGGTCGGCATGTCAATGCGCATCCACTTTTCAGTCTTGGGATCGAAACGGCCGAGATGATCGCCGTCGGTGAAGATTACCCATACGAAACCATCCTTATCGACGACGGTCTGGTACGGGTCGGCGTACTTATATGGCGACTGGTAGGTTTTGATTTCGTGGGTATCGATGTGGATTCGCACCAAAGTGTCGGTGAACCAGGACGGTCCCCAAACGGAGTCGGTCGGACCCGGGCCTGCGCTGGGTTTGCGGATGGCATATGAATCCGGTTTGCCGTGGCCATTAAAGTCGGCCCCACCGCCCATCTCGAAGACGGCTCGGTCGTCGCCGGTAAACAAGGCATAGGCGGCATTCTGGTAGACGGGCAACTTGAAGCCTTCAACCTTACCCGTCCTCCATTCCATATGGGACATCATGGCGAGGCCCTGCATCGTCACCCAGCCGTCGCCGCTCTGGTCGGCAGCAACGCCGTAGGACGACGTGCGGGCTTCGGCACTCTTTTCGACGGCCAACTTGAATGCCTGGACCTCACCGGTCTTCGAATCGAACCTGGATAGCGGGCTCCAAATGCCGCCAAGCGGATCTTCGGCCAACATGCTGCCGACCCGCGCGCCGCGCGGCGGCAGGAACGAGTCCAACTTCGCGGTTTTCGGATCGTAACGGTACATCTTGCCTTCGGTACCGAACCAAACCATGCCGTCCTTGTCGGTGATAATGTCGTGGTTATTCGCAGCAAGTCCCGAACCATCGCGGCGAAGGACCTTGATGTTCGTGGTTCTGCCGGTCTTCCAGTCGATCTTCCCGACTGTCCGGTACGGGTTCAGATTAACGTCGTCGGAGAAGTAGATGTTGCCGTCGGCGTCAATCGTGCCGTCGATGGAATGATGATTCTTGATGTCGAGTTTCGACGGCGCGCCTTCCGACCACAAGCTGCCGTCAAGCCACAACGGCAATCCAGATCCCGGCTGGTTGGTGTCGTATTCGCGGATCAGAACCATGGTTTCTTCGCCCTTCGGACGCGGGCGCGCGACGGGCTTGAAATCGGCCGCGGTGGTATTGGGACCACGGCCTTTGGTGAGCCAAGCCGCCAATTCTTCCTTGAAATGCACCATCAAGTGATTGGGTTGCGAGTCAACCATATCGCCGTAGTTCGTGCGAAAACCCGCGGTCGTGATGCGGCTCATCGCCGTGATGATGTTCTCCCAGCCTTTTTGGTCGAACTTGTCCTTTAAGGTCACGCTTTGCGGGTGGCAGCCCATGCAGGTCATACGGAAGACCACTTTCATCTTCTGGTCTTGCGGCGTCGCTTCGGGCATGGCGGCCAACCACTCGTCGCCACGGAATTGCACTTCCATATTCTGGCGCGGACCGAGAGTGAAGTCCTTACGCGTCACGTTTCCCGTAAGGGCGAGATCGGCGATACCGTTCTGAAAGCCGACGGCCTGCGCCCACATCTTATATTTTCCGGAAGGCAACGCCGGAAAGTAAAATTCGCCGCTGGCGTCGGTGTAGACAGTCGTTGTGAAAGTTTGACCGGGCATCCGCACGGAAACCGGAACGCCTTCGAGGCCCTGACTATTCGCGGCCTTAATCGTGCCGGTCAGAATGGTGTCCGCAGCCGCCGGAGTAGCCACCGAGGCGAATGTCAAGCCGGCCAGGATGGACGTGCCAAGGGCAAATGCTTTGAACTGTGTCATTTTGCTTAGCTCCTAATGAAAATGGCTTGCGGCTTGACGATCTCCTAATTCGAAACTGGCACGGCGCGGCGGAAGTCGCCGATCTTACAATCGTAACAAGGCGAAGGGACTTTCTTTAGGTATGCCATCATGTCTGCCACCTGAGCCGGCACCAGGGCATACTTGAACGCGGGCATATTGGTCGATCCGTTCATGATCTGGTCGCGGATAAAATCCTCGCGGTCCACGAGACTGTCCTTGGTGATACGTGGACCATAGGACGTTCCAAGGCTCTGGTCTCTTTCATGACAGACATTGCAGTGCTGCTTGAAGGCATACGCGCCGCGCAGCTCATTTTTAGCGAGCGACTGGAGCAGTGCCGTGTCGCCCATCGGGTCATCCGGTCTGCGTGCCTGGCCGTAAGTCATCTCGCTCCAGATATCCACAGCCGCCTTGTCCTGGATGGTGAGTTCCTGCGCCGCGGCAGCGCCGATCCACGCCGCCGTCAGTACGCCGATCATGACCTTCACGGATGTCATTAGAGCCTCCCCTGATTTGTGATCCGCCCGCGACAACTTGCGGCAAACAGCGCGGCGGGGCTTTAAACCCGGACGCAACTCTTCGCCCAATATCTAGTCCTTGGCTTCCTTGGACTCCTTGGCTTCAGTCTCCTTACTCATCACAAAGTTGACTTCGAAGGATCCCCTAATTAAGCGCCCGGGGCGCCGATCGATTTTTCGCTTCGCCCTGTAGCCGGGCAAGTTCACCGATATCTTGAATGTCGAAGGATCGACATCATAGCCTCTGTGAATCAAGGCCCGCCCCACATCCCCTGTACGGAAACGGCCAATAACATCGGTTGTTTCAACAAAAATCAGCTCAGGCTCGTCCACCCGCAAGGTGACTTCCGCGCCGCTCAAAAATCGGCCCTTCTCATCTTTGACTGAGCCGAAGTACAAGAAATCGACGGGCCCAAGGTCTTCGAGCCTAAAAAAATCGTCGCCGTTGGCCTGGGCTTTGCCGACCAGCGCCGCACCAGTACAAAGCGCAATGCCACCGGCCACCAACCGGCGTCTCGAAAGCTTTTTCATCCCAAACCCAAAAGCGAATTCGGCGGCGAATAGCTAATTTTTTCCATCATAGCCTTGCTCGACCGATCCCGGCCGCAAATTTCGCTGATCGCAGCCTGCCAGATTTCCTTAAAGGTGAGAAGGCAAACTCTCTGGCCCATAGCGCCTGCCTACTACGGGTACCAATAATTTGCCGGGTAGCAGGGCAATACTGCGCCGCAGCATCACGGCGTTCGGCTGTGTCGTGTCCCAACCTCATGATATTTTGAACCTATTTCGCTGCTATCGCTTGATCAAAGGCGGCATTTTCGGGTCTCAGATCAACCGCCTGCGGTAAACGGCAGCGTTACATTCTGATTTTGCCTTGCTTCAGCTAATTGGCGTGGCTTCACGTATCATTGACCGCTAAGCTGCGGCCTTGGTGGACCTTACCGAAGGCGACTGCGCATTTTGATTGGAACGAACGGCCAATCATCCACTTCAATTGGGGAGCACGACACATGAGCTACCGGCTATTAAAATTGACGGCACCCGCGCTAATTGCACTTGGATGCGGCCTCGCCGCCGGCACCAGTTATGCAGCCGCGCCTGCCGCCGCGGTATCGGCCGACGTGATGACGGGTCTTGTCACCAGCAGCAAAGGTCCCGAAGCCGGCGTCTGGGTGATCGCGGAGACAACGGAGCTCCCAACCCGTTTCATCAAGATCGTTGTCACCGACGATCAGGGGCGTTACCTGCTCCCAGAGCTGCCCGGCAAAGTTAAGTATAAAGTCTGGGTGCGCGGCTACGGTTTGGTCGACTCCGCGCCCGTCACGGCCTCGGCAGGCCAGCGTCTCAACTTAACCGCGGTCATTGCGCCAAACGCCAAGGCTGCAGCCGAGTACTATCCCGCCAGTTATTGGTTTGCGATGATTAAGCCGCCGGCCGACAGCGAGTTCCCGGGCACAGGGGCGAAGGGCAACGGCATCCCGACCACGATCAGGAGTAAGCAGGAGTGGTTCGCGGAAATGCGCGAAGAGTGCGGACACTGCCATCAAGTCGGCAACAAGATCACGCGTAACTCCGCCGATAACTCACAAGAAGGCTGGGCCGAGCGGATCAGCAAGGCGCGCCCAGTAGGCGACCAGGCGATCGGCAACTGGGGCACAAGACAAACCGCCGGCATGAAGAACACCTTTACCGGGCTCGGCTACGTCCACACCCTCTCGATGATGTCCGAATGGTCCACACGAATTGCTGCCGGTGAAGTGCCGGCGGCGCCGCCGCGTCCCACAGGCAATGAGCGCAACGTCGTTCTGACGTTGTGGGATTGGGGCAACGGTCGCTTCGTCCACGACACATCGGCGACCGACCGCCGCAATCCGACCTTGAACGCCTACGGCCCGGTCTACAGCTCGGGCGTTTTCACCGGCGCGCTCGAGGCGCTGGACCCTAAGACGCATACGCCGAAGGAACTGCCTTACGGCGTTGTGTTCGACCAGGCCGGCCAATTGTCGGGTATCTCCGAAGACCACGACGTAAATATGACGCCGCACAATACGATGTTGGATTCCAAAGGTCGGGTATGGGCGTCGGACATGGGCCGGCAGAATGCACCAGTGGCAAAGCCCGCGTTTTGTACGGACGCGGCGACCAACGCTTACGCGAAGTACTACCCCAAGCCGGGCGCTTCGGCCGCCGTCACGGTGATGCACGATCCGAAGACCCAAAAACTCGCCGGCATACCGCTTTGCTACGGCGTTCATCACCTTGCCTTCGCCCGAGACAAGAATGAAACAATTTTCTTTACCGGGCCGGGGAGTGACGTCGTGGGCTGGGTAGACACCAAAGCCTGGGACGACACGAAGGACTATGGCAAGTCGCAAGGCTGGTGCCCGATGGTGCTCGACACCAAGCAAACCGAAATGACGGGTGACGTTAAAATCACACCCGACCGCACCAAATGGACCCAACCCCCGGCCCCCGGCGCCGCCGCCGATTACGAAAGCGCGGGCGGTGCCGGTGGACCGCCCAAGGTCGATCCAACCAAAGACACGCGCATCGGCGGTGGCCAATATGGCATCGATTTCAACCCCGTGGACGATAGCGTGTGGTATGCCCAAAACACCTCGTACCCAAGCGCGATTCTCCGCTTCGAGAAAGGCGCGCGTCCGCCGGAAACCTGCAGGACCGAGAAATATGAGCCGCCGCAGGTGGCCAACGGCGATTACGTCGCGTTCGGTGGACGCGGCGTCAGCATGGATACCAAGGGCGTCGGCTGGATCACGTTTGCCAATGGACAGATGGGCCGGTTTGAGCGGGCTAAGTGCAAGGTGCTTCGCGGTCCTACCGCGACCGGGCAGCAGTGCAAGGAAGGATGGTCGTTCTATGACCTACCCGGTCCGCGCATTGCGGATTCAGGCAATGTACAAGCCGACTGGAACTACCTCACCTGGGTCGATCAGTACAATACGCTGGGAATGGGCGAGAACGTTGTGATGACGCCCGGCACCTGGTCTGACTCGATGATCGCCTTTGCGCCGGATACCGGCAAGGTCACCACCATGCGCATTCCCTATCCGATGGGCGCGTTTACGCGCGGCGTCGACGGCCGGATTGACGACGCCAAAGCCGGATGGAAAGGGCGCGGGCTGTGGACGACCTACGGCATGATCCCGGTCTGGCACCAGGAAGGCGGAGAAGAGGGGGCGGGCCCGGAACTCGTTCACATACAGATTCGCCCCAATCCTCTGGCGGAATAACACCTACGCTCGCTAACGACCTGATATCGCCCCCCTCAATGGGGGGCGATATTACGTTCGGCTTCCCCCATGGCCTTGCCATGCTGTCGGCCGGCGGCACGAATATCTTCCGACGGGCACGCCCTCACGCCGCCGCGCCAACCTCCCGCCATGGGTTCATCGGATGAGAGCGTCTTCTGAATATGACCATTAGATTGGCCTACCGGCCACGCCTGCGTGGCTGCTTCGGTGTGATAGTTGCATTTGCGCCGCTATGCCTTTCGAACCTCGCCTATGCGCAGCGCGCTGGAGAAAACGCCATCTCCGGAGCCGAAGACGCCTTTGGCACAAGGGTCGGCAATGAGAGCATCGGGCTGTACGATGCCAACAATGCGCGTGGCTTCAGCCCGGTCCAGGCGGGCAATCTCCGCGTTGAGGGTCTTTATTACGACCAGCAGCCTTCACTCAATGAACGCCTGGTCCGGGGCTCTGCCGTGCGCGTCGGGATCAGTGCGCAGTCCTATGCCTTTCCGGCGCCAACTGGTATCGCTGACTACCGCTTGCGCATACCGGGCGACAAACAAATCATCAGCGCTGTCGCTGTCATGGGTCCCTACTCCACCAAGGGCATCGAAATCGACAGCCAGATACCTATCGTCGCCGGAAAATTCAGTATCGGCTTAGGAATTAGCGGGAATCGCGCTGAGGATGATGCCGGCGTAAAGAGCTCGGCGGCCTCGGGCGCAGTGCTTGCGCGTTGGCGTCCCGGCGACAACGTGGATATCACGGGATTCTACAGTCGGACCGAGAACTGCCACGGACGAATGCAGCCGCAAACGCTCACAGGTGGCCCGTTCGAACCACGACATCCGCAAAAACGCACGACCTTTGGCCAACGTTGGGAAAACGGCGACTGCACCGACGTCAACGCTGGCGCCATTGGCCGCGCGGTTCTGCCGGGCGATTGGTCGGTGCAGGCCGGTCTCTTCCGTTCGTGGCGTATCGTCAATAAGATGTACGGCGAGATCTACCAGCCGGTGGACATCAACGGCATCGGCCGTCACACGGTCTACAAGCAGCCGCCCTTGAGCGCCGGTTCGTACTCCGGCGAAGTGCGTATCGCGAAGGCCATCAGCGAAGGGCCGCGCCGCCATACGTTGGACTTTGCATTGCGCGGACGCGATGTCAGGCGCGATTTCGGCGGCTCCTCGACGATCGATCTTGGCTTCGGTCCCATCTATACGCCCAGCGACCTTCCCGAGCCGGCGTTCAATCTGGGCAATGTCGGCGATGACCGCAGCCGCCAGGGCACAATCGGGATTGCGTACGATGGGCTGTGGGCGGGAGTCGGTGGGATAGGTCTAGATTTGCAGAAGACCTTTTATCATCGCACCATGATCCAACCCGCGCCGGCCCTGACTGTCGCCAAGACGAACGCGACGCCGTTCCTCTATAGCGCTACGGCAAACGTCCTGGTTACGAAGACTCTGGCGGTTTACGCCAGCTACACCCGCGGATTTGAGGAAACCGGTCCCGCGGCGATGAGCGCGGCCAACCGCGGCGAAGCTCAGCCCGTGAGCATGACAAAACAGGCCGACGCTGGGCTGCGCCTCAACTTGACGCCGACGCTTACTGTCGTTGCCGGCGTCTTCCAGGTGGAGAAGCCGTATTTCAACGTCAACGCTGCCAACATCTACGGCCCGATCGGTGATGTGCGCCATCGCGGGATCGAGTTCTCGGTAGCTGGGCGCCTGTTCACGGAAGGTCTTCGCGCTGTCGGCGGCTTCGTCCTTCTTCAACCGCGCATCTCTGGAGATGCAGTTGACCTGGGAATCATCGGGCCCGTTGCGGTGGGGCCGAAACCACGCAGCGTACAACTGTCCCTTCAATACCAGCCGGCGCACTGGAACGGCTTCGGCATTGATGGCGCGGTCAATCACTCCGGGGCGCAGATGGCCCACCCAGACAACAAACTCAAGATCCAAGGCAATACGCAGCTCAATCTCGGCGCGCGCTACAATTTCAAGGTCGGAGACATTCCGGCGTCGGTGCGTTTCCAGGCCCTCAACGTCACCGATGTGTTTGCCTGGAATCTCACCTACACCGGCAGTTTCCTCGTCCGGGCACCGCGGCGCTTTATCGTCAACACCACCTTAGATTTCTAGGCCACCGACGCGAGCCCTGCGGCCGCATCGGTGCCGAAGAGTCTCGCCGAGATTGGTCCATGACCTGGGCTAGGACCTATCCCTCTGATCTGCCCTTCCGTGAACCCGCACTTGCGCATCGTCCTTCTCCTGCTTGAGGAACGGACTCTAATTACGAAACGAGGGCGCTTCAGGGGGGAGAGGTCCTACCACCGACCTTTACCTCCCGGTTCAAGGTGTAAATACCCAATGGCCCCGGACAGTTAGGTCGAAAAGTGGCGCTCAGGACCGAATTCTACTCATTTTTGGAGAAGCCCTTGGGACTCACGTCACGGCCAGTGCCTGCGGCTATTCGTTGGATAGCAGACCCATCTTTATAATTCTGTCAGGTCTTTCGACCCTTCCATTCAACGAGTTCCCTTTTTCTATTTTATCAACCACGTCCATGCCTGCGATGACTTCGCCCCAATATGTGAAGCGGCCTTTAATGTGGGGGGAGTCGGCAAGCAGGATGAAGAACTGACTATCGGCGGAGTTTATATCCTTCCCATGTGACATGAATACAGCACCGCGCGTCGTCCGACCCGCATTGATCTCGGCAGGAACCGTCTGCCCACTTCCACCGCGGTCGCCGTAGGAGCCACCGGTTTGAGCCATAAATCCGTCAATGACGCGGAACCATGGCAGACCGGTATAGAAGCCTTGGCTAACAAGTTGCTTGATTCGCGCGACGTGCTTGGGGGCTAGCTCGGGATGCATCTTGATGAGAATGCGACCATATTTAAGATCAATGAAGACCACATTCTTACTGACGGATGACTCGACTGGTTGTTTTGCGTTCGCCTCGGCATCGGTCGACGCAGCGTAGGCTGGCAAAGCCGCAAACAACGCTAAGAAGAGGAGCACAATTTTCGTGGTCATGGCTCGGCCTGCAATGAGTCTTCCTTCGTGATGACCTTTGAGCATTCTATTGTGGGACTTGGCACGGTGATTGTGAGTCTCGCCCAGCGTACACCCATTGACCTGCCACTGAGAATGTCCTCCAGACGGAGTTAGAGTCCGGCCTCAGACCAGTGGGTCAACAATTCGAGCGCGTTGAAGCAAAGCTAATTTGGCCTTCGCGCTTACTCGCCCGTTGCCGGATCGATACTCAGCATCAGTTCTTCGGCAATGTGCTCAAGGCCCTCCACAGCTTTCCAATGGGAAGCGTTTTCCGGGTTCAAGGCGTTCCAATAGTTGATCGTAGACTTCGACATTTGTGTCTTCCCTGATTACTTACATTTTTCCGGAAGTAAAAAAGCCCCGTCCGAGAGGGCGGGGCTTGCTGATTTGGCATGACGAAAAATATTAACGCGCCAATGCCTCCAGCAGCCCGCGATCAGAGAGCGTCCAGCTCAGGAGAAGTTTTGCGGCCAGTCCGTACGTCATGCGAAATCTAACAATAGGCTCGCCAAATTTGGCGAGTCAGGGCGGTCGCGGAGGCGCTACCAACCCCTCATCCAACATATTGATTTCATTGAAAATATGGTAGCGGAGGAGGGACTCGAACCCCCGACCCCAGGATTATGATTCCCGTGCTCTAACCAGCTGAGCTACTCCGCCCCTCGCAACGCTTGAGCCAGGAAGCTCGGGCCCAGCCGCAGGAGGTGTGGGTTTTAAGTCCCGAAGGGGCAATTGTCAAACCACCGGAATGAAGACCTAAGCCCTTACGACAAAGGCGAAATCACGCGACCGACACCCTTGCCGTTGGGGCTGCCGCCGCTGACCGGCGGCGCAAATTGTGAGGCAGAGCGGCCGGCGCCTCGTCCCGCGTGATCCAACCACCGCCAAGCACGCGCGCGCCATCGTAGACGACGCAAGCTTGCCCAGGCGTCACCGCGGCTTCCGGTTCGGCCAACACGACGCGCGCACGCTCACCGCCGGCTTCACCAAAAACCGTCGCGGCCACGGGTTGATGGGTACTGCGAAGTTTGACGCGAACATCGATGCCGTCGCCCGCCGGCCCCTGCCCAACACCAAGCCAATTGACGCCGCGCAAGGAAAACGCCCGGCGCAGCAGCGCTTCCTTCGGGCCGGCGACGATCCGCGCCGCCTCGGGCTCAATGCGGACGACATAAAGCGGCTCGACTTCGCCGCCAACGCCCAAGCCCTTGCGTTGGCCCACGGTGAAGTGAATCACGCCGTCATGACGGCCGAGCACCCTTCCATCGACATGCACGATCTCGCCGGGCCGCGCAGCTTCCGGCCGCAAGGCCCTGATCACCCGGGCATAGTCGCCATCGGGTACAAAACAAATGTCCTGACTGTCGGGTTTCGCGGCCACGTGCAGGCCGAATTTCAGGCCGAGTTCACGGGTCTCGCGCTTGTTCATTCCGCCCAAGGGAAAGCGCAAGAAGTCTAGTTGGGCGCGCGTCGTTGAAAACAAAAAGTAGCTTTGGTCGCGGTCCGGGTCCGCGGCCCGGTGCAAGGCTGCTCCTTCATCGGACTCAAGGCGTTGCACATAATGGCCGGTGGCCAGCGCATCGGCGCCAAGATCCTGGGCGGCCTTCAGAAGATCGCGGAACTTGACGGTCTGATTGCACAAGACGCACGGCACCGGCGTTTCACCGTGGATATAGCCGTCGGCGAACGGGTCCATGACGGCGGTCTTGAATGCGGCCTCGTAGTCGACAACATAGTGCGGAATGCCGATCATATCGGCTACGCGCCGCGCGTCGTAAATGTCCTGACCCGCGCAGCAGGTTTTGCTCCGGGCCGTGGCGGCGCCGTGATCGTAAAGCTGCATCGTCAGCCCGACGGTGTCGTAGCCCTGGGATTTCAGCAACGCCGCGACCACCGAGCTATCCACACCACCCGACATGGCCACAACCACCCGGGTCGCGGCGGTTGGTTTGGCAAATCCCATGGAGTTGGGTCGATGGTCGTTCATAACAAGAATTCAATCCATCATATTGCGCGTCGCCGACGGCAGGCGAACCGTCAGGCCGTCGAGGACTTCGGTGACGAGAATCTGACAGGCCAAACGCGACGACTTCATCACGCCGTAGGTCAGATCCAACATATCCTCCTCGGTCGCCTGGGCCATGGGCAATTTGGCGAACCAGTCATCGGCGACGATAACATGGCAGGTCGAACAGGCCATGGCGCCTTCACAGGCGCCTTCCATATCGACGCCATTGGCTTGCGCCACCTGCAGCAACGTGACGCCGGCTGAGGCCCTGACTTCCTTGCGATTACCGTTGCGCTCGATGAATACGACTTTGGGCATTCCGGGTACCGGGAGGTTGCGGAGAGCTATGTATTACGTCGGCCCCATCTCATCAACCTAGGAATCTTGAAACTGCGCCGCCAGGGCGAGCCATACCTCTAGAAACCGCGATGTGTCCGCGCGCGTGGTTTCCCAGCCCAAACTGACGCGAATGGCCGATTTGGCCTCGTGCGGGTCGACGCCCATGGCCAGCAGCACATGCGAGGGCGCGATTTTGCCCGACGAACAGGCCGAGCCCGCGCTGACCGCAACCCCCGCGAGATCAAGGCGCATGACTTGAGTCTCACTCGATATGCCGGGCAGCGAAATGCACGACGTGTTGCCGAGCCGTGGCCTATCTTTGCCGAAGATTCGGGCCTGGGGGGCCGCGGATTTGACAGCGGCCTCCAATTCGTCGCGCAGTTCCGTGACGCGGGAGCCGCCATCCAATAACCGCCCAGCGTAGCGGGCGGCCGCGCCCATCCCGACGATGCCGGGCACGTTCTCGGTGCCGGCCCGGCGGCGGCGTTCCTGACCGCCGCCGAGCATATCGGCCGCGATCTCGACGCCGCCACGCAACGCCAGCACGCCCGCACCCTTGATGCCACCAAACTTGTGTGCCGAAAGACTGACGCTATCGACCCCAAGATCGTGCATATCGGTAGCGATTTTGCCGGGGGCTTGCACGGCATCGCAGTGAATTAGAGCGCCGTACCGTCGGGCGAGCGCTACGGCTTCGGCCACCGGCTGCAAGACGCCGGTCTCGTTGTTGGCAAACATGACCGCGATCAGAACCGGCGCCGCGCGTTGCTTGAGCGCGCGCTCCAAAGCATCGAGATCGATGATTCCGTTTTTGTCTACGGCGATGCGGTCATGTTCGGCCACGTGGGCCAGGATGGAGGGATGCTCCGCCGCCGAAGTTAGCACGGCCGAGCACTCGCCGGCGGCGGCCAGCCCGCGCAAGGCCAGCGCGTTGGCCTCGGTGCCGCCGGACGTAAAAATGACACGCTGCGCGGGAGCGTTGATTAGGGCCGCGACGGCCTCACGCGCCTCTTCCACCGCGGCGCGGGCCTGTCGTCCCGGCCCGTGCATCGAGGATGGATTGCCAAAGCTGCCCAGCGCCGCGGTCACGGCCAAAGCAACCTCGTTGAGAACCGGCGTGGTGGCGTTGTAGTCGAGATAGGCATGCGCTTTTGCGGTCATACCCCCTTTTACCATCACTCCAGCGTTCGGAGCTTGGATTGAATCGGTTGCGGGTTTACGGCCTAAGCCGCCGGCAGCCGCACTTTCGCCCGGCCGCGAAAATTTCCCGAAAGCACGTCCTGGATGGTTACACTCTGCAGGTAGCTGTCGAACTCCCGCTCCATGGTCTGCCAGAGCGCTTCGACCTGCGGGCGCACGCCCTGACGTTCGGAGGGCTTACGGACGGGGACGCGGACGCCTTCATCGGTGTCCCTGACCGCACAAAATACGGCAGCGATGGTGATTTCATGGGCTGACCGGGTTAGAACAAAGCCGCCGCCCGGTCCGCGAACGCTGTTGACCAGACCCCCGGCGCGCAACCGCCTGAATAACTGCTCAAGGTAGGAGACCGAAATGCCTTGGCGCCCCGAGATCGCCGCAAGGGTGATTGGGTCGCGGCCGGGCTGGCCGGCCAGGTCGACGAGGGCTCTGACCGCATAACGCGCTTTGGATGAGTCCTTCACGTGAGGCGGCTCCCGTTCGCCTAAAGTATTGGCCGCAAGGTATTTTCTGGCCTTGGCATATACGCCTGAAATTCCTATGGGTTGCCCGCCCGGAGGCCTAAAGGGGTCCTGATTGACGGGGTATCCGGGTCCTGGCCACACCCAGACCGACGGCAAGCGGCCAAACCCTCGGCAATTTGATCCTATTTCGGGTTTGCACCCCGGGGCCGCTTACCCTAAATAATCGGCCCCCGCCAAGGCCCCATCTCCACCTCAATCGTAACGACCGTGGTACTGTGGCGTTTCGCGACAAAGGACTGAATATGCCCGAAGTCATTTTTGCCGGTCCGGAAGGGCGCCTAGAGGGGCGCTACCACCACAGCGACGTCCCCCGCGCTCCGATCGCGGTTATCCTCCACCCGCATCCTCAACACGGCGGGACCATGAACAATAAGGTTGTCTACAACCTTTATTACGTCTTTGTGCGGAAAGGCTTTTCGGTCGTCCGCTTCAATTTTCGTGGGGTCGGCCGCTCGCAAGGCGACTTCGACAATGGTCAGGGTGAGCTCTCGGACGCGGCCTCGGCGCTGGATTGGCTGCAGTCGGTTAATGCCAACGCCTCGTCCTGCTGGGTTGCCGGATTTTCGTTCGGCGCCTGGATCGGTATGCAGCTTTTGATGCGCCGCCCGGAGATCGAAGGCTTCGTTTCGATCGCGCCGCCGGCCAACATGTATGACTTTTCTTTCCTCGCGCCGTGTCCGTCGTCGGGCTTGATCCTTCAAGGCACGGACGACGATGTCGTCCCAGAGCCTTCCGTCGAAAAGCTCGCGAACAAGCTAAAAATGCAGAAGAACATCACCATTGACTATCAGCTGGTCAAAGGCGCCAACCACTTCTTCAAAGACCACATGGACCACTTGGTGAATTCGGTTAGCAACTACGTCGATGGACGTATGGGCACGGGTTCAACCGGCCGCCGCAAGACCGCAGCGCAGGCTTGATTCAACCGAGATTGAATCGGGCCGATCCGCCATCAGTCGGAGAACCCGGCGCGGCGATGCGCCCGCCTGTTGTGGGCGCTGTAACGCCCGTTGTGCCCGGAAACGTCAGCGGCATTCCGCGCAGGCAGCGCACGGCGAGATAGGCAAAGGCCTCCGCCTCCAACGCATCTCCATTCCAGCCTAGTTCATCAACCGACGCAACCAGGATACCGGTTTGCCGGCCGAGTTCGGCCATCAAGGTTGGGTTGTGCCGCCCGCCGCCGGTGACAAATACTTTCCTGGGGCGCTCCGGGCAGTGTTTGAGGGATTCTGCGGCACAGGCCGCGGTAAAAGCGGTAAGTGTCGCCGCGCCGTCCGCATCGCCGAGGTGCGCGAATTCCCGTAGCGCAAAGTCGAAGCGATCGAGAGACTTCGGCGGCCGGCGAGCGAAAAACGGGTGCTCGATCATCCGGGCAATAAGATCGCGGTCCACTCGACCTTCCGCTGCCAGGGCACCATTTCGGTCCATGGCAAGGCCGAGCCTTTCCCTTAGCCAATCATCGATCAATCCATTTCCGGGTCCGGTGTCGAACCCCAGAAGCTCGGTGGATGTACGCCCAATCCAAGTGAGGTTGGCGACGCCGCCGACATTAAGGATGGCCATCGGCCGGTCACCTTGCGCCAATGCCGCATGGTAAACCGGGACGAGTGGCGCACCCTGTCCGCCGGCGGCGACATCGGCGCTACGAAAGTCGAAAGCGACCGGGACGCCCAGGATGCCGGCTAGGCGCGGGCCGTCGCCCATCTGCCACGTGGCGCCAGGTCTTGTCCCTGGTGACGCCGGGCGATGCCAGATGGTTTGTCCGTGAAAGCCGACGAGATCGAGGGCCGTGTTCGCGAGGCCCATGACGGCCAGGAGGTCGGCGACGGCAGCGCCGTGCCGGTCGGTCAATTCACCTTCGAGACCCGCTTCCCGTTTCGAGGCCCCCCTGTCGGGGGCCGCGGCGATAAAAGCACCCAGCCGTGTCCGGAAGTCGGGGGGATAGGGCAGCGTAACCGCCGACCCACGCCGAACAATCTGGTCGCCATCGGTCTCCATGTAGGCGGCGTCGATGCCGTCCATGGAGGTGCCGCTCATAAGGCCCACGACGCGCAACGGCTTGAAAGGTATAACGGCGACGTTCATGGCCCTAACATTGTCCGAATCCGCTGGGTATGGTAATCACCCGCGCCTCTGAAGGCGTGATTTCCATTATATCATGCCCGGCAATGACGCTATCTTCCGATCGCGATTTTCCTGAACGAGCGCACCCATGGCTCAATACCGCTCCGAGCTGATCCAAACCCTGACTGCGCGCGGGTTCCTTCACCAGTGCACCAATCTGGAAGCCCTGGACGCCAAGGCCGCCGCGGGCATCATAACGGGCTATGTCGGCTACGACGCGACGGCCGACAGCCTGCACATCGGCAATCTCGTGTCGATCATGATGCTGCGGCGCATGCAGCAGGCGGGGCATCGCCCAATCGCGCTGATGGGCGGCGGCACGACCAAGATCGGCGATCCATCCGGCAAGGACGAGGTCCGCTCGCTCCTTGATGACGCCGCCATCGGCGCCAATATCACCGCCATCCAAGCGACCTTCGACCGCTTTCTCACTTTTGGCGGCGCGCCGACCGACGCGATCCTGGCCAACAACGCGAAGTGGCTGGATGAGCTGCGCTATATCCCGTTCCTGCGCGATGTCGGCCGGCATTTCACCGTCAACCGCATGCTGACCATGGACAGCGTGAAACTGAGGCTCGAGCGCGAGCAACCGCTGACCTTCCTCGAATTCAATTACATGATCCTCCAAGGCTACGATTTCGTTGAGCTCTACAAGCGCTATGGTTGCGTGCTCCAGCTCGGCGGCTCGGACCAATGGGGTAACATCGTGCAGGGTGTCGATCTGGGCCGGCGCATCGTTGATGCCGAATTATTCGGGTTCACCTGCCCGCTCATCACAACGTCGTCGGGCGCCAAAATGGGCAAATCCGTCTCGGGCGCCGTATGGTTAGGGTCGCACCGGCTCAGCGCTTACGACTACTACCAGTTCTGGCGCAATACCGAAGACGGCGACGTTAGTCGGTTCCTCAAACTGTTCACGGATTTGCCGCTCGCCGAAATCGCGCGGCTGGAGCAATTGAAAGGCGCCGAGGTCAACGACGCCAAGAAGATCCTGGCGCTCGAAACCACGACGCTGCTGCACGGCAGCGATGCGGCCCACGACGCTGCCGAAACCGCGCGCCGGACCTTCGAGCAGGGCGGCATCGGCGATGATTTGCCGACCATCGAGATCAATGCAGCGGCGTTGAAGGCCGGAATCCCGGTGTGGGAGTTGTTCCAGCGCGCCGGCCTAGCCGCCAGCAACGGCGAAGCCCGCCGCCTGATCCGCGGCGGCGGTGCCAAGCTCAACGATCAAAAATGCGACGAGGAGAATGCCGTCGTGACGGCGGACGCCGCGGTCGATGGCGTCATCAAATTGAGCGCGGGTCGGAAACGGCATGCGATCGTTAGGCTCATTTCCTAGAGCATCCGTCCGAAAAGTGCGAACCGGTTTTCGCGTCGATACCCTAGTGTTCGACCGGCTTCTCGCCCACAGGCGATGTGCTCGGTTCTTTCGGCGCTCCGGGCTTGAAAATATCGAAGATGTGCCGGAGGAAGCCCGGCGCGAAGACCGCGAGGGGATTGACGACCGGTTGCGCGGTCGCGACATCACCTCGGTAGCTATAGGTCGCGGCGAAGATTCCGCCGCCCTTCTCGCCACCGCTCAAAATTGGGCCGATGAGCGGTATGGAACTCAGAAGAGAATTGATTGAATAGGCAGGAATTAGCGTGCCGTCGAAGTTCATCAAGGAGGAGTCGAAGCTATAGCTTCCGGCGCCAGTAAGTCCCAGAGAGCTTCCCGACATCTCGCCGTCCCGCACGGTCAGCGTCGCATCTTGATACAAGAACGGGACACGCAAGGCGCCGAATGAAATACCCTTGCCGCTCAATTCATCGACGATTCCGGTCAGCGATGCGACCGACAGCAAACGCGCCAGCACGGGCGCCCTGACCAGCTTAAAATCATTGATCACAGCCAACCCGTTGATGCTGCCGTCGGCGGCGAATTCACCGTTGAACTCAAGATTGCCGCCGACAATATCGTCAAACAGGCCGACCGCGCGGACAACACTGCCACCATTGACACTGCTGCCTCTGAACTTGCGTCCCGCGTCCTCCGAGGCCAGCTTGAAGGTAAACGGCGTAGTGCCGTCAACGTTGCTCATGAATTCGATGGCTTGAATTCCCGTATAGTCTCGTTCGTAGTCCAGGCTCACGCCCGTGAAATCGGCGTTCTTTGTCAGCCACATACGATCGAATGAAGCTCGCAACTTCAGGGGTGTCGAGAACGCGGTATCGCTGGAACCGGCCGATGTCCTTCTGCGCTTGTCGTCCCGGCCCAGTTCTTTCCAAAAATAGGTGGAATTGAATGACGGCCCCGAGATGTCGACGGTATAGCCGCCGACCTCGTCCACCAATACTTCGCCGCTCAACCGAGTTTCACCGATCACGCTCGGCTTGATCGTCAACGACCGCATTTTTCCATTGTTGCGGAAGGTTGCACTGCCGGAAACGTCCAGATCGTCGCCCGAGGTTATTTGAAACGCCGGGATCGTGTTCAAGCCGGTCTTGGTGAACGTCGCTTCCACCCGTGCCACCGCCGTGCGACCAGGCTCCTTATGCCATCCCAACTCCGAGATGGCCACGGTCGGCGCCGTGAGATCCACCCGAGCTTCCATTTTGCGCGTATCGTCATGCATGACGGTATAAATCACGTTGGCCGGAACCGCGCCATCGATGTAGGGCGGTATGAACGGCGCAGTGCTTAGGCCGATGAGAGCGCGCTGGTCGTTACCAAGGATAGGATCCAGGATGTACTGACTGCGGAAATCGCCGCCGCCAAAATTCTCGCGCCAAGCAATCGTCGTCGGAATGCCACCGAGCGCGGCACTGCCTGAAACATCCATCCCCGCGCGGTCAAGATGAAGCGCGAGGTGCCCGGCGGTCAAAGGAAGCCCGAAAGCGACTTCAGGAATTGCAATGCCCTCGGCCCGAGCCTGGACGCCAAGCTCCATTTGATCGAACTTGAGTTCCTTGATCAGCGGAAAATCCAGCGTCAGATCGACATCGGCCCGACCTTCCGCCCGATTGGCGTCGATCCCGAGGGCACGGGCATAGCCGAGGGGTTCGTGGTCGATCAAGCGCATGATATCGCCGAACTCGCCTGCGATCTTGAGCTGGATGTTGGCGCGCTCGCCACCACTGCCCAACCCATACATGCGAACCATGCCCGAGGGAATGTTGAGGCGCTTACCGGAGACCGCATCGGGAACGTGCCCCGCAGTAATATCGAAAACGGCCTCGCTGCCGGAAACGGTTATCCGGCCGGTCGTGCCCTCGACTTCGGGCATGCTTCGCATAAACTTGACCTTGGCGCCGCGAAGTTCAGTGGTGAACCGAGCTTCGCTCGCAGCAAGCGCGTCGATGGTTGACCCGGCCAACACGAGCTTTAGGCGCAAGTCGTAAAGCCCGCCTTCACTCAAGTTCTGATCAATCCAACTCCGCGTATTGGGCTTGATGCCGACCGGCCAAAACTGTTTCAGCGCGGGTACCGTCAGCTCGGCCATGCTGAGATTAAGAGCGACAACCGGCGCACTGTTCAGCACACTTCCTTCGCCGGTCAGGGTAATGACCGGCGAAGCCTTCCCGCCGCCATTCAATTCCACGCGGAACTGCTCAATCCTGATGTCATTAAGGTCGGCGCCGGCCGCCCCTTTGAGGGAAATCGCCTTCACCGGAAAATCTTCCGCGACCGGTTCCGGCAGATGGAGCTGGCCGTCCTGACCCTTAACGTCGAACTGGAGATCACTAAAGCGAGCGCCCGATTTCGAGAGCCGCAGCGTCGCGGCCGCCGTTCCGGTCAGGCGCAGATCGATCATCCCGAACGGCGCAAGCTGGGGTGCAAGGCCCGCCACCCGCGCCGGCCTGAAACCATCGATGTTCAGATTTACCTTCAGATCCCCGCTTGCGGCCGAATAGCGGCCTTTGGCGGTGAGATCCCACCGCTTACCTTCCTCGACGACAGGAAGCGTTGCCTCGATTTCGACGTCCGCGCCGGCACGCCTGAAGTTTAAGGTTGCGTCAGGCGCCAACCAGCGTTGGCCAGAAACCTCGTCTACCAAGACCAGTGTCGTGTTTTCGATACCGACGCGGTCGAGATAACCGGCCGGGTTATCGCCGCCCGGCGCGCTCGTCAGCGCGCCAATGAGTGAGACCGCAAGAGCGTTGCTTGACGTGAGGTCGCTCGACGCCTGTGCCGGCGCGCTGGAAGGTGACGGAGCACTGATGGCCGGCGCGCCTTCTACACCGAGTCCCAGCGAGCCATCGGCGCGATGCACGAAGCGAATGATCGGATTGGACAACAGGACCTGATCGGGCGCGGCGAGACCACGGCGCAGGGCCGGAACGCTGAGTCGGACAATCATGCGTGGCAGTCCGGCAATGACCGCTCCGGAGTCATTGAGCACGCGGACATCGCGCATGGTAAGTTCCGGGGCGCTCTTGAAGCCCGCCCATTTGAACTCAGCTCCGGCGATTCCAAAACGAAACCCGGGCGTGACCCCGCTGACGGCGCTCGCGATGTAGGGAGCAACGACGTCCAGCTTTATTGTGCCCTGACTCAATCGCCAGGCCAACACAGCCGTACTCAGCAGCACCACGAGCAGGACTGCTTCCAACGCATAGATCAAGAATCTGACTGCGCCGTGTGTCAACGCCGCGGACTCCACAATGTTACGGCCCCTACACCTTGGCGAAGGAGGTCGGCGGGCAAAGTAGCTTAGCGGGCAATGCCGTTTAGCGGGCGTTTCCAGGTTGGCGGAGCGTCGGCACTGCGCCGGGCGCGCCCTTTGTCACCGCCGCTTGACCGCTCCCCTTCTATAACTCACTGTCGGCGGCAACGATAGAGAATCCTGCGAGTCGCACATGGTCACGTTCTTTGCATCTGCGCTGCCGCCCCCCGCCGATCGTGCGCGCGCCGCCCGCCTCCACGTCGATTGGTTGGCGGCCGCGGAATTGCAGTCATCGGACCTTGCCGGTTTCATGCGTGCGATTCAGGACGACGGGCAATGGCGCTCACTCATGGACGCGGTGTTTGGCAACAGCGCTTACCTAAGCGACCTGCTCTTCGAACTGCCCGCGACCTTCATGGCGTTCGCGAAAAGCGGGCCGGACGTGTGCGTGGAGCGCCTCACGGCGGGGGTCACGCAAGATGTGGAGGTAGCGGTCGCCGGCACCGAGATCGCAGCCGCCATGGTCGGGCTGCGACGCGCGAAGGCCGACGCCGCGCTGCTGATCGCGCTCGCCGACATCTCGGGTATCTGGAGCGTGGATCGGGTCACGGCTGCGCTTTCTGATTTCGCCGACGCCTGCGTACGCCGGGCCCTCAGGGTCTTACTCCTCCAGGCCCACGCGCGGGGTCACCTGAAAATCGCAGACCCAAGCAATCCCGAAGTCGATGTCGGCTATGCCGTGCTCGGTCTCGGCAAGCTCGGCGGGCGCGAGTTGAACTACTCCTCCGATATCGATCTATTTGTCTTTTACGATGAGAATCGCCTGCCTTACGTCGGCAAGAAAAGCCCGCAGGAATTTGCCATCCAGTTAACCAAGGACCTGACGCAACATTTGCAGGAGCGCACGGCGCAAGGTTACGTCTTTCGCACCGACTTGCGCCTGCGCCCTGACCCGGGATCGACGGCCATTGCAGTCTCGCGCGAAGCCGCGCAGGTCTACTACGAAAGCTATGGCCAGAACTGGGAGCGCGCGGCCATGATCAAGGCCCGAGCGATAGCCGGCGATATGAGCGCCGCGGCCGCGTTCATCCACGATCTTCAGCCGTTCATCTGGCGAAAGTCCCTCGACTTTTACACCATCCAAGACATTCATTCGATCAAACGGCAGATCTATGCTCACAAAGGCGGCGGTACGGTGGAAGTCGCCGGACACAACATCAAACTTGGCCGTGGCGGCATTCGCGAGATTGAATTCTTTGCCCAGATTCAACAATTGATCTGGGGCGGACGATTCTTTCAGGCGCGGCCGTCGCAAACACTCCTAGCGCTCGACGCTTTGGCGTCCCTTGGGTTCGTCGCGCCGACCGTGCGCGACGACCTCACCGCCGCTTACCGATATTTGAGAAAGCTCGAGCATCGCCTGCAAATGATTGCCGACGAGCAAACTCAAACCCTGCCCGCGGATCTTGGCAAACTTGCGCAGATTGCGGCTTTCATGGGCCATGCCGAGCTTCAACCCTTTATGGCGGAAGTGGAACGGATTCTGCGCACGGTTGAAATCCACTACGCCGGGCTGTTTGAAGACTCCCCGTCCTTGGCCGTGGACGGCAATTTGGTGTTCACAGGTACCGAGGACGACCCCGATACAATCGCCACCTTGAAGCGCATGGGTTACCAGAATCCGGCTACCGTCGCGCAGACCGTGCGCGGCTGGCACCACGGGCGCACCCGTGCCACCCGTAGTGATCGCTCGCGCCAACTCTTGACCGAAGTCATGCCGGGACTCTTGAGCGCCCTCGGTAAGACGGCCCAGCCCGACGCGGCGTTTGCGCGCTTTGACCAGAGCCTCTCGGTCCTACCGGCCGGCGTGCCGCTTTTGTCGATGTTCCATGCCAATCCGAGCCTCTTGGATTTGGTGGCGGAAATCATGGGCGATGCGCCTCGACTTGCCGAACACCTGAGCCGTTCACCCGCGCTACTGGAGTATGTTCTCGCGCCGGAATTCTATTTTCCGGTTGGCGATCTTCGGGTGCTGCAATCTGACCTCGAACGAATACTTGCCGCGAGCGAATCCTTCGAGGCCACCCTCGATTCCTGCCGGCGCTGGACTAACGAACAACGCTTCCGGGTCGGTGTTCAGGCACTCAGACGGATGATCGACCCCTTACAGGCGGCGGAGCATTTCACAGCCATAGCCGAGGCGACCATCTTGGGACTGGCGCCGCGCGTCAGTGACGAATTCGTCAACCAGTTCGGCGAGGTTCCGGGCGGCAGCTTCGCGATCCTCGGCTACGGAAAACTGGGAAGTTTTGAACTTACGCCGACCTCCGATCTGGATCTCGTCGTGATCTACGAGGCATCGATGGACGGACGTTCCGCGGGCGGGGCCAAATCGCTGCCCGCGCCCGCCTATTTCATTCGCCTGACGCAGCGACTGATTACCGCTTTCACTCTGCTCACCCGCGAGGGCACACTTTACGCACTCGATCTGCGGCTGCGCCCCACGGGCGAGACCGGACCTTTGGCTTGTAGTCTGGAGGCGTTTGAAAAGTACCACGCCGAGGATGCCTGGACCTGGGAACACATGGCCATGACGCGAGCCCGCACGATCTATGGCCCGCCGGCGCTAAAGAGCAAAATCGAGGCCTCGGTCCGGTCGGTCTTGGCTCGGGCGCGCGACCCGGTGGCCTTGGTCTACGCCGTCGCCGACATGCGTGCGCGCATGCGCCGGGAGCAGACGGACGGTGGGCTCTGGGATCTGAAACGTGCGCGAGGCGGGCTCATCGACGCCGAGTTTATTCTCCAGTATCTGCTCTTGCGGCACGCCTCGGTTCGCCCGGCCAGCGCGCGGCCGGCCGAGATCTTGGCAAGCTTGGCCGCCGCCGGCGCGCTTGCTAAAGAGGATGCCGAGGTCCTGAAAGCCGGCATTTTTCTTTGGTCGCGACTCCAGGTCATGCTGCGCCTGACGACGGAAAACGACCTGCCGAACGCCGAGACGCCCTTGGGATTGAAACAAAAGCTGGCGACTTCGGGGGGAATGCCTGATTTTATCACGCTTGAGAGCTTGATGCGAGATACGGCGGACGCAGTCTCTTATGTATTCCGCCGGGTGATCGACGAGCCCGCCCAAGGCGCCCGCGAGATACTCGGCCCGGAAGCGCCACACTGAAAACGCGAGCTAGAAAAAGAGGCAAATCTCATGGCACCAAAAAAGTTGAAGAACAAGGCGACCAAGGCGAGCATTCGCAAGCCCACGCGGCCGGCAAAGAACGTCGCCAAAAAGGCCGCGAAAAAGATTGCGAAGACGGCGAAGGGGGTGACGAAACCGACCGCCGCCAAATCGCTCTTGGGAAAACCCGCGCCGAATTTTTCACTGCCGCTGGACGACGGCGGTACGCTTTCGTTAACGAGCCTGCGCGGCAAGCGCGTCGTCTTGTATTTCTACCCTAAGGACGACACACCCGGCTGCACGGTGGAGGCCTGTGCCTTCCGCGACCGCCTGCCCGGGTTTTCGGGCGCCAATGCCGCTGTCATCGGGGTTTCCAAGGACAGCGTCGCCAGCCACAGCAAGTTCAGGACCAAGTTCAAGCTGAATTTCCCGCTGGCGTCCGATGATGGGAAAGTCTGCGAGGCCTACGGCGTCTGGAAACAAAAGAGCATGTACGGCAGGACGTACATGGGGATCGAGCGCTCGACATTCATCATCGACGAACACGGCAGCGTTCGGGCTGAATGGCGCAAGGTCAGCGTAGCCGGACACGCTGATGAAGTTTCCAAGGCGCTCGCGGTCTTGTGACGCCGCCTGTCGCCGCCAAGACGTTAAGCGGTTGCGCGGTAGAAATCCTCGCTACCGCCGAGCCGGATGCCAAGGTCGCCTTGACGGCCGCCGCCGCCGCCGCCTGGCGGCGAGGCGATCTCGTGCTGGGGCGCGCCGTTCCACCAGACCGCCCCCCCCCCCCC
>CAMDRB010000022.1 GCA_945906455.1 Caenispirillum bisanense
CGCCACCCTTGAACAGCAGGCCAAGGCCGCGTAGCCTGCTCAACCAGTGACGCCTGCCAAGCAATTTTCAACAAAGTGCGGGACATCCCCGCGCGAAGGCGCGCAGCTATTAACGGCCGGCCTTCGCCGGCGCGCGAAGGCGCGCAGCTATTAAATGCCGGCCTTCGCCGGCGCGCCAAGGCGGACGAACCGCACGAACCGCGAGCGGAATCTTACTCCGACCCTAATTATCCGGCGGGCGATTCCGTCGAAAAACACCCGGCTCTAATTTCGCCGGGCGCCGAGCGCCTTGACGAGGTCGGCACGGCCGACAATCCCGACGTGCTTGCCATTGGTGATGACCGGAAGCCGTTTAAGTCCCTTTTCGACCATGAGCCGGGCAACTTCATCGAGCGGAGTGTCCTCGGCGACCGAAGACACATCGGTATGCATCACCATCCGGACCATGTCGTTGCCGGTGCGGACGTAGTTGACGAATTCCGGCGATAGGCTTTCGCCGTCCGAGAGCATGTTGAGCCACGAAGCTTCGCGGTCGGTCGCCAGCTTGCGACCGCGCAGGAGGTCGGCCTCGCTGACCAAGCCAAGCAGACGACTTTCGCTACCGACCACCGGCACCCCACTGATCTGGTGGGTCGACATGACTTTGGCCGTAGCCCCGATCGATGTTTCCGGCGTGACGGTAATGACTTCCCGGGTCATCACCTTGCCGGCGGTGCCGTACAGCTGTGCTTCGGGCATTTCGGATCTCCTCGCTTTACCAGTTGGATCGAACGGCGATTCGACCTCGAGCGTGAGAATACTCCACGCCACCGCCCGAACGAGATGATCTACGTCAATGGCGCCCAGCCAACGGCAGGGCCCAAAACCGGCGAGCGAATTCCTGGCTATGGCATTGATCTGACTACGTCCTTTTGGCCTTTGCGGCCGAAAGCCCAGAGTTGTAATTGCTCGGACGGCCTCCTATACATCCTTAACCCGCCTTTCGGTCCGCTTTGTAGGTTCACCGCATGATCCCGCGCTATGCCCGGCCCGCCATGACCAAGATCTGGGAGCCGGATAACCGGTTCCGCATCTGGTTCGAGATCGAAGCCCATGCCTGCGACGCCCAGGCCAAACTGGGGGTGATTCCGGCCACGGCCGCGAAAGCCCTTTGGCAGCGCGGCCAATGGAACATCGAGCGCATCGACGAGATCGAAAAAGAAACCAAACACGACGTCATTGCCTTCCTGACCAACCTGGCCGAATACGTCGGGCCCGAAGCGCGTTTTGTCCATCAGGGCATGACCTCGTCGGACGTACTCGACACCTGCCTCTCGATGCAGCTGGTCCAGGCCGCAGACATTCTGCTCGCCGACATCGACGCCTTGCTCGCGGCCCTCAAACGTCGGGCCCTTGAGCATAAGATGACCGTAGCCGTGGGCCGCAGCCATGGCATCCACGCCGAACCGGTGACGCTCGGTCTGAAGTTCGCGGGCTTTTATGCCGAGTTCGCGCGCAATCGGAAACGGCTGGTCGCGGCGCGCGAGGACATCGCCACGTGCGCGATCTCTGGCGCCGTCGGCACCTTCGCCAATATCGATCCGTTCGTGGAAACCTATGTCGCCGAGAAAATGGGCCTCGCGCCCGAGCCGGTGTCGACGCAAGTCATCCCGCGCGACCGCCACGCCCATTATTTCGCGGTGCTGGGCGTGATCGCCAGTTCCATCGAACGCCTGGCCACCGAGATCCGGCACTTGCAGCGCAGCGAAGTGCGCGAGGTCGAGGAGTACTTCTCGCCCGGGCAAAAGGGCTCGTCGGCCATGCCGCATAAACGCAATCCGGTCTTAAGCGAAAACCTTACGGGACTCGCGCGCATGGTGCGGTCTTGCGTCATTCCGGCCATGGAGAACGTGGCGCTGTGGCACGAACGCGACATCTCGCATTCGTCGGTGGAACGCTTCATTGGACCCGATGCCACCATCACGCTCGACTTCGCTCTCGACCGCGCTACAAGCGTGGTCGAAAAGTTGGTGATCTATCCCGAGGCCGTCGCGCGCAACCTCAACCTGATGGGCGGGCTGGCCTTCTCGCAAGCCGTTCTGCTCGCGCTTACGCAAGCCGGCGTCAGCCGCGAAGATTCCTACGTCTACGTCCAACGGAACGCCATGAAAGTCTGGAACGACGGCGGCCAATTACTCGACCGGCTGAAGGAAGACAAAGACGTCACCGCGAAAATTCCGCTGAAGGATTTGGCGGCGCTCTTCGACATGGGCTATCATACCAAGCACATCGACACGATCTTTAGCCGGGTGTTTGGGAACGCGTGAGATCGCGTCCGGGGAACTACTTCTTTTCGCCGGCGATCTGCTGGGCGGCGGCGGCATAGCTGTCAGCCAGCGCCTTGGCGATGTCGGCGTCGCTGACCGCGACGTTGGCTGCCTTGAAGTCGGCTTTCACCTTGTCCAACATATCGTCGTCGCCCGGTTTGTCGAAATTCGCATCTACGACGGCGGCTGCGTAGGTGTCGGCGCTCGCACCCTGATGCCCCAGCTTGCCCGCGGCCCACTGGCCGAAGAGGCGGTCACGGCGCGCGCCGGCCCGGAACTGCTGGTCCTGGTCCAACTGGTACTTACGCTCGAAGCCTTTTTCGCGATCCGGAAACGCGTCGCTCATGAAATCCTCGCTCGGGTGAAAGCCGCAGCCTGGCTAGGATATAGCGACGGGCGGCGGATGACGCAACTGGCCGGGAAGGCAGAACTGGCGGAAATCACCCGCCGCCATTAGTTTGTTCAGGTATGTGCACCGTTGTCCTTCTCCACCGACCTAACCATCCCTGGCCGCTGATTCTCGGGGCCAATCGCGACGAAATGCTGAACCGACCATGGAAGCCGCCGGCGCGCCACTGGCCGGAGCGGCCCGACGTGGTCGCAGGCCTGGACGAGCTGGCCGGCGGCACCTGGATGGGCCTTAACGACACCGGCGTGGTCGCCTGCATCCTTAACCGTCACGGCTCCTTAGGGCCGGCGCCCGGCAAGCGCAGCCGGGGCGAGTTGGTTCTGGACGCCCTCGATCATAGCGACGCCAACGATGCCGCCGGCGCGCTTAGGGACCTTGATCCCGCCGCCTACCGGCCGTTCAATATGTTGATCGCCGACAATCGCGATGCTTGGTGGCTTGCCCTCGCTGGAGCGCATACCACCGTCCGCATGGAGCGCATTCCTGAAGGTCTTTCGATGTTCACGGCCTTTGATCGCAATGACATGAACGATCCGCGCATCGCGGCCTACTTGCCCCGGTTTCAAAATGCCGCCGCCCCCGAGCCGGAGACAAGCGCGTGGGAGAGCTGGCGAAGTCTGTTGGCGGGGAAAGAATCCGCCGAGCCTCCAACCAGCGCCATGAGCTTTCGCACCGAGAGCGGCTTTGGCACGTCGTCGTCGTCTTTACTCGCCCTGCCGTCGGTGGATTCCGCCTTTGGCCCGGGGGCAAAACGCCCCGTCTGGTTATTTGCGCCGGGCCCGCCGGAAACCGCCAAATTCGAGCCTGTGGATATCTTTGAAAGCCCGCGCCAGATCAGGCATTAGGCCGGTTTTCCCCAGTTCCAGGAGGGTCAAGGGCGGGGCCGGTCCGGCGCGTTGTCGCCACTGCCTCCACCTGCTATATCGACCCCTGACTGTCGCGATTTGACGCCGCTCAATTGTTAGGAATCCTTCATGGCGCGCCGCAAGCAAATCTACGAAGGCAAGGCCAAGGTCCTGTTCGAAGGCCCCGAGCCGGGCACGATCGTGCAGTATTTCAAAGACGACGCCACGGCCTTCAACAACAAGAAAAAGGGCACCATCACCGGCAAGGGCGTGCTCAATAATCGCATTTCCGAATACCTGATGATGCGGCTGGAAGAAATCGGCATCCCGACCCACTTCGTGCGTCGCCTTAACATGCGCGAACAACTGGTGAAGGAAGTCGAGATCATCCCGATCGAGGTGGTTGTCCGCAACATCGCCGCCGGCTCGATCTCGACGCGTTTCAATATTCCCGAGGGCACCCGCCTGCCCCGCTCGATCGTCGAGTACTATTATAAGAACGACGAGTTCAACGACCCGATGGTCTCGGAGGAACACATCACCGGCTTCGGCTGGGCGGCGATCCACGAGATCGACGAAATGCTGAATATGAGCTTGCGCATCAACGACTACCTGGCGGGGCTGTTCCTCGGTATCGGCATCAAGTTGGTGGACTTTAAGGTCGAGTTCGGCCGCCTTTACCACGAGAACGGCGATCTGCAAGTGGTTCTGGCCGACGAGCTATCACCCGACAACATGCGCCTGTGGGATGCTAAGACCAACGAGAAGATGGACAAAGACCGCTTCCGCCGTGACCTCGGCCGCGTCGAAGAAGCCTATCAAGAAGTCGCGCGTCGTTTGGGAATTCTGCCCGAAAGCGGCCCGACCGACGTGAAGGGCCCGACGACGCTGCAGTAGCCTGAGGAGAACGTGTTGAAAGCAAAAGTTCATATCACCCTGAAGAGCGGCGTACTCGACCCCCAGGGCAAGGCCGTGGAACACGCCCTCATCGGCCTGGGATTTCCCGGCGTCGGCGGTGTTCGCCAGGGCAAGTATATTGAAGTCGACCTGCCCGAGCAGCGCGACAAATCCAAAGCCAAGAGCCAGGTCGAAGATATGTGCAAGGCGCTGCTCGCCAACACTGTCATCGAGAATTACAACGTCGAGGTCGTGGACTAATACGAATGAAGGCCGCCGTTATCGTATTTCCGGGTTCCAACTGCGACCGCGACATCGCGCTAGCCCTTGAGCAAAGCACCGGCACTCCGACCACGATGGTCTGGCACCAGGACACGGATTTCCCGGAGCTGGACCTGATCGTCGTCCCGGGCGGTTTCTCCTACGGCGATTACTTGCGCTGCGGCGCCATGGCGGCGCATTCGCCGGTCATGCGCGAAGTCAAGCGCCGGGTCGAAAAAGGCACCCGCGTGCTGGCGGTCTGCAACGGTTTTCAAATCGTCACCGAGGCCGGACTGCTTCCCGGCGTGCTCATGCGCAATCGCGGCCTCAAATACGTTTGCAAGGACGTGCACGTGAGGGTCGAGGACTCGCAAAGCGCCTTCACCGCGAAGTACAACATCGGCGACGTGCTGCGCATTCCCATCGGTCACGCCGAGGGCAACTATTTCGCCGACCACGAAACCCTGCAGATGCTCGAAGCCGAAGGCCGCGTGGCTTTCCGCTATTGCGCGCTGGACGGCGAAGTTACCGACGATGCCAATCCCAACGGCTCCCAGCGCAATATCGCCGGCATCTTCAATAAGTCGCGCACTGTACTGGGCATGATGCCGCACCCCGAACGTCTGGCCGATGCCAAGCTCGGCGGCAACGACGGCCGCGCCCTGTTCGACGCCCTGGTGGAGACGCTCGCGTGAATCACGCTTCAACCATGCGCAATACCCGGATCACGCCCGACGACATCAAGAGCCACGGCCTGAGCGACGCGGAATATGCCAAGATTCTCGAGGTCCTCGGCGGGCGCGAGCCCAACCTGGTGGAACTCGGCATCTTCTCGGTGATGTGGTCCGAGCACTGCTCGTACAAATCCTCGAAAAAGTGGTTGAAGACCCTACCGACCACGGCGCCTTGGGTCATCTGCGGCCCTGGCGAGAACGCCGGGGTTATCGATATCGGCGAGGGTTTGGCGGCTATCTTTAAAATGGAGAGCCACAACCATCCCTCGTTCATCGAGCCCTATCAGGGTGCGGCGACCGGCGTCGGTGGAATCTTGCGCGACGTGTTCACCATGGGCGCGCGACCCATCGCCAACATGAACGCGCTGCGCTTCGGCGATCCCAAACATCCCAAGACCAGGCACTTGGTCGCCGGCGTGGTCGCCGGCATCGGCGGCTACGGCAACTGCGTCGGCGTGCCCACGGTCGGCGGCGAAGTAAATTTCCACGCTAGCTATAACGGCAACATCCTGGTCAACGCCATGACCGTGGGGCTGGCCGCCAAGGACAAGATTTTCTATTCGGCGGCGGCCGGCGCGGGCAATCCCGTGGTCTACGTCGGCTCGAAGACCGGGCGCGACGGCATCCACGGCGCCACCATGGCCTCGGCGGAATTCGACGCCAATTCCGAGGACAAGCGGCCGACGGTGCAAGTCGGCGATCCCTTCACCGAAAAATTGCTGATCGAAGCCTGCATGGAACTGATGGCGACCGATGCCATTCAGTCGATTCAGGATATGGGCGCGGCCGGGCTCACCAGTTCCTCCTTCGAGATGGCCTCCAAGGGCGGCATGGGCGTCGAGTTGAACATGGAAGCCGTGCCGTGCCGCGAGGAAGGCATGACGCCCTACGAGATGATGCTCTCGGAAAGCCAGGAGCGCATGCTCATCATCCTGAAACCCGGCAAGGAAGGCATCGCCCGCAAGATTTTCGAGAAGTGGGAACTGGACTTCGCCGTCATCGGCCATTTGACCGATACCGGTCGCATGGTCTTGAAGCTGCGCGGCGCCATCGTCTGCGATCTGCCGATTGATCCCTTGGCGCAAGCCTCGCCGGAATACGACCGGCCGTGGGTGGCGACAGCTAAACAACCGATTCTGGCCGCAAGCCAAGTCAAAAACCTGCCGTGGCGCGAGGCATTGAGAATCCTCATGGGATGCCCGGACATCGCCAGCCGCCGCTGGGTCTGGGAGCAATACGATCACATGGTCATGGCCGACACCGCCCAGCGCCCCGGCGGCGATGCGGCCGTGGTGCGGATTCATCGCTCGAACCGCGCGCTGGCCATGACCACCGACTGCACGCCGCGTTATGTCAAGGCCGATCCCTTCGAGGGCGGCAAGCAGGCCGTGGCCGAGACTTGGCGCAACCTCACGGCCGTCGGCGCGAGACCCTTGGCGATCACCGACAATCTCAACTTCGGCAACCCGCAGAAGCCCGAGATCATGGGCCAGATCGTCGAAGCCATTAAAGGCATAGGTGCTGCCTGCATCGCGCTCGACTACCCGGTGATCTCGGGCAACGTCTCGCTTTACAACGAGACCGATGGAATACCGATCATGCCCACGCCGGCCATCGGCGGCGTCGGCATCCTCGATAAGCTCGACCAGATGACGACCATCGCCTTCAAGGCCGAGGGCGAAGCCGTGCTGCTTCTGGGTCAAAAAGATGATGCCGGCTGGCTCGGGCAATCACTCTATTTGCGCGAAGTCTGCGGTGAGGAAAAAGGCGCGCCGCCGCCGGTGGATTTGGCCCATGAACGTAAGGTAGGCGACTTTGTCCGCGGCCTGATACATGACCGCAAGATCACCGCCTGCCACGACCTTTCCGACGGCGGACTCTTGGTGGCGCTTGCGGAAATGGCGTTGGGCGGAAATATCGGCGCGGCGTTGGAAAACGTGGCCGGACACGCCGTCCTGTTCGGCGAGGACCAGGGCCGTTATCTCGTCACCGTCAAGGCCATCGATGCTAGCGCCGTGCAAAGCGAAGCGCAGAAGATCGGCGTGCCGGTCAGGCGTATCGGTATAACCGGCGGCCTCGACCTCACGCTCGGTGGCGAGAGCGCCAGCCTTCACGATATGCGCCAGTTGCACGAGGGCTGGTTCCCGGCCTATATGGCGAACGCAACCTAATTTTAGGACAAGCAAACATGGCCATGGCGGCGAACGAAATCGAAGCGCTGATCAAAGCGGCATTCCCCGACGCCGAGGTCTCGATCGAGGACCTAGCCGGCGACGGTGACCACTATGCTGCGACGGTGTCTTCGGCGGCTTTCGCGGGAAAATCCCGCGTCCAGCAGCACCAGATGGTCTACGGCGCCCTCAAGGGCAAGATGGGCGGCGCGCTGCATGCCCTGGCGCTGACCACGACGGCGAAGTAAGGCACCAGAAGAAGCCGCCATCGCGGCTTCCCCCCTCTTGTACTCCGCTTAGAGTGGCCTATATTCCGCCCAACGCGTCAATCCAGCGAGGACCATCCCATGACCACTCCAGCCATCGAAGCCATCAAGAAAGACATCGCCGACAACGATGTCGTGCTCTACATGAAGGGCACGCCCATGGCCCCGATGTGCGGCTTCTCGGCCGCCGTCGTCCAGCTGCTCACCCACGCCGGAGTCAAGTTCAAGGGCGTCAATGTGCTGGCCGACACCGATGTCCGCCAAGGCATCAAGGACTTTTCCAACTGGCCGACGATCCCGCAGCTCTACGTCAAGGGCGAGTTTGTCGGCGGTTGCGACATCGTGCGCGAGATGGCCGAAGCCGGCGAGCTTGAGACCTTGTTCAAGGACAAGCAGGTCGCGACGGTCTAAACCTTCGGACTATCGGTCGCCTGCTCGGCGATCCAGCGATCAAAACGCAGGAAATGCGCGGCGTCGCGTTCGACAAAAAGCCCCGCGGCCCTGGCGAGGACTGCGGTATTCAGCCGCAGTTCGCCGGCGATCTGCCAGCGCCCCTCGTCCCGGCTTTCGACCCAGGCGTGACATTCCAGATCACGCTCCAGCGGCACGGGCTTAAGAAATTCGACGGTGAGGGTTTTTGTCACAATAAAGACGCCGCTCAGTAGCGCGAGGTGACCGAGAATCTCGTCCATGACCGCCGCCGTCCAGCCGCCGTGGCCCACGGCCGGCGCGCCTTCTTGCTCGGCCGGGCAACGCAAGGTTGTCAGTGACTTACCGGCTTCAAGCAACTTCTCTGATGTCATGCCGAACCGGCATTTGCCGGCCTTGCGACAGCCGGCGCACAGCAGGTAGCCGCCCTGGCAGGCCTGGGCCAGAAATTCGGCAATGGTCGGTGTTCTATTCACGCCGGGATGGTGGCCGCGAGCATGGGCACGCTCAAGCTCATTTTGCGGCGACGGTGGCGGGATAGCTGATGCCGAGCTGTTCGAGGTAGCTGCCGTACTTGCTCGGATCGTAATAGAATTTCTCCATCTGCGGCCGCAGCCGCTGCATGAGATCGCTGTTCAAGTGAATGGCCGGCTTGTCGGCGGCTGTGAGGACCGGATCATACTTCGTGTCCTTGAGCTGGACGTCGTTGAAGTAGGCTTTGGCGCCGACGATCAGCGCCGGCGTCGTCACCAGATCGAGCACGGTCATCGCCACGGCTTTGGCGCCCGCGACCGCGCCTTTGTGTGCGATCGGCGTGGCCATGGCGATCGCCGCGGAGACGTTGTGTCCGATGGTATTGGGAATGTTCGACGGATAGCGGACGGTGATGGTCGGCACCGCCCACATGATGTCGCCGATGTCGTCCGAAGCCCCACCCGTCGACCGGCCCCGGCTTTCCGGCGTGGAAATCGGGTCGACGGCACTGGCGAGCGGCTTGATTTGAAATTTATTGGTCTCCTGCACGGCGCGGGCGAAGGCTTGATCGGCGACGCTCCATTGCGGCATTCCGACCAGCTTGATGTTGGCGTGGGCGGCCTCGGCCAGCGGCTTGTTGCCGTACTGAGTCGCGGCGTAGCCGAGGATCTGACGGGTCACGGTCGTACCGGTCGCCTTGGCGGCGGCTTCGGAAATATCGTTGCCGGTTTCATAAAGCTTGCGGATGGTATCGAAGGTCAGTTCGCGGAAGTAATACCAAACCGCGGCCTCGCCCGGCACGACGTTGGGCTGGCCGCCGCCGTTGGTGATCACATAATGCGAGCGCTGCGTTACCGGCAGGTGCTCGCGGCGCATGTTCCAGGCAATGTTCATCAGCTCGACGCCGTCGAGCGCGCTTAGGCCCGCCCAGGGCGCGGCGGCGGCGTGCGAGGTCTTGCCGTGGAACTTGTATTCGACCGAGACCATGCCGGTACTGCTCATCTCGCCCCAGCCGGTACTGAAACTATTGCCGACGTGGGTAAAGATCGAGGCATCGACGCCCTTGAACAGTCCTTCGCGGACATAATACGCCTTGGTCGCAAGCAGTTCCTCGGCGACGCCGGGCCAAATCATCAGGCGACCCTTGATGCCGTTCTTGGTCATCACGTCCTTGGCCGCGAGCGCGGCCGCGATCACCAGGGGCATGCCCGAATTATGACCTTCGCCGTGACCGGGCGCGCCCTCGATCATCGGTATGATCTTTGGCGAGCCGGGCATTTGCGAGAGGCCGAGCAGGCAATCGATATCACTGCCCAAGGCGATCAGCGGGCCGCCCTCGCCCCAGGTCGCGGTCCAGGCGGTTGGAATCCCCGCGACGCCGCGCGTGATCTTGAAGCCGTTCTTTTCGAGGATCGCCGTCAGGTATTCGGATGTGCGGAATTCCTGGAAGCCGGGCTCGGCGAAACTGAAGACCGAGTCGACCATCTCCTGCACGAGCTTGGCACGGGCATCGACGCCGGCCGCCACGCTCTTCTTGAGCGAAGAACTGGCGGCGGCGTAGGCGGATGGAAGCGGCGTATTCAGCGCCGTGGCCACCAGGAGAGCCGCGATGAGTTTCTTTCGCGAAACGGTCATGAGCCGGCTCCCTGGTGGGGTGATCGCGCTGCTGACTCTAGCGCGAATAGAACTCGATCACGAGGTTCGGTTCCATCTGCACCGGATAGGGAATGTCCTTCAGCCCGGGCACGCGCTTCAGTTCGCCGGTGTATTTGGTGTGATCGACCTGGATATAGTCGGGCACTTCGCGCTCGGCGGATTCCGTGGCTTCCTTGAGGACAGCCATTTCCTTCGACTTCGCGCGCACTTCGATGGCATCGCCGACCTTGATCATGTACGACGGCACGGTGACGCGCTTGCCGTTGATCGACACGTGGCCGTGGCTGACGAACTGGCGCGCGGCGAACACGGTGGGCACGAGTTTCATGCGGTAGACGATGGTATCGAGGCGGCATTCGAGAATGCCGACCAGGTTCTCGCCGCTATCGCCCTTCCGGCGCAACGCTTCGGCGTAGTACTTGCGGAACTGCCGCTCGGAGATATTGCCGTAGTAGCCCTTGAGTTTCTGTTTCGCCATCAACTGCACGCCGTAATCGGACGGCTTCTTGCGGCGCTGGCCGTGCTGGCCGGGACCGTATTCGCGCTTGTTGATCGGGCTTTTGGGCCGGCCCCACAAGTTGACTTGGAGGCGACGGTCGATCTTGTACTTTGACTCTGTACGTTTGGTCATGTTCGTCCTGTTTTTTTATGTTGTCCTGGTAGGCCTTGCGGGCACCCGCGAGGCGATGAAGCGGCACTTTTGACCGCCACATACGTTCCCAGAAATGAGCCGGCGCATCATAGGGAGCACGGCACTTAAGTCAATTGGCGCGGACGGCTGTAAACGAGGTCATTAACCCTCAACAAATCAGAGACTTACGCCTTGTCGCTTTTGTACCCCGGCTGGCGTTTGGGCCGATCCGGCCGCCGTCCATAGCGCAATTCCTTGATCATGCCGTGGAGGGTGCGCACCTCCTGGAGGGTCAACTCGGCCCGCTGCAGCATATTGCGGATGTTGACGATCATGCTCGGGCGCTTGGCGTCGTGGCGCAGGAAGCCGCAGAGGATGAGTTCGCTTTCGAGGTGATCGAACAATTCCTGCAGCAGCTCCTTGGTCACGGGCTTGGTGCGGTTGTAGGTGGTCACGGCCTCAGGGCCGTCGTAACCCGCTTGGAACCATTCGTAACCCACGACCAGGACGGCTTGCGCGAGATTGAGCGAGGAGTGCTCGGGGTTCATGGGCACCTCGATCACGATATTGGCGAGGCCCAGCTCGTGATTGGTCAGGCCAATGCGTTCGCGCCCGAACAAAAGACCCAGGCGCTGGCCGCCTTCGCTGCGCGCCCGCATGTCGGCGCTAGCTGCGCGGGCGGTCATGACGGTTTTCACCAGCTCGCGGCGGCGCGCGGTCGTGGCGTAAACAATTTCCAAATCGGCGATGGCTTCTTCCACGGTCGCGGTGCGCCGCGCCTTCTCCAGGATTTTCTCTGCGCCCGAGGAAGCGCCGAGGGCCTTTTCGCTGAGCCAATCTTCCTTGGGATCGACCAGGCGCAAATCGGTCAAGCCGCAGTTCATCATGGCGCGGGCGGTGGTGCCGATATTCTCGCCCAGCTGCGGCTCGACCAGGATCACGGCCGGCGGATTGGCGCGCGCTTTCGCCGGCAGGCGGGCCTTGTCGGCGTAGGAGGTCGCCTGTTTCCGGCCGCGGGTCATGCCGTCAGACCATACTATCGATGATATATTCGGCGATGTTCGCGGGCTTCAGCTTCGGCACTTTGGAATCGCCGCCTTCCATGGTGCGCTTGATGACCAGGTTGGCCTCGATCTTGCGCTGGTCGAGTCTGACGATGTCCTTGGCACCTTTGATCTTGGGATAATAAAGCGGGTCGAGCACCTTCTGGCGTTCGGCCAGGCGCGTCATCACCGCCAGCTGATCCAAGCCCTCGAGCAGCTTCGCGCCGGCCAGCGCCCAGTCCTTCTGCCCGGCATAACTTTCATCGTTCAGCGCCTTGATAGCGTCCTCCGGCGACTCGTCGGTGAAACCGACCTTGAACAAGTGCTTGCTGACGCCGACGTCGGAGCCCCACTCCTGCATGGCGAGACTAAAGGCGACATAGATCGAGGACATGATGGGGCGTTCCTCTCCCGGGACCGTCAAGGGGCCTTGGCGTAGGTGTCGCGCAGGCCGACGGTGCGATTGAAAACCAGACCGGAATCCGGATCCCGACAGAAATAGCCCAGCCGTTCAAACTGGATGGTCGCGCCGACGGTCGCGGCGCTGAGCGCCGGTTCGAGTTTGGCGGCGGCGATGACGTCCAGGGAATTCGGATTGAGATCCTGGGCCGGGTCACCGTCGGCGCCCGGATCGGGGCGGTTAAAGAGCGGGTTATAGAGCCGCACCTCGGCCGCGATGGCCTTCGCCGCCGACACCCAATGCATGGTGGCTTGCACCTTGCGGCCGTCGGGGGCGTTGCCGCCGCGCGTCAAAGGATCGTAGGTGCAGCGGAGTTCGGTCACCTCGCCGCCGGCGTTTTTCACGACCTCGCGGCAGGTGATGAAATAGGCGTAGCGCAGGCGAACTTCCTTGCCCGGCGATAGCCGATAGAACTTCTTCGGCGGATTCTCCATGAAGTCGTCGTGCTCGATGTAGATTTCCCGGCCGAAGGGCACTTTGCGCGATCCGGCGGTGGGATCTTCCGGATTGTTGACGGCGTCGAGCTCCTCGCCTTCGCCTTCCGGGTAATTCTCGATAACCACCTTGAGGGGGCGCAAGACCGCCATGAAGCGCGGCGCGGCTTTGTTCAGGTATTCACGCACGCAGGCATCGAACATGGCGATCTCGACCACGCTGTTGGCGCGCGCGACGCCGGCGCGCTTGATGAAATCGCGCAAGGCCTCGGGCGGCACACCGCGGCGGCGCAGACCGGCCAAAGTCGGCATACGCGGATCGTCCCAGCCGTTCACATGTTTGTCGCGCACAAACTGGGTGAGGTGACGCTTGGAAAGGATGGTGTAGGTGATATTGAGCCGCGCGAACTCGTACTGGCGCGGGCGGGCGGGCACCGGCAAATGATCCAGAAACCATTCGTATAGCGGGCGGTGATCCTCGAACTCCAACGAACATAATGAATGCGTCACGTGCTCGATGGCATCGGACTGACCGTGGGCGAAGTCGTAATTGGGATAGATGCACCAGGCCGTGCCCGTGCGCGGATGGGCGGCATGGATGATGCGGTAGAGCACCGGATCGCGCAGATTGATGTTGCCGGCGGCCATATCGATCTTGGCCCTGAGCACCCGTGCGCCGGCCGGAAACTCGCCGGCCTTCATGCGACGAAAGAGATCGAGATTTTCGGCGACGCTTCGCTGGCGATGCGGGCTATTGACGCCGGGCGCGGTGAGCGTGCCGCGGTTGGCGCGGGTCTCCTCGGCGGTCTGATCGTCGACGTAGGCCAAGCCCTTGCCGATCAGGTGTTCGGCCCAGGCGTAAAGCTGCTCGAAATAATCCGAGGCGTAGTAGAGGTGCTTGCCCCAGTCATAGCCTAGCCAGCGGACATCGCGCTGGATGGCATCGATGAACTCTTGCTCTTCCTTGACCGGATTGGTGTCGTCGAAGCGAAGATAGCAGCGGCCCTTGAGGTCCTCGGCGATGCCGAAGCTAATGCAGATGGCCTTGGCGTGGCCGATGTGGAGGTAGCCGTTGGGCTCCGGCGGAAAGCGCGTGACAATGCCCGTGTGCCGGCCTTCGGCCAGATCGCTTGCGGCGATATCGCGCAGGAAGTTGGCGACAGGTGCGGGGGGTGCGGGCGCTTCAACGGACATGTGGGTTCCTAGACTCGGAGATTCCTGAGTTCGAGACGTTAGAGCTCATCCAGAAAACCGTTGGTGATCGGATAACGGTAATCGCGGCCGAAGGCGATTTGCGTGATCTTGACGCCGGGCGGGGCTTGGCGGCGTTTGTATTCGGCGGTTTTCAACATTTTGTAAACCCGGCGCACCAGGGCTTCGTCGAAACCCCTGGCGGCGACCGCCGTGATGCCCATTTCGCCCTCGATCAGGCCCTTGAGAATGCCGTCGAGCACATCATAGGGCGGCAAGGAGTCCTCGTCCTTCTGGTTGGCCCTTAACTCGGCCGTCGGCGGTTTGGTGATGACGCGCTCGGGCATCACCGGACCCTTCGGGCCCAAGGCGCCCGCGGGTTTGTGGGCATTGCGCCAGCGCGAGATCGCGAACACCGTGGTCTTGTAGACGTCCTTCAGCACCGCATAACCGCCGCACATGTCGCCATAGAGGGTGGCATAGCCGGTGCTCATTTCGCTCTTGTTGCCGGTGGACAGCACCATCTTGCCGAATTTGTTCGAGAGCGCCATCAGCGTGACCCCCCGCGCCCGCGATTGTATATTTTCCTCGGTGATGCCGGGTTCAGTTCCGGCAAAGGCCGGCGCCAGCATCGCGGCATAAGCCTTCATGGCGGGCGCGATATCGATGGTGTCGAGCCCGACGCCGAGCAGTTTGGCCACCGCCGCCGCATCCTCAAGGCTGTCATCGGAGGTATAGGGCGAGGGCATCATGACGCAGTGAACTTTGTCCGGCCCCAGCGCATCGGCGGCGACGGCGGCGGCCAGCGCGCTGTCGATGCCGCCCGAAAGGCCCAGCACCACGCCGGGAAAGCGATTCTTGGTGACGTAGTCGCGCAAGGCCACGACCATGGCCTGATACACATTCTCGAGCCGGTCACCGGGCGCGGCAGGCGCTTGGGCCGCGCAGACCCAGCCGGAGCCGTTATTGCGCCGCCAGGTAGTCAGGCGAATCTCGGACCGCCACCACGGCATCTGCACGGCCAGCGAGCGGTCGGAATTGAGCACGAAACCGCCGCCGTCGAAGGCGAGATCGTCCTGGCCGCCGATGGTGTTGAGGTAAATCAGCGGCAGCCGAGTTTCGGTGACGCGAGCGACGGCGTGGGTGATGCGGACGTCGGGTTTGTCGAGCTCAAAGGGCGAGCCGTTGGGCACGATCAGGAGCTCGGCGCCGGACTCAGCCAGGGTCTCGGCCACGTCATCGAACCACATGTCCTCGCAAATCATCACACCCAGGCGAACCCCGCGAAACACCATGGGCCCCGGCGCGGGGCCTGCGGCAAATACGCGGAATTCGTCGAACACCCCGTAATTGGGTAAGTGATGCTTGAAGCGCGAGGCCGATATTTTGCCGCCATCAAGCAGCAGCACGGCGTTGTAGGTATCGCCCTTCTCCCGCCAAGGGGCGCCGACCAAAAGGCCCGGGCCGCCATCGCCGGTGAGCGCGGCCAATGCCTCGACCGCCGCGGCGACGGCGTCGAGAAATGAAGGCCGGTAGACCAAATCCTCGGGCGGATAGCCGCTGACCGTAAGCTCGGGAAACACGACGAGATCGGCGCCGCCCTTGGCGGCCTCGGCGCGCGCGGCCTTGATCAAGCTCACATTGCCGGCGATGTCGCCGACGGTGGGGTTGACCTGCGCGAGAGTAATCGTGAGGGAGTCCGCCATGAACCGCGGCTACTGCGCGGCGGCGATGCGCGCGTCCTTACCGAGTTGAACCCGCTCGTCCTTCAGCGCTTCGGCGATCAGGAAAGCCAGCTCAAGCGCTTGCGAGGCGTTGAGGCGCGGATCGCAGTGCGTGTGATAGCGGTCGCCGAGGCTGGCCTCGGTGATGGCTTGGGAGCCGCCGACGCATTCGGTCACGTCCTTGCCGGTCAATTCAAAATGCACGCCGCCGGGATGCGTGCCCTCGGCGCGATGGACGGCGAAGAAGGCGCGGGTTTCGGCGACGATGCGGTCGAACTGGCGGGTCTTGTAACCGGTCGAGCTTTTGACCGTGTTGGCGTGCATGGGATCGCAAACCCACACCACCTTGCGGCCCGCGCGCGTGACGGCGCGGAGTAATGTGGGCAAATGCTCGGACAGGCGTTCGGCGCCCATGCGGCTGATGAGCGTGAGGCGTCCCGCCTCATTCTGGGGATTGAGCGCGTCGCACAGCGTCATGACATCGTCGGCCGTGGTCTTCGGTCCGATCTTGACGCCGACCGGGTTTTGGATGCCGCGCAGGAACTCGACATGGGCGTGGTCGGGTTGGCGCGTGCGCTCGCCGAGCCACAGCATATGCGCCGAGCAGGCGTACCACTGGCCGCTGGTGGAATCGTTACGCGTCAGCGCCTCTTCGTAGGGCAGCAGCAACGCTTCGTGCGACGTGTAGAACTCGGTTTCGCGAATCTGCGGCACGGTCTCGCCGGTCAAGCCGCAGGCTTCCATGAACTCCAGGGTCTCTTGGATGCGGTCGGCGAACCGGCTGTATTTCTCGGCGGTCGCGGTGTTGGCGAGAAAGCCCAACGTCCACTGATGAACCTTGTGCAGATCGGCGTAACCGCCTTGCGCAAAAGCCCGCAAGAGGTTGAGGGTGGCGGCGGACTGGTTGTAGGACTGGACCATGCGCTGCGGATCGGGCCGGCGGGCTTCGGCGGTGAAGTCCATGCCGTTGATGTTGTCGCCGCGATAGGACGGCAGCGTCACGCCGTCGATGGTCTCGTCGTTGGCTGAACGCGGCTTGGCGAACTGGCCGGCCATACGCCCGACCTTGATGATTGGTAGCGCGGCGCCGAAAGTCAGCACCACCGCCATCTGCAGGAGCACACGAAACATGTCGCGGATATTGTCGGGGTGGAACTCGGCGAAACTTTCGGCGCAGTCGCCGCCTTGCAAAAGGAACGCCTTGCCGTCGACGACCCGGCCAAGCGCCGTCTTCAAACGCCGGGCCTCGCCGGCGAATACCAAGGGCGGATAACCGCGCAGCTGTTTTTCCACAGCCGTTAGCGCGGCCGGGTCCGGGTAGGCCGGCACCTGCTGGATGGGCTTGGTCCGCCAGCTCTCGCGGCTCCACTTGCTCATGGTCTCACGCCTTGTTTTATCGCGGTGGTCGAGGAGGTTAACGCGCCGAACGCACCCTATAATAACTCAAGGGCGGCTTTTCCAGTGCAAAAGCCGGCCAGGGCCAGAAAGTCCAAGAAAACCGCCGATTCCCGAGAGTTAATTCGTACCTGGTACCGAATTAAACCGACTTAAATCTGTTAACTCGGTACCTGGTACGAATTAAATTTAGCGCATGGTGACGAATTCCTCGGCGGCGGTGGGGTGGATGCCGACGGTTGAGTCGAACTGGGCCTTGGTGGCCCCGCACTTCAGCGCGACCGCAAGGCCCTGGATGATCTCGGGCGCGTCCTCGCCGACCATGTGGCAGCCCAGCACCCGGTCGCTGGCCGTGTCGACCACCAGCTTCATCATGGTGCGCTCATCGCGCCCCGAGAGGTTGTGTTTCATGGGCCGAAAGCGCGAGATGAACAGGCGGACGTCGTGGGCTTTGCGTGCATCCTCCTCAGTCAGTCCCACGACCGCCACCGGCGGCTGGCTGAACACCGCCGAGGCGATGTTGGCATAATCCAGCGTCATGGGATTTTTGTTGAAAAATGTTTCGGCGAAAACCCGGCCTTCGTTGATGGCGACCGGCGTGAGATTGACGCGGTCGGTGACGTCGCCGACGGCAAAAATGTTTTCGACACTGGAGCGGTTCCATTCATCGACAATCACCGCGTTTTTGGAATTGAGTTTCACGCCGGCTTCCATCAACCCCATGCCCGCTGTATTGGGCGCACGGCCGGTGGCGGCCATCACGCAATCGACGGTCAGTCCCTCGCCATTGTCGAAGGTCACGGCGTAACCGTCGGGGTTTTTTGCCACCGCGCGGATAATGCTTTCACGGCGGATCTTAATTCCTGATTTTTCGAGTTCCTCGGCCAAGGTCGCGCGAACATCCTGGTCGAAACCGCGCAAGGTTTGGCCGGAGCGGATCACCAGCGTTACCTCGGAGCCGAGCGCCCTGAAGATCCCCGCGAACTCGACGGCGATATAGCCGCCGCCGACAATCACCACGCGGCGCGGGCGCTGCTTCAGATCCAAGGCTTCGTTGGAGGTAATGACGTGCTCCCGCCCCGGAAAATCCGGCATGATCGGCCAGCCGCCGACGGCCACGAGGATTTTCTCGGCGGTCATGCGCTTGCCGCCCACCTCGACGGTATGCGGATCGGCCAAAATCCCCCGCCCCTCGACCAGCGTGACCCCGGCGTCGCCAAGAAGTTTGCGGTAAACGCCTTCGAGGCGCGCGAGTTCCCGGTCCTTGGCGGCGATCATGGCGGCCCAGTCGTGGCGGGCACCCTCGACGCTCCAGCCAAAGCCGACGGCGTCCTCGAACCCGTGAGCAAAGTGGGCGCCCATGACCAAGAGTTTCTTGGGCACACAGCCGCGCATGACACAGGTGCCGCCGGGGCGGCTTTCCTCGATAACGGCCACCTTGGCGCCGTATTTGCCCGCGAGGCGCGAGGCGCGCACACCGCCCGACCCGGCGCCGATGGTGATCAGATCAAAGTCAAAGCGCGGCATGAATTCATTCCACCGTGACGCTTTTCGCCAGATTGCGCGGCTGGTCGATGTCGGTGCCCTTGAGAACGGCCACGTGGTAGGCCAGAAGCTGGACCGGAATCGCCGCGAGGATCGGCATGACAAAGGGATCGAGTTTCGGCAGGCAGATGGAATGGGCGGCGTTCTTGCCGGCGCGGGCGATGCCGGCGGCATCGCTGATCAGGATGACGCGGCCGCCGCGCGCCACCACCTGCTCCATGTTGGAGATGGACTTGTCGAACAGCGCATCCGAGGGCGCGATCATGACCACCGGCGTGTGTTGGTCGATCAGCGCGATGGGCCCGTGTTTCATTTCGCCGGCGGCGTAGCCTTCGGCATGGATGTAGGAAATCTCCTTGAGCTTCAAGGCACCTTCGAGCGCAATCGGGTAGAGCAACCCCCGGCCGAGGTAGAGCACGTCACGCGCCTGGGCCAGTTCCTCGGCGACGGCGCGGATGGCGGCGTCGAGATGCAAGACATCGGCGGCGCGGCTTGGCACCTCGACCAGGGCCGTGGACAGCCGGGCTTCGGTGGCGGAGTCAATGGCGCCGCGCGCCTTGGCCAGCGCGATGGCGAAGCAGGCCAGCGCCATGAGCTGGGTCGTGAACGCCTTGGTCGAGGCCACGCCGATTTCCGGGCCGGCATGGGTCGGCAGCACCACGTGCGATTCACGCGCGACCGAGCTTTCCGGCACATTGACCACCGAGAGAATGTGCTGGCCGTTGGCCTTGCAGTATTTCAGTGGTGCCAGCGTGTCGGCGGTTTCGCCGGATTGCGAGACAAACAGCCCGAGGCCGCCGGTTGCCAGCGGCGGCGCCCGGTAGCGGTATTCCGAGCCGATGTCGGCATCCACCGGCACGCGGGCCAGCATTTCGATCCAGTACTTGGCGACCAGGCAGGCGTAGTAAGCGGTCCCACACGCCACGGCGGTGATGCGGCCGACGTCTTTCAGCGCGAACGGCATGGGCGGCAACGTGATCGACCGCGCCGCCGGGTTGAACAGCGCGCGCAAGGTATCGCCCAGCACCTGCGGCTGCTCGTAAATCTCCTTGAGCATGAAGTGCGGGTATTCGCCCTTGCCGATGAGGGCGCCCGACAAGGCGGTCTGGACCATGGCGCGGTTCACGGTTGCGCCGGTGCCGTCGCGCACCGTCGCGCTGTCTTTGGTAATCGCCACCCAGTCGCCGTCCTCAAGGTAGGTAATGCGCTGGGTCATGGGCGCCAAGGCCATGGCGTCGGAGCCCAAGTACATCTCGCCGTCGCCGTAGCCCACGGCCAAGGGACTTCCCTTGCGCGCGCCGAACAGCACGTCGGGACGGTCGGCTATGAGGATGGCCAGAGCGAACGCCCCATGCAGGCGGCCAAGCGCCGCCCGCACCGCATCCTCGGCGTTCCGGCCTTGGGCGAGATAGTCGCTGATCAGATGGACGACGACTTCGGTATCGGTGTCGCTCGCGAAGACGTGGCCCTTCTTCTCCAGATCGCTGCGCAGCTCCTGGAAGTTCTCGATGATGCCGTTATGAACCACCGCCACTTTGCCGTCGGACAGCGGGTGGGCATTGGCCTCGTTGGGCACGCCGTGGGTGGCCCAGCGGGTGTGGCCAATGCCGGTGGTGCCGCCAACCGGTTCGGCGGCGACAATGGCGGCGAGGTTGGCGATCTTGCCGGGAGCGCGGCGGCGCACGATCGCGCCGTCGACCAGCGTGGCGATGCCGGCCGAATCGTAGCCGCGGTACTCCAGGCGCTTAAGGCCGTCGAGCAAACAATCCGCCGCCTTGGCCCGGCCGATGACGCCGATGATTCCGCACATTACTTGTTCTTGTCCTTCGACGCCGATTTCTGCTTGCGGTAATTGGCGGCGAAGCCCTCAAGGTTCTCCTGGCGCGCGGTGTTGACCGCCAGCGCATCGGCGGGCACGTCCTTCCTCACCACCGCCCCGGCCCCGGTCATGGCGCCGTCGCCGACCTTCACCGGCGCGACCAGCACCGTATTGGAGCCGATACTGGCGCCCACGCCAATGTCAGTGTGCGTCTTGTTGAAGCCGTCGTAATTGGCGGTGATCGTACCCGCGCCGATATTGGCCTTGGCGCCGATGCGCGCATCGCCGACGTAGGAGAGATGGTTGACCTTGGCGCCCTCCTCCAGCGTCGCGTTCTTGATCTCGACAAAGTTGCCGACATGGGCCGCGCGGCCAATGTCCGCGCCGGGGCGCAGGCGCGCATAGGGGCCAACGACGGCGCCGGCGGCCAGATGCGCGCCCTCGATATGGCAAAAGCCCTTGATGATGACGTTGTCGTCGACGACCACGCCGGGGCCGAAGACGGTGAAGGGGCCGATCTCGACATCGCGGCCGACTTGCGTATCAGCCGAAAAATAGACGGTCTCGGGCGCCCTGAGCGTCGCGCCGCCGGCCATGACACGTTGGCGGTACTGGCGCTGAAAGATCGCCTCGGCTTCGGCCAGCTCGGCGCGGCTGTTGATGCCGAGCAGCTCGGCTTCGTCGCCTTCGACCACGGCGCAGGTTTGCCCGGCCTTGCGCGCGAGGCCGACAATGTCCGTCAGATAGTACTCACCCTTGGCGTTGGCATTGCCTACGCCGGCGAGCAGGCTCCACAAGACCTTCGCCTCGCACAGCATGATGCCGGAGTTGCACAGTCGTACGCCAAGTTCATCGGCGGTCGCGTCCTTGGCTTCGACAATGCGCTCCAAACCCTTGGCGCCGACAATAAGCCGGCCGTAGGCGCCCGGATCTCGCGGTGTAAAACCGAGTACAACCACGGTCGGCTTGACGCCGGCGGCATTGCCTCTGACGCCGGAGGCGTTACCCCGCGCGGCGCGCATCCGGCGCAGGGTTTCGGCGCCGACAAAAGGCGTGTCGCCAAAGACAATGAGGACATCACCGCTAAATCCAGCGAGCGCGTCCTTGGCTTGGAGGGCCGCGTGGCCCGTGCCTAAGCGGTCTTTCTGGACGACGGTTTGATGGGGTGCGACGGCCTGGGTAAGGCCGTCCATCTCCGCTGCCACCACTACCACGACCGGCGCGATCTTTTCGCCGGCCAGGGTCGCGAGCACGTGGTTGATCATGGGCCGCCCGGCGATGGCGTGCATCACCTTGGGCAGGTCCGATTTCATGCGGCTGCCGGTTCCCGCCGCCAGAACAATCGCGGCCGTGGGAACGGCGGAATTTGAAGACGTCGAGGTCATAACGAGCCGGGGGTTGGTGAAAACACGCGAGTTGGAGCCGGAAAATGACACGCCCTTGGGGCGGGATAAAGGCCGAGTTGGGGCGAAAGGCTGCCCAGGGCGCCAATCGGGCCAAGGACATAGCGCCCGGGATGGCGGTTTTGGCCCATATCCCGTAGCTCGCCCGGGCGCGTCGGGCCGGGGCCGATTGACAGGTCTTGGGACGGACTTTAAGAACCGAGCCTGCTTCGGCCCTGGCCACGAATTGGGACCCGAACGGGCGGTTAGCTCAGCGGTAGAGCACACCCTTCACACGGGTGGGGTCACAAGTTCAATCCTTGTACCGCCCACCACTTCCTCTGCTTATTGCTGCGTTTGGCGCCCTCAAGCCACGGCTTCACTTGCGGTAGGACCGAGGCGTTGCGCCAGTTTCTCTAGGTTCGCTTCGCTCACCAAGTGAAACTAGGCGCGCCCACCACGCCTAGCTTTTGTTAGCGAGCGCAGCGAGCTTACAAAAGCTGGCGCGCTGCCGACGCCCGGAAGGGCGGAGGCGGCTCTCCCGGCAAGGCATTGCGCAAGGTTTCCTAAACGACCCGCTTTCGCGGGGCGCAAGGTTTCCTATACTCGCTTTGCTCGTTAACGAAACCTAGGCGTCGCTTTGCTCGTTAACGAAACCTAGGCGTCGCTTCGCTCACCAAGTAAAACTAGGGAACGTCTGAATAAGTAGCAGAAGGGACGAATTTGGTCATTTGCAGTCTCACGAATGTTGTGCGGATGGGGAAGATCAATCGCGGTGGAGGAGTTTTTCTGTCCTCGCGGCGTTCTGTGGGCTGGTCTGGCCCGTTACGCCGG
>CAMDRB010000023.1 GCA_945906455.1 Caenispirillum bisanense
AGCTCCGGCTACAGCATGGAGACCATGATCGGGACCGATATCCCCAGTTCCTACTACGCATTACGCCGCCACGCCGACGCTTACCCCGACCCGAAGACCGGCGAGAACACGGCGATATCGAGTTCATTCCGGATCGTCGCCGTGCCGGCTTACGCGCTGCCACTTGAATCTCAAGACTAGAAATAGCGGAAGAAGGCGGCGGGCTGTGACTGACACGACCGCCAAAAAGAGTTCGTAAAACGCAACCAGTTATCAAATGAGGGAGATTGCGGATCATGAATAAGAATTTTGTACGGGCGCTGTTTGCGTCCACGTGCTTCGTGACGGTAAGTGGAGCTTGGGCCGAGGCGAATGCCGCCGCCGTAGCTGCGCCCGGCATACCGGTCGTGGCCGACGGCATCGGCGGTGTCGTGACCGGCGCCAAAGGTCCGGAAGCCGGCGTTTGGGTGATCGCTGAGACCAGCGACCTGCCGACCCGCTTCATCAAGATGGTGGTCACCGACGACCAAGGCCGCTACATGCTGCCGGAATTGCCCAAGGGCAAGTACCAAGTCTGGGTGCGCGGCTATGGCCTCGTCGACTCCAAGCGGGTCGACGGAACTCCCGGCACCAACATGAACTTGACGGCCGTGCAGGCGCCCAACGCCAAGGCGGCGGCGGACTATTATCCCGCGAACTACTGGGAAGCATTGATGACGGTGCCGGCCGCGAGCGAGTTTCCTGGCACCGGTCCGAAAGGCAACGGCATCTCGCCGGCCATGCAGACTCAGCAACAGTGGATCAACGCGATGAAGGGTGGCTGCCATCAGTGCCACCAGCTGGGCGATGCTCCGACTCGTGTTCTTCTCGACAACACTCCCGAGGGCTGGGCCGAACGTCTGACCAAGGCCCGTGGCCTCGGCGACCAGGCGCTTGGCGATCACGGCCAAGATTTTGCCGACACCATGTCGAACCGCATGACTCAGTTCGGCCGGGCCAGGGGCCTAGGCATGTTCGCCGACTGGACGCAGAAAATCGCCAAAGGCGCTTTGCCGCCGGAAGCGCCGCCACGCCCCGCAGGGTTGGAGCGCAATATCGTCGTTACGTCGTGGGATTGGTCGAACGGCCGCTACAACCATGACAATGTCTCGACCGACCGTCACGATCCGACCGTCAACGCCAATGGGCCGATCTACGGCATCATCGGCATGTACGGCTATGTCGAGATCCTGAATCCGACGACTCATTCGCAGGAGGAGTTCGGCTATAAGGTGAACCTCAATAAGAACGTCGAGATTCTGCCGAAAGATCAGGTTCCCGATGCCTTCCCGCACAACCCGATGCTCGACCGCCACGGCAACCTCTGGATCACCGACCTCGGCCGTTACGGCGGTCCGAAGCCGGGTTCCGCGCCGCCGCCGCCGGTCGCGGCTTATTGCACCGATGTCACCAACAAGTACGCGAAATACTGGCCGCAGCCCGGCCAGGCGAGGAACACCGCCGTCCATTACGATCCCAAGACCAAGGCGATCGAAGGCGTGCCGATGTGCAACGGCATGCATCACCTGATGTTCGCTTCCGACCGCAAGAACCTATACTTCAGCGGTGGCGGCAGCGTGAACGGTTCCAGCGTCATGAGCTGGATCGACATCGATGCCTGGAACAAGACCAAGGACGCGAAGGCGTCCGTGGGCTGGTGCCCAATGGTGCTCGATACCAACTCCACCAACCCATCGAAGGTGGCCGCACTCACAGACGTGGCGATCACCCCCGACCGGACGCAGTGGAACGAGCCCGCACGTTCGGCCGGCGGTAACGATCCGGAAGCCGGCGGCGGCGGCGCACCTCGCGCGGCCGTTCCGGCGACACCGTTCGACGCCAAGAAGGACACGCACGTCAACGGCGGTCTCTACGGCATCGATGCCGACATTTCCGATGGCAGCATGTGGGCGGTGAAAACCAATCCATTCCCGTCAGGCATCGTGCGCTTCCACCCGGGCAGCAATCCTCCGGAAACCTGCCGCACCGAGTTCTTCGAGCCGACCAAGCTCGCCGACGGCAAGAACTATGAAGCCTTCAACGGCCGCGGCATGAGTGTCGATTCCAAGGGCGTTGCCTGGGTTGCCTTCGCCAACGGACGTCTCGGCAAGTTGGATCGCGCCAAGTGCAAAGTGCTGAGCGGTCCGACCGTGGCGAACGGTCAGCAGTGTCCGGAAGGCTGGTCGTACTACGACACCCCGGGACCGAAGTACGCCGGTGTGGTCGGAGGCTCGGCCGACTTCCACTATCTGATGTGGGTTGACCTGCACGACACCCTCGGCTTCGGCAAGGACGTGCCGATCGTCGCCGGCTCGAACTCGGACTCGCTGTTGGCCTTCGACGCAAAAGCCGAGAAGTGGAACGTCCTGCGCGTTCCCTATCCGCGCAGCTTCCATACCCGCGGCATGGACGGTCGCGTTGACAACACGAGTACGGGCTGGAAAGGCAAGGGCGTATTGGCGACCTACGCTTCGCAGCCGGTCTGGCACCAGGAAGGCGGCGAAGACGCGTCTGGTCCGCAGCTGGTGAAGTTCCAGGTAAGACCGAATCCGTTGGCTTACTAGGATCGCGATGATCTTAAGACGGTCCTCTTAGATCGGAATCTGCAGCGCGGGAGCAAAAATGCTTCCGCGCTGCAGGTCGTTCAAGAACCGCGAATCGAGCGCTGAGAAATAATTGAGACTCAACAATCCTGCAGGGGAAGATTCAGACCATGAAAAGGCAGTTCCTAGGGGCGTTATTCGCGTCCACGTGTTTAGTGTCGGCGGGCGGAGCTTGGGTTCAAGCGAACGCCGCTGCGGTAGCCGTGCCGGTTGTCGCCGACGGCATTGGCGGCGTGGTGACCGGGACCAAGGGGCCAGAGGCGGGCGTGTGGGTGATCGCGGAGACCAGGGACCTGCCGACGCGCTTTATCAAGATCGTCGTTACCGATGATCAGGGTCGTTATCTGATCCCGGAACTCCCCAAAGGGAAATACGAGGTCTGGGTTCGTGGCTATGGGCTGGTCGACTCGAAGCGCGTTGAGGCGACGCCCGGTAAGAACCTGAACCTCACGTCGGTTCAGGCGCCCAATGCCAAAGCCGCGGCGGAAATTTATCCGGCCAACTACTGGGAAGCCATGATCCATGTGCCGCCCGAGAGCGATTTTCCGGGCACCGGACCGAAAGGCAACGGTATTTCGCCGACCATGCAAACTCAGCAACAGTGGCTGAACCAACTGAAGAACGGCTGCCATCAGTGCCACCAGATCGGTGACCGCACCACACGCACCCTGCTCGACAATTCCCCCGAGGGCTGGGCGGAGCGCATCACTAAGGCGCGTGCCGCCGGCGACCAGGCGTTTAGCGATCACGGCCCGAGTTTCGCCAGTGATATGCAAAACAGAATGACGGCGTTCGGACGCGCCCGGAGTCTCGGCATGTTTGCCGACTGGACACAGCGGATCGCGAAGGGCGAGTTGCCCGCCGAAGCGCCGCCGCGGCCGGCAGGGGTCGAGCGCAATATCGTTCTGACCTCATGGGACTGGTCCAACGGCCGCTACAATCATGACAATGTCTCGACCGACCGCCACGATCCGACCGTCAACGCCAACGGGCCGATTTACGGCGTCATCGGCTACTGGGGTTTTATCGAACATTTGAATCCCACCAACCTCGAGAGTGGCGAGTTCGGATATAAAGTTACCGCCAACAAGAGCGTCGTGGTCCTGCCGCCCGAAGAGCTGCCCGATGCGCGGCCGCACAACCCGATGCTCGATCGCCATGGCAATCTATGGATCACCGATCAGGGACGTGCCGGCGGGCCGAAGCCGGGAGCTCCGCCGCCGCCCGACAAAATGGGTTATTGCACCGATGCTTCAAACAAGTACGCGAAGTATTGGCCGCAAGTCGGCAAGACGACGAACACCGCCGTCCACTACAACACCAAGACCAAGGCGATCGAGGGCATTCCGATGTGCAACGGCATGCACCATCTGATGTTTGCCTCCGACCGGAAGACTCTTTACTTCAGCGGCGGCGGTGGAACACCTGACTCGTCCGTCATGAGCTGGGTCGACATCGATGTCTGGAACTCGACCCATGATGCCCAGAAGTCCCTTGGCTGGTGCCCGATGGTGCTCGACACCAACTCGGCCAACCCCGCTAAGGTCGCCGGCGTAAGCGAGGTTTCGATTACACCCGACCGCGTGCAATGGAATAATCCCGCGCGCACGGCAGGCGGCAACGACCCGGAAGGTGGCGCCGGTGGGGCTGCAACGCCGGTCGCCGCGGCGCCCTTTGACCCCAAGAAGGACACCAGGGTCAACGGCGGGCTTTACGGCATTGACGCCGACATCTCCGACGGCAGTATGTGGGCCGTGAAGACCGCGCCGTTCCCCTCGGGGATCGTGCGCTTCCACCCCGGCACCAATCCGCCGGAAACCTGCAAGACCGAGTTCTATGAGCCGACCAAGCTGCCCGACGGCAAGTACTATGAGGCATACAACGGGCGCGGCATGAGCGTTGACTCAAAGGGTGTGGCCTGGACCGCCTTCGCCAGCGGCCGACTTGGCAAGCTCGAGCGCAGCAAGTGCAAGGTCATGAGCGGTCCGAAGGTGGCCGATGGCCAGCAATGCCCGGAAGGCTGGACGTACTATGACTCGCCAGGCCCGAAAATGGTCGGGGTGAAGAACGCCTCCGCCGACTTCCACTACCTGATGTGGGTTGACCTTCACGACACCTTGGGCATGGGCAAGGACGTGCCGATCTTGGCAGGATCAAACTCGGACTCGCTGATCGCGTTCGACAGCAAGACCGAGAAGTTCAACATCCTGCGCGTGCCCTATCCGATGGACTTCCATACCCGCGGTATGGATGGCCGCATCGACGATCGGTCGAAGGGCTGGAAAGGCAAGGGCGTATTCGCGACTTACGCCTCGCAGCCGGTCTGGCACCAGGAAGGCGGCGAGGACGCCGCAACTGGGCCACAGCTTGTAAAGTTCCAAGTGCGCCCGGATCCGCTGGCGTACTAAGAGCGGTGCAGCCGTGAGCAAGGTTACGAACGGATGAATTGCAGGGCGGGAGTATGAAACTTCCGCCCTGTAATGCTTAGCCGGAGATCATCCCGAACGATTGCACGATTGGATTGATCGGGACCGAAGCGCTGGAGGTTAACTCAACACTTACAGGAGAGGGTCGGACCATGAATAGGTCAATTGTTCGCGCACTGTTCGCGTCGACGTGCCTGGTGACGAGCGGTATATGGGCTCAAGAGACCTTCGCGGCCGCGGCTGCCGGCGTACCAGTGGTCGTTGACGGCATTGGCGGCGTCGTGACCGGAACCAAAGGACCCGAGGCGGGTGTTTGGGTGATCGCTCAAACCAACGACCTCGCGACCCGCTATATCAAAATCGTCGTCACCGACGATCAAGGCCGCTTCATGCTGCCCCAACTGCCCAAGGCAAAGTATCAAGTTTGGGTGCGCGGTTATGGCCTCGTAGACTCGAAGCCTGTCGATGGAACGCTCGGCAAGAACTTGACACTTGCGTCGGTGCAGGCACCCGACGCCAAGGCAGCGGCGCAAATCTATCCGGCCAACTATTGGTTCGCTTTGATCCAGCCGCCGCCGGCAAGCGATTTCCCGGGCACCGGCCCCAAGGGCAACGGTATCGCGCCGACAATGGTGACTCAGCAGATGTGGTTGACCCGGATGAATGGGTGTTTTACCTGCCACCAGCAAGGTGATCGGACCACCCGTACGCTGCTCGATAATACCCCCGAAGGATGGGCCGAGCGCATCACCAAAGCCCGCGGTCCGGGCGACCAGGCGTTTGGCGATCACGGTCCGGATTTCGCCGACGCCATGCAGAACGGCATGACACAATTCGGCCGCGTCCGCGGTCTTGCCATGTGGTCGGACTGGACGCAGCGGATCGAGAAGGGCGCGTTGCCGCCCGAAGCGCCGCCCCGCCCCGCCGGGGTCGAGCGCAATATCGTTCTGACGTCATGGGACTGGTCCAACGGCCGTTATGATCACGACAACGTTTCGACCGACCGGCACGATCCTACCGTGAACGCCAACGGGCCGATCTACGGCATCATCGGCATGTACGGCTATGTCGAGAGTTTGAATCCCAACACCAACGAAATGGCCGAGTTCGGGTATAAAGTGAACCAGAACAAAAGTGTCGAGGTGTTGCCGCCCGACCAGGTTCCCGACGCGTTCCCGCACAACCCGATGCTGGACCGCCATAGCAATCTCTGGATCACCGATCTGGGCCGTTACGGCGCGCCGAAGCCCGGTGCGCCCGAACCTCCGGAGGTCATGGCCTATTGCACCGATCCCGCCAACAAATTCGCCAGGTATTACCCGCAGCCCGGCAAGGCGAGGAATACTCTGGTCCACTATGATACCAAGACCAAAAAGATTGAGGGCATTCCGATGTGCAACGGCATGCATCACCTCATGTTCGCCTCCGACCGGAAGACGCTGTACCTGAGTGGCGGCGCCAGCGGCAACGGCTCCAATGTCGTCAGCTGGGTCGACATCGATGTCTGGAATGCGACGCATGACGCCCAGAAGTCCATGGGCTGGTGCCCGATGGTGCTCGATTCCAACTCGACCAAGCCGGCGACCGCGGCCGGACTAAGCGAGGTTTCGATCACCCCTGATCGGACGCAGTGGAATGTGCCCGCCAGTGCGGGTGTCCCTGGTGGGGGCGGGGCCGCGCCAGCCGTGGCCGCGGCGCCGCTTGACCCGAAGAAGGACACGCAAGTCAACGGGTTCCTCTACGGAATTGATGCCGACATTTCCGACGGCGGCATGTGGGCCGTAAAGACCGCCCCGTTCCCGACCGGAATCGTTCGTTTCCACCCCGGCGCCAATCCTCCGGAAACCTGCAGGACCGAGTTCTATGAGCCCACCAAGCTGGAGGACGGCAAGAGCTATGCCGCCTTCAATGGCCGCGGCATGAGCGTCGACTCGAAGGGCGTCGCCTGGGTTGCCTTCGCCAACGGCACCTTGGGCAAGTTGGATCGCACCAAGTGCAAGGTGATGGGCGGTCCGGCGGTGGTGACCGGCCAGCATTGCCCGGAAGGCTGGTCGTACTATGATACGCCCGGCCCGAAGATCTCGGGTGTGAAGACCGGGTCCGCCGACTTCCACTACCTGATGTGGGTTGACCTCCACGACACCTTGGGCATGGGCAAGGACGTGCCGATCGTGGCGGGCTCGAACTCGGACTCGCTGCTGGCCTTCGACACAAAAACCGACAAGTTCAACGTGCTGCGTGTACCCTACCCCATGGACTTCCACACCCGCGGCATGGACGGCCGGATTGACGATTTAAAAACCGGTTGGAAAGGCAAGGGCGTGTTCGCGACCTATGCCTCGCAGCCGGTCTGGCATCAGGAAGGCGGCGAGGATGCCTCAACGGGCCCACAGCTCGTGAAGTTCCAAGTGCGTCCCGATCCGCTTGCGAATTAGTAGTCGGCTTCATAACGAAGTTTAAGGAATCCACGGCGCGCGTGGTTGAGCTCAACAATTTTCGGAGAGGATTAGATCATGACTAGGCAGTTTATCAGGGCGCTGTTTGCATCCACATGTTTGGTTACGAGTGCGACGTGGAATCAGGCGAGCTTCGCGGCTGCGGCGCCTGCCGTGCCGGTCGTGGCCGACGGTATCGGCGGCGTCGTCTCCGGCACCAAAGGCCCCGAGGCGGGTGTTTGGGTGATCGCTGAAACCCGCGACTTGCCGACGCGCTTCATCAAGATCGTCGTTACCGACGATCAGGGTCGTTATCTGATTCCGGAGCTTCCCAAAGCAAACTACCAGGTTTGGGTTCGCGGCTACGGCCTGGTCGATTCTCAGAAAGTTGAAGGCGCGCCCGGCAAGAATATGAATCTGACTTCGGTGCAGGCGCCGGATGCCAAGGCCGCGGCACAGTATTACCCGGCGAATTACTGGGAGTCCCTTATTCGCGTCCCGCCGGAAAGTGAATTCCCCGGCACCGGTCCGAAAGGTAACGGTATTTCGCCGAACATGCAGACGCAGCAACAGTGGATTAGCCAATTAAAGAACGGCTGCCATCAATGCCACCAGATCGGCGATGCGCCGACCCGCACGCTGCTCGACAATACGCCGGAAGGTTGGGCCGAGCGCATCACCAAAGCGCGTGGCCTTGGCGACCAGGCACTCGGCGATCACGGGCCGGATTTCGCCACCAACATGCAAAACAACATGACCGGGTTCGGACGTACGCGCGCCCTGGCGATGTACGCGGACTGGACGCAACGGATCGCCAAGGGCGAGTTGCCGCCGGAATCGCCGCCGCGTCCGCAAGGTGTCGAACGCAATTTTGTGCTGACGTCGTGGGATTGGTCCAACGGCCGCTACAATCACGACAACGTCTCGACCGACCGGCATAATCCGACCGTGAACGCCAATGGGCCGATCTACGGCGTCATCGGCATGTGGGGTTATATCGAGGAGCTCAATCCCGTCACGCTCGAGACCAGGGAGTTCGGCTATAAGGTCAATCCGAACAAGAACGTCGAGATTCTGCCGCCCGATCAGCCGCCAGATGCCTTCCCACACAACCCGATGCTCGATCAGAACGGCAATCTCTGGATTACCGACCGCGGACGCTATGGCGCACCGAAACCCGGCGCGCCGGAAGTACCACAGGTGCCGGCCTATTGCACCGACGCTACGCATAAATACGCCAAGTATTGGCCGCAGCCCGGCAAGTCGACGAACACCGCCGTGCTCTATTACCCCAAGACCAAGGCCATCGAGGGTGTGACGATGTGCAACGACCTCCATCACCTCATGATGGGGTCCGACAAGAAGACGATGTACTTCAGCGGCACGGGCACAAGCGTCGTCAGCTGGGTCGACGTCGATACGTGGAGCAAAACCAAGGATGCGGTGAAGTCGATGGGCTGGTGCCCGATGGTGCTCGACACCAACTCGACCACGCCTGCGCGCGCGGCAGCACTCACCGACGTTGCGATCACGCCCGACCGGACGCAATGGAACGATACTGCGCACGCGGGCACCAAGGCGGGCGAGGGCCCCGCCGCAGCGAAGGCGCCGCCGTTCGATGCGAAAAAAGACACCCGCGTCGCCGGCGGTCTCTACGGCACCGATTCCGATATCTCCGACGGCAGCATGTGGTTCGCGAAGACCGCGCCGTTTCCGACGAGTATCGTGCGCTTCCATGCGGGGTCCAATCCGCCGGAGACCTGCCGTACCGAGATGTTCGAGGCTGCTCTCCTGCCGGACGGAAAGAGTTACGAAGGCTACAACGCACGCGGCATGAGTGTTGACTCAAAGGGCGTTGCTTGGGTGGCCTTTGCTCACGGCCGGTTGGGCAAACTCGACCGCGGCAAGTGCAAGGTGCTTTCCGGTCCTACGGTCGCGAAAGGTCAGCACTGTCCGGAAGGCTGGTCTTACTACGATACGCCCGGCCCCAAGCTGGCTGGTATCAAGACCGGATCGTCCGATTTCCACTACCTCATGTGGGTTGACCTCTACGACACCTTGGGTCTCGGCAAGGACGTGCCGATCGTGGCGGGCTCGAACTCGGATTCGCTGCTTGCCTTCGATACCAAGACCGAGAAGTTCAATATCCTACGTGTGCCGTATCCGCGCAGCTTCCACACCCGCGGCATGGACGGCCGCATCGACAATCCGAATACCGGCTGGAAGGGCAAGGGCGTGATGGCGACCTACGCTTCGCAGCCGGTCTGGCATCAGGAAGGTGGCGAGGACGCCTCCACCGGGCCACAGCTCGTAAAGTTCCAGGTCCGACCTGACCCGCTGGCGTATTGACTGAGAGCGCTATCGGCATGACGCGAGGTAAATTCAACACTTACCGGAGAGGGTCAGATCATGAAGAAGCAATTTGTTAAGGCGCTATTTGCATCCACATGTTTTGTGACGGGCGTTGTCTGGGCTCAAGAGAGCTTCGCGGCTGCGGCGCCCGCCGTTCCGGTCGTGGCTGACGGCATCGGCGGCGTCGTCTCCGGAACCAAAGGCCCCGAGGCGGGTGTTTGGGTGATCGCTGAAACACGCGACTTGCCCACGCGCTTCATCAAAATCGTCGTTACCGACGATCAGGGCCGTTACCTGATCCCGGAACTCCCCAAAGCAACCTACCAGGTTTGGGTGCGCGGCTATGGCCTCGTAGACTCGGCCCGTGTCGATGGCACGCTCGGCAAGAATATGAATCTGACGTCGGTGCAGGCGCCCAACGCCAGGGCAGCGGCTGAAATCTACCCGGCCAACTATTGGGAAGCGATGCTCAGTATTCCGGCGGAAAGCGATTTCCCCGGCACCGGTCCCAAGGGCAACGGCATCGCGCCGACGATGCAAACCCAGCAGCAGTGGCTCATCACATTGAAGAACGGCTGCCATCAATGCCATCAAATTGGCGATCGGATCACCCGGACGCTGCTCGACAATACGCCCGAGGGCTGGGCGGAGCGCATCACCAAGGCCCGTGCCGCCGGCGACCAGGCGTTCGGCGATCATGGCCCAGAATTCGCCGATGCCATGCAGAACCGCATGACCCAGTTTGGCCGCGCACGGAGTCTCGGGATGTTTGCTGACTGGACGCAGCGAATCGCCAAGGGCGAGTTGCCCTCCGAGGCGCCGCCGCGGCCAGCCGGGGTCGAGCGCAACATTGTTCTGACCTCGTGGGATTGGTCCAACGGCCGGTACAATCATGACAACGTCTCGACCGACCGCCATGATCCGACCGTCAATGCCAACGGGCCCATCTGGGGCGTCATCGGCTATTGGGGTTTTGTCGAGTACTTGAATCCCAGCACACTTGAGATTGGCGAGTTCGGGTACAAGGTCAACCTCAACAAAAATGTCGAGGTGCTTCCGCCCGAACAGCTTCCCGAGGCCTTCCCGCACAACCCAATGCTCGACCGGCACGCCAATCTTTGGCTCACGGACTTAGGCCGGGCCGGCGGCCCGCGTCCCGGAACGCCGCCACCCCCGGAGCTGCCGTCCTACTGCACCGATGCCGGCAACAAGTACGCCAAGTATTGGCCGCAGCCCGGCAAGTCGAATAACACCGCCGTCCACTACAATACCAAGACCAAGGCGATCGAGGGCATCCCGATGTGCAACCGGATGCACCACCTGATGTTCGGGAGCGACCGGAAGACCCTGTTCTTCAGCGGCGGAGAAGGCACCAACGGCACGGTTGTCAGTTGGGTCGACATCGACGTCTGGAACGCGACCAAGGACGCCCAGAAGGCCATGGGCTGGTGCCCAATGGTGCTCGACACCAACGCCACCAAAATAAGCGGCCCTGAAGATCTGAACGCGGTTTCGATCACTCCCGATTTGAAACAGTGGAATAATCCGGCGCGGGCTGCCGCTGGAATGGGCCCCGAGGAAACCGGAGCCAGGGCGGCTGTAGCAGCGGTGGATCCGAAGAAGGACACGCGTATTGACGGCCATCTTTACGGGATCGATGCCGACATCTCTGACGGCAGCGTCTGGGCCGTCAAGACCGATCCGTTCCCGACCGGCATCGTCAAATTCCGTCCGGGCAACAATCCGCCGGAAACCTGCAAGACCGAGTTCTTCGAGCCTACCAAGCTGCCGGACGGCAAGAACTATGAGGCCTTCAACGGTCGCGGCATGAGCGTCGACTCAAGTGGCGTCGCTTGGGTGGCCTTTGCCAACGGCCGACTGGGCAAACTCGACCGCAAAAAGTGCAAGGCGTTGTGGGGTCCGGGAACCGGCGACGGCCAGCATTGTCCGGAGGGTTGGACGTATTACAACACGCCTGGCCCAAACTATAAGGGTGTGCGAGCCGGGTCGGCGGACTTCCACTATCTCATGTGGGTCGATCTCCACGATACCTTGGGCCTAGGCAAGGACGTGCCGATCTTGACCGGCTCGAACTCGGACTCGTTGCTCGCCTTCGACACAAAGACCGAGAAGTTCAATGTCCTGCGCGTGCCCTACCCGATGGATTTCCACACCCGCGGGATGGACGGGCGCATCGACGATCGCTCAAAGGGCTGGAAAGGCAAAGGCGTCATGGCGACCTATGCCTCACAGCCGGTCTGGCATCAGGAAGGCGGCGACGATGCCTCGACCGGACCGCAGCTCGTTAAGTTCCAGGTCCGCCCTGATCCGCTGGCCTACTGAGTTCCGCACGAAAGGTGATACCATGCAGCGCGGGGGCGAATCGCCTCCGCGCTGCTTCTTTTTGCATGGCCGCGCCAAAATTCTTGAAAATAAGCCCCTGAAAAAACAGGATTTTTAGGCCTAAGCATCGCATAATGTAGGCGGCAGTTCAGCCGAATGAGTCGGACCAAATATGAATTCCAAGCCGCCATCACACGCGCCCATTGCGGCGAGCGACCTTGAATGTCTGCGGGCACTTGAGAAAAAGATCCTGTGGCTTGCTGGTTGGACGATTCACAACGCCAATCACTTGCGCGACAACGACGATGGCGTGAAGGTCGGCGGGCACCAGGCGTCTTCGGCGTCACTCGCCACCATCATGGCGGCGCTTTACTTTCATGTGCTCCGGCCCGAGGACCGCGTCGCGGTCAAGCCGCACGCCAGCCCGATCTTCCACGCGATCCAATATCTGTTTGGCCGTCAGTCGCGGGAGAAGCTCGAATCCTTCCGCGGATTTAAGGGCGCGCAAAGCTATCCGTCGCGCACCAAGGATATCGACGATGTTGATTTCTCAACGGGCTCCGTCGGGTTGGGTGTCGCCCAGACGTTATTTTCGTCGCTTGTCCAAGATTATGTGCGCGCCCACGATTGGGGAAGCGAGCGCCCAAGGGGCCGGATGATCGCGTTGATCGGCGACGCTGAGCTCGACGAAGGCAACATTTTCGAAGCCATCCTCGAGGGCTGGAAGCAAAACCTGCGGAATTGCTGGTGGGTCATCGATTACAACCGCCAAAGCCTCGACGCCGTCATCCGCGAAGGGCTCTGGGCGCGGTTTGAGGCGCTCTTTCGCGACTTCGGTTGGGATGTCGTGGTCCTTAAATACGGCGCGCTGCTGCAAGCGGCTTTTCGCAAGCCCGGCGGCAAGGAACTGCAAGCGTGGATTGATAGTTGTCCGAACCAACTTTACTCGGCCTTGGTTTTTCAAGGCGGCGCGGCTTGGCGCAAACGGCTCATGGCCGACTTCAGCCCGGACAGCGCGACCGCGCGATTGATCAAAGGCTATGCCGACGACGATCTCGCGCGGCTGATGACCAACCTTGCCGGCCATGACCTCGAGAGCTTGTTGAACGCTTTCGCCAGCATCGATCACGACCGGCCCGTGTGCTTCATCTGTTACACCATCAAGGGCTTCGGATTGCCGCTGGCGGGCCACAAGGACAATCATGCCGGCCTGATGACGCCCGCGCAGATGGAAAAATTCCGCGCCGAAATGTCGATTCGTCCAGGGTTTGAGTGGGAAAAGTTCGAAGGACTGAATATCCCCCCCGATCGATTGCAAGGGTTCCTTGATCGCACTCCGTTTGCCGCAACCATCAATCGTCGGCACAAGGCTCCGGTTTTTGAGCCGCCCGCTGAGATCGCGATTACAATTGGGGATGTCGTTTCCACCCAAGCAGGCTTCGGCTCCATCCTCAATGATCTGGGCCGGCACGAGACTGACTTCACCAAGCGCATCGTCACGACGTCACCAGATGTGACGGTATCGACGAACCTCGGCCCCTGGGTCAATCGGCGTGGCCTGTTCAGCGTCGAGGCGCACGGCGATACTTTCAAGGACGAGCGGGTGCCGTCGACCTTCGCCTGGGGGGCCTCGCCGCGCGGCCAGCATATCGAACTCGGCATTGCTGAATCGAATCTGTTCATACTGCTTTCGGCGCTTGGCCTGTCGCACAGCATTAACGGCGAACGCCTTTTACCCATCGGCACGCTCTACGATCCGTTCATCGCCCGCGGGCTGGATGCCCTGAATTACGCCTGCTATCAGGATGCTCGTTTCATCCTGGTGGCGACACCTTCGGGGATAAGCCTCGCGCCCGAGGGCGGGGCCCATCAATCGATCGGCACACCGCTGATCGGCATTTCGCAGCCAGGATTGTCCGCGTTCGAGCCCGCTTACGTCGATGAGTTGCTCGTGATGATGTTATGGGCGTTTGCGCATATCCAAAAACACAAGACCGACGGCACAGCCGACGCCCCGGTCGGCGCCAACTGGTTGGCGGATGAGGAGGGCGGCTCGGTCTACTTGCGCCTGTCGACGCGCCCGCTTGAGCAACCTAAACGCGCGATGTCGGATGAATTACGCCGCGGCATTCTCGACGGCGCCTACTGGGTACGGCGGCCTGGACCCAACTGCGAGGTTGTTGTCGCCTATACCGGCGTTGTCGCGCCCGAGGCCATCGAAGCCGTTGGTCTTATGGCCGAAGACCGGCGGGATGTCGGGTTGTTAGCGATCACGTCGGCCGACCGGCTTTACGCCGGATGGACGGCGGCTCAGCGGGCGAGGGAGGAAGGCTTGGTTCATGCCCGTTCGCACATCGAGCGCCTGTTCGCGGGTCTTTCGAATTCGTGTGGGATTGTAACGGTGTTGGATGGTCACCCGGCAACGCTGAGCTGGCTCGGCGCTGTCGCCGGGCACCGTTTGCGCTCCCTGGGTGTCGAGCGATTTGGACAAACCGGCTCCCTCACCGACCTCTATCGCCACTACGGAATCGACAGCAAGGCGATCGTTACGGCCGCCCAGCACGTAACCGAAGGCCGCCCGATCCGCCACTTGGCCGCCCTGGCGTAACACTCAGAGGCGTCCATCGAATTTAGGAAGACCGGGGCTCTTGTAAAAGCCGAAGGGGTTGCACAAGATGAGCTCCGGGATGGGTTGACCGCCGTATATTTATGACGCGGTTCCAAGCGCGCCTGCCGATTAAGTCGATACGCCTTCGCAGCTTCACAATGGGAGGACTCACATGAATTACCGATCGCTCGCTCGTTCGTTTTCGACGTTTCTCTTGGCCTCGTCGGCCCTGGCCGCACCGGCACTGGCCGTGGAGTGTGAAAGTTTGTGGGATTTCAAGATTCCGAACTCGGACGTCTATTCCGTCCAGACAAATCCGGCCGGTTTGTACCGCGCGCCCGACGGCACCGCGCATGAGATGATGCCGACGTTCTGCCGCGTCGCGGTTAATGCCCATCCGACCAGCGACTCAAATATCGAGTTCGAAGTTTGGATGCCGGTGTCGGGTTGGAACGGCAAATTCCACGGCCTCGGCAATGGCGGCTTCACCGGCACGATTCGCTATGCGCAGATGGCCGCCGCGATCAAAGCCGGCTACGCCACCGCCAACACCAATACCGGACACTGGGGCAACGACGGGACCTTTGCTTACCGCCACCCGGAAAAGATCATCGATTTCGGCTACCGCGCCGTAAATTTGATGACGCAGCAGTCCAAGACAATCATCAAGGCGTTCTACGATAAGGCGCCGACGCGCTCTTATTTCTCCGGCTGCTCGCAGGGCGGTCGGCAGGGAATGATGGAATCGCAGCGCTATCCTGAAGACTATGACGGCATTATCGTCGGCGATCCGGCCCACAATTGGACCAATCACTATATTGCCGGTCATCTCTGGCTGGCGACGGTGTTCTACGACAAGGGGCCCTATTCGATCCTGCCCGACAGGGTAGCGCCCATCGTCGGCAAGGCCGTCAATGAAGCCTGCGACGCGCTCGACGGCCTCAAAGACGGCATCGTCAGCAATCCGCGGGCCTGCAAGTTGAATCCGGAAGTGCTGGTTTGCAAGCCAGGCCAGGAACCGAACACCTGCCTGACGGAAGAGCAAGTTTCGGCGGTCATGAAATTCTATAACGGACCGGGCGATCGTGTTCCGAAGGGCTATTATCCCGGCTTCGATTTTGGCGGCGAAGCCGAGAACTGGCCGAATACCCTATCGAGCGACTTCCCCTACGGCGGCGAACACGGCCGGCAGGGCTTCCCGTTCTTCAAGTTTTTTATCTACAATGACCCGAAGTGGGATATGCACAGCTGGAAGTGGACCAAGGAAAACATTGATTTCGTCGAGCAAAAGCAAGTCGTGCCGGGCCAATCGATCGTTCAGGTCTTCAATGCCGTAAACCCCGACCTCGAGAAATTCAAGGCGCGTGGCGGAAAAATCATGCACTATCACGGCTTCGGCGATCCGGATATTCCCGGGCAAAACTCCATCGACTATTACGACAGCGTGATGGCACACCAGGCCAAGAAGCACGGCGCGGCCAAGGCGCGGGCGGAAACCGAAAACTTCTATCGCCTGTTCATGGTGCCGGCCATGGGACATTGCAGCCGCGGTCCTGGGCCGAACACCTTCGACATGTTACCGGCCCTCGATGCCTGGGTAGACAAGGGCATCGCGCCCACTCAAGTCGTCGCGACCAAGTATGTGGACAACAAGAAAGAGTTGGGCGTGAAGATGACGCGCCCGCTTTGCCCCTATCCGCAGGCGGCGCGCTACAAAGGCACCGGCGACACCAACATCGCCGCGAGTTTCGTCTGCGCCGAACCCAGCAAGTAAACTAAGCCACGTCTGACAAGAACCGGCCCCACGGCCATCCCTTTAAGGGGGATGGCCGTGGCGAAGTTCACCCGGCGACGTGCCGGTAGTGGGGAATGCCAACGATGAAGAAGGTTGCGTTTTATAGGAAGCTCCACAATCAGGTTCTGATGGCCGCGCTCGCCGGCATCATTCTGGGCGTGGTCGCGCCGGATACGGCAGCGGCGATGAAGCCGCTGGGCGATGGTTATATCAAAATCGTCAAGATGCTGATCGCCCCGATCGTCTTTTGCATCATCGTGTCGGGAATCTCCGGCATGGGCAGCATGAAGACCGTCGGCAGCGTCGGCGCCAAGGCCCTCGGATATTTCTATTTCTTTTCGACGCTGGCATTGATCGTCGGCTTGGTTTCGGCAAATCTGCTCAAGCCCGGTGCGGGCATGAACGTGGATTTGGCGACGCTCGATGCGTCGGCGGTTTCCAGCTACGCGAAGGCCGCCGAGGCGCAAAGCGTCGTTCAGTTTCTGCTCAATATCATTCCCGAGAATCTTGTCGATGCCTTCGCCAGGGGCGTCATCCTGCAGGTCCTCTTGGTTTCGATCTTGTTTGGATTTGCGCTTAAAAGAATTGGCGAGCCCGGTGCCCAAGTTAAAGATCTCATCGACCGCCTGACCAAGGTCTTGTTTTCCATCGTTGAGATACTTGTCGTCGTTTCGCCCATCGGCGCATTTGGCGGCATGGCATTTACCGTCGGCAAGTTTGGACTGGAGTCCCTGTTGCCGTTGTTGAATATGCTCGCCACTTTCCTCGCGACCTGCGTTCTGTTCATTGTTGTCTTCCTCATGCCGGTCGCGCGCTGGGCTGGATTTAGCGTCATCAAGCTTGGCCGGTATGTATTTGAGGAAATCCTGATCCAGGTCAGTGTCGCCAGTTCCGAGGTCGTGATGCCCCGGTTGATGGAGAAGTTTGAACGCCTCGGCGTGTCGAAATCTGTGGTCGGGCTTGTGGTGCCGGCTGGTTACTCCTTCAACCTTGACGGCACGAGTATCTACATGACCTTTGCCGTGGTCTTTATCGCGCAGGCCACAAACATAGATCTAACCCTCGAGCAACAGTTGATACTGGTCCTGGCGGCGATGTTGACATCAAAGGGCGCGAGCGGTTTTGCCAATGCCGGTTTCATCGTCCTCGCTGCCACGCTCGCCGCTATTCCTACGGTCCCAGTGGCCGGCCTCGCGCTGATTCTGGGCATCGACCCCTTTCTGTCGCGAATTCGCGGCTTTACCAACCTTATCGGCAATGCCGTTGCCGTGGTCGTCATCGCCGCCTGGGTCAAGGAGGTTGATATGGTAGAGTTGCGCAGACGCCTGGACCTCGGTCCGGACGTCGACTTGTCTGTCGCCAAGCACGCGTAAAGTTTCGCGCTGCTCGCTCTAAAATTCACGGTGGTTGTATGCCGGCTTCTCAAGACCACTCCTATCCGGAAATTCGCGAGTCCGTGCGCCGGTTGTGCGCGCAATTCCCCGGATCTTACTGGCAAGCCCTTGATCGTGATCGAATTTATCCCAAGGAATTCGTGCAGGCCTTGACGCGCGAGGGCTTTCTTTCGGTTTTGATTCCTGAGGAGTACGGCGGCTCGGGGCTGGGTTTAGGCGCGGCCACGGCAGTGCTCGAGGAAATCCACCGCTCGGGCTGCAACGGTGGAGCTTGTCATGCGCAGATGTACACCATGGGTACACTTCTCAAACACGGAAGCGCTGCCCAGAAGGCGAAATACCTACCGAAAATCGCCGCTGGCGATTTGGCGCTGCAGGCTTTCGGCGTGACTGAGCCCAATAGCGGCACCGACACGACACGCATCACGACGTTCGCGCGTCGCGATGGCGACCGCTACATCGTCAACGGTCAGAAAATCTGGATCAGTCGCGCCGAATATTCCGATCTCATGGTGCTGCTTGTCCGTACCACGCCGCGCGAGCAAGCCGCCAAACCCAGCGACGGCATGAGCGTGCTTCTCGTTGATATGCGCGCCGCGATCGGCAAAGGACTCACAATCCGCCCCATCCGGACCATGCTCAATCACGCCACGACCGAATTGTTCTTCGACGATCTAGCCGTGCCGGCCGAGAATTTGATCGGTGAGCAGGACAAGGGATTTCGCTATATCCTCGACGGCATGAACGCCGAGCGCATACTGATCGCGAGCGAATGCATCGGCGACGGGCGTTTCTTCATCGACCGGGCCTCGGCCTACGCCGCCGAGCGCCAGGTGTTTGGCGCGGCCATCGGCCGTAACCAGGGCGTCCAGTTTCCCATCGCGCGCGCCTATGTCCAGGTGTCCGCGGCGGCCGCCATGGTCGATAACGCCGCCGCGCTGTTTGACTCCGGAAAGCCCTGCGGCACCGAAGCCAATATGGCGAAGATGCTGGCCTCGGAAGCCTCGTGGTATGCCGCCGACATGTGTCTGCAAACCCACGGCGGCTTCGGGTTTGCCGAGGAATACGATATCGAACGTAAATTCCGCGAAACCCGTCTCTATCAAGTCGCGCCGATTTCCACGAACTTGATCTTGTCGCACGTCGCCACGCACGTGCTCGGCCTGCCGAAGTCGTTCTGACATGAGCGGACCCCTGGACGGCATTTTGGTCGTGACGCTCGAGCAGGCGGTGGCGGCGCCGTTCTGCACGTCGCGCCTTGCCGATGCCGGCGCGCGGGTCATCAAGATTGAGCGGCGCGAGGGCGACTTTGCCCGGGAGTACGACCACGCCATTCGCGGTGAAAGCGCCTACTTCATCTGGCTCAATCGCGGCAAACAATCCTTGGTCCTGGATATCAAGGATCCTGCCGACGCCGCGCTTCTGACGAGACTTATTTCCAGGGCCGACGTGTTTGTCCAAAATTTAGCGCCGGGCGCGGCGACGCGCGCGGGTTTCGGGTCGGATAGCTTACGTTCACGGCATTCGCGACTTATCACCTGCGATATCAGCGGCTACGGCGAAGACGGGCCGCTCCATGATATGAAGGCCTACGATCTCCTGATTCAATGCGAAACCGGCCTCGCCGGAATCACCGGATCGGCCGAGGCGCCCGGCCGCGTGGGCGTATCGATCGCCGACCTGTGCTGCGGGATGAATGCGCACGGCGCGATATTGCAAGCACTTTATGAGCGCGAGCGCACCGGCAAGGGCAAGGGGGTCGCGACCTCGCTGTTCGCGGCGCTGGCAGATTGGATGACCGTGCCGCTTCTGCACTACGACCATACCGGCGCCCAGCCCAAGCGCGTCGGTCTGAACCACCCGTCGATCGCGCCTTACGGCGCCTACACCGCCGGGGACGGCAAACAAGTCGTGATCGCCATCCAAAACGAACGCGAATGGAAAGTGCTCTGCGAGAAGGTTTTCTTGAACGCTGGAATGGCCGTTGATCCGCGCTTCGACTCTAATGTTCACCGCTGTGAAAATCGCCCAGCCTTGGACCAGGAAATCAACGCGGTTATCGCTGGTCTAACCGGTGAAGGATTTATCGCGCGCCTGCGCGCGGCGGATATAGCTTATGGCGCCGTTAATGCCGTCGCCGATCTCTCGCGCCACCCGCAGCTGCGGCGCATGGACGTGGGAACGCCGTCCGGCTCGGTTTCGATGCCGGCGTCGCCGTGGAATTGGCGCGGGGAAACCATCGCGCCGCGACCGGTGCCGGCCCTCGGCGAACATAGTGCCGCCATACGTGCCGAGTTCAAATGAGCGGTCCCTCGGCCTATAGCGCCTGGATCGGGCGCAGTGAGACCGCGGTCGATCACGCAACGCCAGGGCCAATCGCCCGCCTGGCCGCGCTTCTCGACTATGCCGCACCGCCGTGGCGCGCAGGCGAAGTACCGCCACTCGCCCACTGGTTCAACTTCGTGCCCGCGGCCCCGCAGTCCGAGATTGATCATGACGGTCATCCCAGGCGCGGTGGTTTTCTCCCGCCCATCACATTGCCGCGCAGGATGTGGGCCGGGTCGCGACTGCACTTTCACAACGCAATTGCCATTGGCGCGCGGTTGGAACGTCGGTCGCAGATTATTGATGTTATTTCCAAGGACGGCGTTTCGGGTGAGTTGGTTTTTGTCAAGCTGCGTCATGAAATCTTGACGGCCGACACACTTGCGATCGTCGAAGAACAGGACGTCGTTTATCGCGCCGCGCCCACCAAGCCGGACGCATCGGCGCCGCCACCGGCTTCTGATCGGGCAGGCGCCCGGCCATCCGAGTTTACGCGGACTGTAAGGCCTGACTCGGTACAGCTCTTCCGTTACTCGGCGCTGACCTTTAATGGTCACCGCATCCACTACGACCGCGACTACGCGCGAGAAGAAGGCTATCCGGGCCTGGTGGTTCACGGACCCTTCGTCGCGACCTTGCTGATGGATCACTTCCGTCGGCATAAACCTGAGGCGTTGGTTAAGAAGTTCGACATTCGCTTGCAACTTCCGCTCTTTGATACCGAGTCGTTTGAGTTATGCCTCGCTCAAACCGCGATCGGAGTTGATCTATGGGCGGCGAGGCGTGGGCAGGTCACGGCTAGCGCCAAAATCGAATACGTATAAGAAAAGCCCGTAGGGAGAACGCCAGTGAAAATTACCCAACAGCTTGCCGAATTTTCCGCATCGACTTCGCTGGCCACTTTGCCAGCGGATGTCTTAGTGCGCGCGCGCTATCTCATTCTTGACTTGGTCGGCAATATCGTACGCGCGCGCCACGGATCTGACAGTACCCCGTCGCTACTATCGGCCGTAAAGGCGCTCGGTATGGTTCCGGGCGTCGCCCGGGTTTTCGCCGACGCCGGCGGCTATAGCCCGGCGGGTGCGGCTTTCGTCAACGGCACATTGGCGCATTCGCTGGACTTCGACGACACGCACGCGGCTGGAACCTTGCATCCCGGCGCGCCGGTCATCCCTGCGGCGCTGGCTGCCGGTGAGATGGCCAAGGCCTCCGGCGCCGATGTTGTCGCCGGGATCGTTGCCGGTTACGAAATGACCTGTCGCCTTGCTCTCTCGTTGCCCGCGGGCGATCACTACCAACGCGGCTACCATCCGACGGCGACCTGCGGCGTGTTCGGGGCAGCTGCGGCGGCCGGCAGAGTGTTCGGGCTCGACGCCGCCGGGATTGCTTCGGCGTTGGGCATTGCGTTGAGCCAAAGCGCTGGCAGTTTGCAGTTTCTGGCCAACGGCGCGTGGACGAAGCGCTTCCAGGTCGGCTGGTCGGCGATGTCGGGCCTGGCGGCGGCAACGCTCGCGCGGGAAGGATTCAAAGGCGCCGCGGAGGCATTGGAAGGGAAGCATGGCTTTCTTTCCGCCTACGCGCCGCATCCCAATCCCGCGCGCGCCGTTCAAGACCTCGGCCGCGTCTTTGAATTGATGGCGACGGCCGTCAAACCCTATCCGTCGTGCCGCTACGGCCATGCGGGTATTGATGCCGTGCTGGCCCTGCGCAGTGAACACAATTTGAAGCCTGAAGAGATCGAGTCGGTTACGTACGGGCTTTGCACTGCCGGGATGCTCTTGATCGGCGCGCCGGCCGACAAAAAGGCCGACCCGAGGAATACTGTCGACGCGCAGTTCAGCGCGCCCTTTGTGTTGTCGGTCGCATTGGCCACCGGCAAAATGGTTTGGGACAGCTATGCGCTGCTAAAGGATCCGATCGTCCGCGGACTTCTGGCCAAAGTAAAATGCGAGCACGACCCGGAAATCGAAGCCGAATTTCCCGCCAATATGTCGGGAAAGATCGCCATCAAGGCCCGCGGCAAG
>CAMDRB010000024.1 GCA_945906455.1 Caenispirillum bisanense
CATGGACGTCACCACATCGCCGGGGCGCTGGGCCTTGCCGTCGGGCATGTTTTCCACCAGGCCGCACAGGCCGACGACATTTACCGGCGCCTTGCGCCGCGCGAGCGCGCGCATCAGGCCGATGACGACACCGGCGCCACCCATGTCCCATTTCATGTCCCACATGCCCGCGGGCGGCTTCAGGCTGATGCCGCCGGAGTCGAACGACACACCCTTGCCGACGATCGCCAGCGGTGCCGCGGATTTATCCTTGGCGCCATCCCAGCGCATGATCAGTAACTGCGACTCGCGATCCGAACCCTGGCCGACACCCAACAGCGCGCCCATGCCGAGTTTGCCCATGGCGGCTTCGCCCAACGCCTCGACCTTGACGCCGTCCTTGGAGAGCTCCTTGGCGCGCGCCACCATTGATACCGGATAGATGATGTTGGGCGGTTCGGTGACCAGATCGCGCGTGAAGAATACGCCATCCACCACTGCGTTGACGGCGGCGAAGCGTTTCTTGGCTTCCGCCGGCGCATCGCACTGAACGGCCAAAGTCTTAAACCTCGGTTTGGTGTCCTTGTCTTCCTTGGTTTGGTACTTACTGAAGCGATAGGACTTGAGCCTGAAGCCGCCGGCGAGATGCGCGGCGAGCACAGCGTTGTCGACCGCGGCCCCATCGGTTTCCAGAATCACCACGGCCGCCGGATCCTTGGCGACCGCGTCATAGATGACCGCGCCGATACGTTCGGCCGCTTGGGCGTCCAGCGACTTCACCGCACCAAGACCGACCAGAACTACACGCGCGAGCTTAGTGCCTGCGGGCACCATGAGCGCCAGCGTCTTCTCGCGCTTGCCGGTGAATTCCGCCGCCCTCATGGCACGGCTCAAGCTACTCCGCGATTGCCTGTCGAGTTTCGTCGCGCTAGGACCAAGCTTGGCGGCGCCGTGGACGCCCTCCGCCACCGCGATGACGACAACGCCTTGGGCGGGGACGGCGATCTTGGAGAACGTGATGTTCATGGCAATGGTTCCAGCGAGCACTAGGGACAAGAGACCAGCGTAGCTTAGCCTCAGTCCGAGGGCCCGCCCAGTGGACAAAGTGGGTCCGCACGCTATGGTGTGCGCTCCAAATATTTTCATTTAGTTTTGCCGGCGAGCAAGGTTTCAGCCATGGGTAAGTTCGGGGTCGGACAGGCCATCCGTCGCGTCGAGGATCGGCGCTTTCTCACCGGTGCGGGCCGCTTTACCGACGACATCACGGTCGCTGGACAGCTCTACCTCTATGTCCTTCGCTCGACCCACGCCCATGCCGACCTTGCCGCCATAGATACGGCAGCGGCCAAGGCCGCCCCGGGGGTCGTGGCGGTTCTCACCGCCGCCGACCTCGACCGCCTCAACGTTGGATCGATGCCGGCTGAGGGGATTCCTCCAGCCGCCGACGGGCGGCCGCCAACCCCGCCGGTGCGGCCAGTGTTGGCCAAAACCCGCGTCCGTTATGTCGGCGAGCCGATTGTCGCCGTCGTCGCACAGACGCTGTATCAAGCCAAAGACGCCGCTGAACTCATCGATATCGGCTACACAGACTTGCCGGTGTGTGTGCGTCCGAGCGAAACCGTCAAGCCCGGAGCACCTGAAATCCACCGCGAGGCGTCAGGCAACGTGCTTGTGCATTGGCGCCTGGGTGACGCGGCCAAGGCCGAGGCCGCATTTGCCAAGGCCGACAAGATCGTCACCATCGATCTCATCAACAATCGGATGAACCCGACAGCCTTGGAGCCACGCAGCGCCATCGGTCAGTACGACGCAGCGACAAACCGCTACACCCTGACGCAAGGCTGTCAGAACACCCACAAGATCCGGGAGTGGATTGCCGGATGGAAAGTGCTCGACATCGAGCCGGAACAGCTGCGCGTGCTTTGTCCCGATGTCGGCGGCGGTTTTGGCATGCGTTACTTCCTTTTCAACGAGCCGGTCTTGTGCCTGGTGGCGGCGAAGGTCCTGGGCAAGCCGGTCAAATGGACCGCCGACCGTTCGGAAAGCTTTCTCGCCGATGGCCACGGCCGCGACCAAGTCAATCATGCGGAATTGGCGCTGGATAAAAACGGCATATTTCTCGGTATCCGCGTGTCGTCGCTCGGGAACGTCGGCGCCTATCTGTCCCAGTTCGGCGCCATGATTCCGACCATGGCCGGATGCGGCATGCTGTGCGGCGCCTACCGCATTCCGGCCGCCGCCGTGGATGTGAAGGTTGTCTTCACCAATACCGCGCCTGTGGACGCGTATCGCGGCGCCGGGCGCCCGGAGGCCGCTTATGTCGTCGAACGGTTAGTCGAAAAAGCTGCGCTCGAGGTCGGCATTTCTTCGGTTGAACTGCGGCGGCGCAATTTCATCCGCCCATCGGACTTCCCCTACAAAACCGCGCTCGGCCCGGTCTACGATTGCGGGCGCTATGAGGAATTGATGGATGCCGCGCTCAAACGCGCCGATATCGCCGGGCTCAAAGAAAGGCGAGCCGCGGCAAAAACGCGCGGCGTGTTACGCGGCGCCGGCATCAGCTATTACGTCGAGGCCTGCTCCGGCGGCAATGGCGAACAACCACAGATGCGCTTTGAGAAAGATGGACGCCTGACCATCCTGATCGGCACCCAGTCCAACGGCCAAGGCCACGAGACGGTCTATGGTCAGATCGCCGCCGCGGCTTTCAATATCCCGATCGACCGGATTGTGGTGAAGCAGGGCGATACCGACCTGATCCCGACGGGCAACGGCACCGGCGCCTCGCGGTCGGTTCCCATCGGCGGCAGCGCGATCATGCACAATGCCGTCAAAATGATCGACCAGGGTAAGTTCATGGCTGCGGATTTGCTGGAAGCGGCGGCCGTGGATGTTGAATTCGCCGATGGCAAGTTCGCCGTCGCCGGCACCGATCGCAACGTCAGCCTAAAGGACGTGATCGCAGCGTCGTACAACGACAAGAAGGGTCCGGCGGGGGTAAAGCCCGGCCTCTATTCGAACGAAGATTACGCCCCAAGCGGCGCTACCTTTCCCAACGGCTGCCACATTTGCGAAGTCGATATCGACGAGGCAACGGGGGCCGTCAGCTTTGTCAACTACACCATCCAAGACGATCTGGGCCGGGCGATGAATCCGCTACTGATGGAGGGCCAAATCGTCGGCGGCGCCGTCCAGGGCATCGGCCAGGCGCTGTTCGAGGAGGCCGTCTATGACGATACCGGGCAATTGGTGACTGGTTCGTTCATGGACTACACCATGCCGCGCGCCGATTCCTCACCGGCGTTCGACTTTGCCTATACCGAAGTAGCGACGCCGCGCAACGCGCTGGGCGTCAAGGGCGCGGGCGAAGCCGGAACCATCGGCGCGACGCCGGCGGCGGCCAACGCGGTACTGAACGCCCTCGGGCCGCTTGGCGTCAGGCATCTTGATATGCCGCTTACGCCCCTGAAGATTTGGCAAGCCATTCAGCTCGCTAAAACCCAGGCTGCCGAGTGAGCCTTCCCGTGGACAACCCGCGCGGGCCGGGAGCCGTGGATTTCGCGTCGCTCAATGCCTGGGCGGACCGGCTCCGGCCGGTCGCTCAACAGGCGGGGCGGAGCACGCTGGAGGTCCGCGCACGTGGCTTTGTGGTCACGGCCAAGCAGGACCACTCCCCGGTCACGGAGGCCGATCAAATTGCCGAATCCATAATTGTCGCCGAGCTGGAGCGTTTGCGACCGAGTTTTCCGATCGTCGCCGAGGAGCGGGTCGCCGCCGAGCGGCCGCCGGAATTTGAGGGCGATGATTTTTGGCTGGTGGACGCGCTGGACGGCACCAAGGAATTCGTCAAGGGTGGCGATGACTACACCGTCAACGTCGCCCTGATTTGGGGTGGCGTGCCGGTGCTCGGTATCGTCCACGCGCCGGCGCGCGGCGAGACCTACGTCGGCGTGACCGACCCCGGCGGCACCGCCCGGCGCGCCGAGCTCTGGCGGAATGGCCGGCCCGAGAAAATCTGCGTGCGCCAACGCTCGGCCCGCGTAGTCATCGCCGGCAGCAAATCCCACGAGGTGCCAGAATTGATGGATCCTTTCCTCGCGCAGTACGACGTGGAACGGAAAATCGCCATCGGGTCGTCGTTAAAGTTCTGCTTGGTGGCTGCTGGCGTCGCTGACCTTTATCCGCGGTTTGGGCCTACCAGCGAATGGGATATCGGCGCTGGTCATGCCGTGGTGCGCGCGGCGGGTGGCAGGGTTCACACCTTCGACGGTGCCGAGGTGCGTTATAAGAAGCCGAATTTCCGCAATGGCCGTTTTCTCGCCGAGGGGCCTTCGGTCTAATAGAGATTCCCTTGAACATTCGCCCCGCCACCGCCGAAAGCATTGCCGAAGGCGCCAAGATATTGCGCGCCGGCGGCCTGGTCGCCTTTCCGACCGAGACCGTCTATGGCCTCGGCGGCGACGCGACCCAAGGCAAGACCGTTGCCCGAATCTTTGAGGCCAAGGGCCGACCGGCGTTCAATCCATTGATTGTCCATGTAGCGGACATAAGCTGGGTCGCGGACCTGGCCGAGACCGAAGGTCGTTTTGAAAAACTTGCGCGCGCGTTCTGGCCGGGACCATTGACGCTGGTTCTGCGCCGGCGCGCCGGATGTCCCGCTTCCGAGCTGGTCTCCGCCGGGCTTGATAGCATCGCCGTCCGTATGCCCAATCACCCTGTTGCGCTCGAGCTGCTGCGCGGCGCCCAACGTCCGCTCGCCGCGCCAAGCGCCAATGCATCGGGAACCGTGAGCCCGACCCTGGCTGCTCACGTCGCGACGTCACTCGGCGACAAGGTCGATTTGATCATCGATGGCGGCCCCTGCCCCGTCGGCTTGGAATCGGCGGTGCTGGACCTGACCCAATCCACAGCGATGATTCTGCGGTCCGGCGTGATCACGGCGGAAGACATAGCGCGCGTGATCGGACCCATCGACATCGCGCGGGAAGATCCGGCCGCACCCAAGTCGCCGGGTCAGCTTGCCAGTCATTATGCGCCGTCGTTGCCGATACGCCTGAATGCGACGATCGCCGCCGCCGGCGAGGCCTTGCTGGGTTTCGGCGCCACCGCGCGCGCGACCCTCAACCTCAGCCCGGGCGGAGACTTGAAAGAGGCCGCCGTTAATCTCTTTGCCATGATGCACGCCCTCGACGAACCCCAGAAATTCACGGCCATTGTCGTCGCCCCGATCCCGGCAACCGGCATCGGCATTGCCATTAACGATCGCCTGGAGCGCGCGGCCGCGCCACGGGTTTAGCGTCCGGGCACACAAGCATTTATTGCGCTCGGCCTTCGCTTCCTTCATTTTGACCCCAGCAACAACGTCGAGCTCGAACATGAGGCCCCAGCCCCCTTGCCCTTCGATCAAGCCCTGCATGACCGTTTAGCCGCCATCGTCGGCGCTGCTGCCTGTATCGGCGATCCGGCGGACATGGCACCCTATTTGCGCGAGGAGCGCGGGCTCTATCGCGGCAAGGCAGCGCTCGTACTTCGGCCCGGTTCGACCGCCGAGGTCGCCAAGGTCGTCGCGGCCTGCGCGGCGGCGAAAGTTCCGATCGTGCCGCAGGGCGGCAATACCGGATTGTGCGGTGGCGCCGCTCCTCACGAGGACGGCAGTGAGATTATCGTGAATATGAGCCGCATGAACAAAGTGCGCGCCGTGGACCCGGTCAACTTCACGATTACCGTCGATGCCGGTTGCATCCTCGCCGACCTTCAGAATATTGCCGAGGACAACGGCTGCCTGTTCCCCTTGAGCCTGGCCGCGGAAGGCAGTTGTCAGATCGGCGGAAACCTCGCTACCAATGCCGGAGGCATCAATGTGCTTCGCTACGGCAACGCCCGCGATCTGGTCCTGGGCCTCGAAGTCGTACTGCCCGACGGACGTATTTGGAACGGTCTGCGGGCGCTCGGCAAAGACAACACGGGCTACGCGCTGCGCCACCTTTTTGTCGGCGCCGAAGGCACATTGGGCATTATCACCGCAGCAGTGCTGAAGCTTTTCCCACGCCCAGCGGAAATTGCGACGGCGCTGTGCGGCTTGAGCAATCTCGACGACGCGATCCGACTTCTAAACCGCGCCCGGGCGATATCCGGCGACGCGGTAACGGCCTTCGAGCTGATTCCACGCATCGGCCTTGAGATGTGCGTGAAACATATCGCGGGCGTGAGCGATCCGTTCACCGACGCGCACCCTTGGTATGTGCTAATTGAATTCTCCAGCTCACGGCCCGATGGCGCGTTGCGTGGCGGCTTCGATGCCCTCTTGGGAACCGCCTTCGAGGAAGCCATCATTGCCGATGCCGTCATCGCCGGAAGCGGGGAGCAGCAGAAGAGCCTGTGGCGCATTCGCGAGTCCTTGCCCGAGGCCCAGAAGCACGAGGGCGGCAGCATCAAGCACGACATCGCGGTGCCGGTATCGCGCGTGCCCCAGTTCATCGCCAAAGGGGTCGCGGCGATAGAAAAACATTTTCCGGGCGCGCGGCCGGTGCCCTTTGGCCACCTCGGCGACGGCAATATCCATTTCAATATTTCGCAACCGGCGGGCGCCGACCGAGCCGCATACCTCGCGCGCTGGGACGAGATGAGCCGCATCGTCCACGACATCGTCGCGGGCATGGATGGCTCGATTTCGGCGGAACACGGCATCGGCATGCTTAAAGTCCAGGAGCTGACGCGCTACAAGGACCCGGTGGAACTCGACCTGATGCACCGCTTGAAGCGCGCCATCGACCCGGCCAACCTGATGAACCCCGGAAAAGTCATCGATTGAGTACGGCGCAACCGTTCTCGATCCCATGCGTTAGGCGGCCTTGTGCCATAGGAGCATCTAGACCACGTGGCTATGGCAGAATTGCACCGCTTCCTAACTCTCGCTAGCCTGACTGCGGTTCGGCCTTGCGGCTCGGTCTTAGTCCCGGCATGGTGCGCCCCGTCAATTCCACCCTGCGGCGAACGTCGTAGAAAATCCGCAAGTTCATTTCACTCGGAGTCAATTTTGGAACCAATGATGAAAAAGCTACACCTCGGGCTGTTAGCCACGGCCGCCGTCATGGCGGTGTCGACTTCAGCTCTGGCCGAGGGGCCCTACCTTAGTTTCGGCGGCGGGCTGAGCTTTCCGCAGGGTTCGAACGTCGATATTCGCCAGCCCCCGACGGGCGTAGCGGTCAATGCCAAGACCACATTCGACACCGGGTTCATAGTCTCGAGCGCGCTCGGTTACAAATGGGCCGCCGGTCCGCGCACGGAATTTGAGCTCAATTACCGCACTTCGGGGCTCGATGAGATGGCGGGCGCCGACGCGACCGGACGTCAAAAGGTTTTCGGCGTCATGGGCAATCTGCTTTACGACTTCGCCACCAACGGGTCCTATCGCCCGTAGATCGGCGGCGGTGTCGGCGCAGGTTCGACAAAGTGGCAGACCGTGCGCGGCGCATCGTCGGCTGCTTTCGCAGCCGGCACACCGACATTCACCGATAGCTCCTCAGCTTGGCAGTGGCAAGGCATTGCCGGCGTCTCGCGGCCATTCAGCGAAAGCATGGATGCCTTTGCTGAATACCGCTACATCGCCACCTTCAGGAATAAATTTGAAGGCGCGGCGGCGACTATGACGGCGAGCCGTCACAACGACCGCAGCCACAACCTCCTGGTCGGCGTGCGCTTGAATTTCGGTGCTCCGGCCGAAGGGAAGATCGCCGCGCCGCCTCCGCCGCCTCCCCCGCCACCGCCGCCGCCGCCGAAACCGGCACCACCACCGCTGCCGCCGGTCCCGCAGAAGTTCTTGGTGTTCTTCGATTTCGACCGATCGGTTCTACGTGCCGATGCGCAGAGGATCGTCAATGAAGCCGCCGACTACGCGAAAAAGAACGGCAAGGCAGTGATTCGCACGACCGGGCACGCCGACACCTCGGGGGCGCCCGACTACAACCTTGCGCTTTCCGACCGCCGCGCCAAGGCGGTAAGAGCGGCGCTCCTGAAGTTGGGCTTCAAGGACAATGAAGTTGTTGTCCTGTTCAAGGGCGAGTCCGAGCCGCTCGTCGCCACCGGCGACGGCGTCAAGGAACCTCAAAACCGTCGGGTCGAGATCGTGTTGGAATAGGAAAGAAACCGCCGGCGGACAGTGAAGGCCGTCGCGCGGCCTGCCGGTCCAGCACGTTCGATACTACTTATCTGGCGATTCCGCCGCCCTCGCTTTGCCGAGGGCGGCGGTTTCACTTTCGGGGGCGGCGCCAACTTGGTTGCCCGCGGTTTCGGAACATTGCGTGGGCCGGACGATCGTTGTCAGCGCGTTCGCGGCTGCAAACCGCGCCAAGGCTTGCGGGTCCTGTTCCAGGGACCAGAACAGCTGCCAGGCCTGCTTGCAATAACCGTTCGGATCTTCGGCCCGCGCGAGACCGGCGGCATTGGCCAGATCGGTAACGTGTTTGTTCAGGGCTGTCGGGCCGCCGCTGCGCTGAAAGTAAGCCGAGAGATGCCCGCCGGCCGTCACCAGTTCGGGCCGGAACCGCTCGACGAAAGCGTTGTATGTAGCTTGTTGATTGCAACCCAGCGCGGCCACCATTAGCCGGCTTTGCAGATGCCGCAGCCGGAAGGCGGCGCTCTCTTCCACCGAAACGCAACGCATGGTTTCGGCGGCCCCCGCCGCTGTTCCCGCGCCTACGGAGAAGCAAGCGATGATCGCCGCGATCGTGCCTTTCGAGCAACCTGTCGATGTCGATCCCAAGCGTCGCGCCCCCTCGAGACTCGGCGGAAGTCCATTGTAATTCGCCCGGCGCGCCGCGCAAAGCGTTTACGTGCCGAAAGGGCGTCCCGTGCCCCGCCGATGGCGCTGGCCCCAGGGAAATGCCAAACGCTATAATCGGCGTCCATGCTAGGAATCACGCGCTACATCCTCCGCCAATTGGCTATCGGGACCTTGCTCGTCAGCATCGTGCTCGCGCTTGTCGTCTGGTTGACCCAGTCGCTGCAGTTCCTGCAATTCGTCATCAACAAGGGCCTGGCCATCAGCGCATGGCTGAAGCTCACGTTGCTGCTCTTGCCGTGGTTCCTTTCGGTGATTCTGCCGGCGACCTTATTTCTCGTGACCTTGTTTGTGTACAACAAGCTCACCGTCGATCGGGAGCTGGTCGTGGCCCAGGCCGCCGGCATCAGCCGCTTGGGGCTCGCGCGCCCGGCCCTGCTTAGCGCCGCCGCCGCGGTGGCCGTCGGATATATTTTGACCCTCGTGGTCGTGCCCAATGCGTTTCAGTCGTTCCGGACGCTGCAATGGACGATTCGCAACGATGTGTCGCAATTCATGTTGCGCGAGGGCGCTTTCAATAGTTTGACCAAGGGTTTGACCGTCTACGTCAAAGCGCGAGGGCGGGACGGCGAGCTTCTCGGCGTGCTGATTCACGATGCCCGCGCTCCCGAGAGTGCTCTGACGATCATGGCCGAGCGGGGCGCGGTCGGACGAAGCGAAGCCGGATCGCGCGTCCTGCTCTTCAACGGCAGCCGGCAATCTCTGGTTCCGCAGACCGGCGAACTCTCGGTGCTTTACTTTGATAGTTATGCTCTCGACTTTGGCACGCTCCAATCAGTTCCGGAAAACCGGTACGAGAGCAATCGCGAGCGCAGCACGGCGGAATTGCTGACAGCGGCCGAAGGCGAGGGCCTGTCCGCCCGGGTTGCCGTACGCATGCGTGCCGAGGGTCACCAAAGATTGGTCGAGCCGCTCAATTCACTGGGTTTCACCTGTGTGGCCCTGGCCTTCTTGCTGACCGGGGCTTTTAGCCGGCGCGGACAGACGGGGCGTATCGTCATGGCCATATTCGCCATCATTTTGCTGCAGTCGGCCGCGCTCGGCGCCGCGAATATTGCCGGCAAGGCTACCTTGTTCACCCCGCTTATGTACGTTGTAGCGTTGCTCCCCATAGCCGTCGGCCTGTATATCATCGCTCGGCCGGGCCGACGGTCTCCAGTTCGGCGGACTTTACCTCTTGGCGCCAGCACCGCGTGATACCCAGTTCATGATCCGCAGCACTTCCCTTCCGACACTTCGGCGCGCGCGGCCGCACGCGCGTCTCGCGCTGGCTCTGGCCCTTTCAGCAGCACTGAGCGCGTCCTTCGGAATGGCATTGGGCCGAAGCGCAAATGCCGCCTTCGTCGAGGCCGAGCCGACAACGGCTTCGGACCAGGAGACGCTGCTGCAGGCAGATGAGATTACCTACGACGACGCCACCAACACCATTACCGCCTCGGGCTACGTCGAGATTCAACGCGGCAACCGCGTGCTGCTCGCGGACCGGATCGTCTACGACCGTACGACCGACGTGGCGACCGCCACGGGCAATGTTTCCATCGTCGACACCGAAGGTACGGCGTTCTTTTTCGAATCCATACAAGTGACCGGCGACCTCAAGGAAGGCCTTGCCGAGGAAGTGCGCGTGTTGATGTCCGATAAGTCGCGCATGGCTAGCCGCCTCTTTCGCCGCCTGCCCGACGGCGTCAGCGAGCTGTACAATGCCGTGTATTCGGCCTGCGACAGCTGCAACGGCAAATCTCCCCTGTGGCAAATCAAGGCCGGCCGCGTGCGCTACGATCAGCAAGCCGAGATGGTCTACTACAATAATGCCTGGGTTGAGTTTGGCGGCGTGCCGGTGTTTTACACGCCTTACCTCGCTCACCCCGACCCGACCGCTGGCGCTAAGTCAGGCCTCCTGCTGCCGACAATCGGCGCCAGCCGCAATCTGGGCGTATCGTTTCAGCAGCCCTACTATCTCCGCCTCGCACCGGACCGCGACGCCACGTTGACGCCGTTCGTAACTAGCGCGGCGGGCAAAGGTACGATCGCCGAATACCGCCAGGAATTTGGCGCCGCGCGATTGCGCGTTTTCGGCAGTTTAATGGCGGACGATCCCGATTTCGCCAAGGACCTGCGTGGACACCTGGACGCAACCGCGCGTTGGGACATCAGCGAAAATTGGCGCAGCGGCGCCGACGTTCGCTTAGCGTCGGACCGAACATACCTACGCCGCTATAATTTTCTGGCACCAACCTGGCTGACCAGCAACGTTTTTGCTGAGCGCTTCACCAGCAACAGTTATTTCTCGGCCAATGCCTATTATTTCCAGCGCCAGCGCGTGGCCACCGCAGCCGGGTCGGTGCCCGGCATTTTTCCGCTGTTGAACTACAGTTACATCAGCGAACCCGACGCGATCGGCGGGCGGTGGAATATTGACGCCAGCGGCCTTGTGCTGGCGCGAGCGACCGGCACCGACACCAATCGCCTGTCGACGCGCGTCGGCTGGAGCCTGCCCTATACCGCCTCCTACGGGGGCATTCACACATTGCGCGCGGGCCTGCGTGGCGACGGCTACTATGTCCGCAATCTACCGCGACCGGGCCGCAACGATGTGTTCACCGGGACCAGCGGACGGCTCGTGCCCGAGGCGTCGCTGGAATGGCGGATGCCGTTTGTCAGCGACAACCTCGGTTTCCATCAACTCCTCGAACCGATCGTCATGGGGGTGATGAGCCCCATAGGCGGGAACAAGGACACGATTCCCAACGAAGACAGTCTCGATCTTGAGTTCGATCATACCAATCTGTTCAGCATGCAGCGTTTCACCGGCATTGATCGCGTCGAATCCGGGCCACGCATCAATTACGGTGTTCATTGGGCGACCTTCAACGAGAGTATTGGAACGATTTCGGCGCTGCTTGGACAGGTCTATCACTTTCATAGTGATCAAACTTTCAGCCCGACGTCGGGCTTGCGCGACTATTTCTCGGACTACGTCGGCCATGTGGACTTCACACCCAGTCCCTACGTCACGATGCAATATCGTTTTCGGCTGGATAAGGACACGTTTGCCAGTCGCCGCAGCGAGTTGAGTGCCGCGATCGGACCGGCCCTGCTGCGCGTCACGACGGGCTATCTCTTCGTCAGAGCCGCAGGAACACCTACCAACCCATCGAGCACCGAGGAGCTTTTCGTCGCCTTGTCGAGCCGGTTTTCGCAAAACTGGAGCGTCGCCTTCAGCCACCGGCATAATTTGGGCTTAGGTGGCGGCAGCATCCGCACCGACGTTGGTTTCATATATGAGGACGAATGCGTGGTGATCGGGCTCGACCTCGCCAAGGACAATACGCAAGACCGCGACTTCAAGAACGGCATCGCCGTACTGTTCCGCATCAATCTGAAGACGGTCGGTGATATTAAGTTCAACGCCGACGTTGGCGCTCAACGTTAGACCTTGGGCTGATACGTTCGGATTTCAGCGATAAATAATTGATTTTACTTGATTATTTCGCTGTGCCAGCGACTAGTTTTCGCCGACGTTCCCGCGTATGTTACGGACCCGCCGGCCCGTCGGCGTCGAGAGCAACCGTGGTGATCATCGTGAGACGTCTATTCCGGCCTTTAGTGTTCGCGCTGACCGCGATTTGCGGCGCGGGCGCTGTGCCGGTCGCCGATGTCGGCACCGCGCTGGCCGCCCAATCGCTGGGCGCGCCCGCCGGCCCCGCGCCGGGCGGCATAACGATCGCCGCGGTCGTCAACGAGGACATCATCACACTCTTTGACGTGCAGTCGCGGACGAACTTGGTCATCACCACATCGGGGCTTGAGAACACGCCCGAAATGCAGCGCCGCCTGGTGCCTCAGGTTGTGGACATCCTTATCGAGGAGCGCTTGAAGCTCCAGGAAGCGACACGCCTGAAGATCAAGACCACGGAAGCTGAAATCCGCCAGTCGGTGGAAACCATCGAACAGCGCAACAATATGCCCGCCGGCGGCTTTCGCACCATGCTGGCCGGCAGAGGCATTGATATGAGCGCGCTCAATACGCAGGTGGAGGCCGACTTGAGTTGGGCGAAAGTCGTCCGTCAGTCGTTGCAAAGCGAAGTCAGTGTCAATCCGGACGAAGTCAATACGGTACTGGCCCGCGCGCGCGCCAACCAAGGCAAGGCGGAATATCTTCTGGCGGAAATCTCGCTGCCCGTGAGCTCGCCAGCGCAGGAGCCGGTCATACGCGATACGGCCAATCGCCTGGTTACACAGGCACGGGGCGGAACGCCGTTTCCATCGCTTGCCCAGCAATTTTCGCAGAGTCCCACAGCCGTACTGGGCGGCGATCTCGGCTGGGTCGTGCGCGGCGAAATGGAAGCCGAGATCGACGACATCTTGGCACGCCTGGAACCCGGACAAATCTCCGATCCCTTGCGCACTTCTGTGGGCTATCACATCGTGATGCTGCGCGAACGCCGGATCGCCGGTGCGGCCGATCCGCGTATGGCGGTCGTAACCTTGAACCAGATTTATCTGCCCACACAGGGCGCGCGGGCGTTGGCCCCTGAGCGGCTCACGCAATTGAGTGAAACAATCGGCAGTTTTACGACCTGCGAGCAAATGGACAAATTGGGCAAGGAATTGGAGACGCCGGGCTCGGGGCCGATCACGCCGGTTTATGTCGGCAGCCTGCCACCACGAATTGGTGACGTTGTGCTCACGCTTTCGCCCGGGCGCACCAGCCCGGCCATTGAAGTTGGCGGCGCACGGCTATTCCTCCAGGTCTGTATGCGCCGCGACGACAGCGGTGTGCCGAGCGGCGAGCAAATCATGTCGGATCTGGAAAACGAAAAGCTCCAAAACGTGGCCCGCCAGCGGCTACGGGATCTGCGTCGCCAGGCGCTGATTGACATTCGCATTTAAGAGCACGGTGTGACCTCGCACGCGCCAAAAGGACCGGCCGCGCTGGCCGTAACCATGGGCGATCCCGCCGGCATCGGCGGAGAGATCGCGCTGAGAGCTTGGGCCAGTCGCCGCCCCGATACCCCGGTCTTCTTCGCAATCGACGACGCCTCCCGGTTGGAGGCACTCGCCGCGCGATTTGGCATTCCTTGCCCGACGGCGCAGATCGCGAGCCCGGCCGAGGCCGCGGAAGTTTTCAGCCGCGCCTTGCCAGTCTTGGCACCACTGCGCCCCCTGCCCACGCCGGTCTCGCTCGGTGTACCCGATGCTAGCGCCGCGGACGCCGTGATCGGCACCATCGATCAAGCCGTGGCTTTGGTGAAAATTGGGGCTGCCTCGGGCATCGTGACGAATCCGATCCACAAAGCCGGGCTGCGGGCCGCCGGTTTCACGTTCCCGGGGCATACCGAATATCTCGGCCACCTGGCGGGCGGTGTCGAAGCTGTGATGATGCTGGCGATCGAGGACTTGCGGGTCGTACCTGTCACGGTCCATGTCGCGATTCGGGACGTTGCCCGCGTGCTGACCACGGACGCGATCGTACGCCGAGGCTTGATCACCGCCGCGGCACTGAAGGCCGATTTTGGCCTCGCCCAGCCGCGCCTGGCGGTCGCGGCACTCAATCCGCACTCGGGCGAAATGGGAGCTATGGGCGACGAGGAATCCAATATCATCGCCCCGGCGGTGGCCGCATTGCAGCGGAGCGGCGTCGACGCCAAGGGGCCATTTCCGGCCGACACCTTGTTCCATGCCGACGCGCGCAGACGCTTTGACGCGGCGTTATGCATGTATCACGACCAGGCCTTGATCCCGCTCAAGACCATCGATTTCGCGGGCGGCGTCAACCTAACCTTAGGATTGCCTTTCGTGCGCACATCCCCGGACCACGGCACGGCTTTCGACATCGCTGCCGCGGGCATTGCCGACCCAACCAGCCTTCTCGCCGCGCTTCGCACAGCCGGGGCCATCGCCGCGCGCCGAGCCGCATCCGGTCCCGGGGCAAGATGAATACCGCCGACACTCTTCCTCCCTTGCGCGACGTTATCGCCCGTCACGGATTGATCGCCAAAAAATCGCTGGGTCAGCATTTTCTCCTGGATCTCAATCTAACCGCCCGCATCGCCCGTTCGGCCGGCGACCTCACCCGCGGCACGACCATCGAAATCGGCCCCGGTCCGGGCGGTCTCACACGGGCGCTTCTGGCGGAAGGTGCCGAGGTTGTCGCAGTTGAAAAGGACGCGCGCTGCCGTGACATATTGGCCGAGCTCGCGGCCGCCTATCCCGGCCGTTTGGTCATCATCGAGGCCGATGCCCTGGAGGTCGATCCGGCCGCCCTCGGTGATAGCCCAAGGCGAATCGTTGCGAACTTGCCCTATAACATCGGCACCGAACTCTTACTCCGCTGGCTGCGAAACGCATCCGCATTCGAGTCTTTCACGCTGATGTTCCAGACCGAAGTCGCGGCGCGCATAGCCGCTCCGGCCGATACCCGGGCTTTCGGCCGTCTCAGCGTCATTGCCCAGTGGCTTTGTGAAACCGAGACACTGTTCCACGTCAACCCTCGCGCCTTCACGCCGCCGCCGCAGGTGCAGTCAACGGTCGTGCGTATGACGCCGCGCTCAAATCCCATTCCCGCGCGGCGCGCGACTCTGGAACGGGTGACGGCAGCGGCCTTTGGGCAGCGTCGAAAAATGTTGCGACAGAGCCTGCGTGCGGTAACCGCCGACACCGAAGGGCTATGCCGCGCCACTGGCGTCGATCCGACGGCCCGCGCCGAGACGCTTTCGATCGAGCAGTTTTGTGCCTTGGCGAACGCGGTGGATGACGGCCAACGCTAGAGCGGGCAGCGATTATTCGGAATCATACTGCTCGCTCTAACTATTTGTGGTCGCATCGTTCCGCGCGCGAAGGCGCGCAATTGCTCAGTGCCGGCCTTCGCCGGCGCGAAAACCGCTTGCCACTTCTCGGCACGATGCTCTAACTCTCGCTCCGCAGTCCGTTGACGAAGTCAGCAAGCCCGACCTGACGTTCTCGGCGCAGGCGTTCCGTCGTCAATATGGACTTGACCTGTGCGATGCTCTCGTCAACATCCCGATTGATCACGATATATTCATATTCCGGCCAATGACTCATCTCGTCGGAAGCGCGCGCCATGCGCTTACGCATGACGTCTTCGCTGTCCTGAGCGCGTCCACGCAAACGCCGCTCCAGCTCGATGATCGAGGGCGGCAAGATGAAAACGCTGACGAGGTCGCCGCGGGCGCTGTCTTTCAGCCGCTTCGTCCCCTGCCAGTCGATATCGAACAGCACGTCTTTGCCGGCCGCAAGCTGGGATTCAACGTAGACCTTCGGCGTGCCATAGTAATTGTCGAAGACCTTGGCGTGCTCGAGAAGCTCTTTGGCCGCAACCATGCGCTTAAATTCAGTTTCGGCAATGAAGTGGTAGTCCTTGCCAGGCACCTCGCCCGGCCGCGGCGCGCGTGTGGTGACGGAAATTGATATGACCAAGTTACCGTCGTCTCGCAGGATTGCCCGCGAAATGGTGGTCTTGCCCGCGCCCGAGGGCGACGACAACACCAGCATCAGGCCGCGTCGTTGAACCTTATTCTCTCTCATGTGACCCTCGCAGCTCGACGGTTGCGCATCCGGGTAGGTTCCACCAGCGCGCCGGCTCCTATTCTATATTCTGAATCTGCTCACGAAACTGATCAATCGTTGTTTTTAGGGCCATACCGATGCGGGTTAGCGCCACATCGGCCGACTTGGAACACAATGTATTCGCCTCGCGATTAAACTCCTGCGACAGGAAATCGAGGCGTCGGCCGCAAGGCTCGCCTTTCACCAGGAGCTCCCGTGCCTGCCCGACATGCGCTGCAAGGCGATCGAGTTCTTCGCGAATGTCGGATTTCACGGCCAAGAGCGCGGCTTCTTGTGCAAGCCGATCGGCGGTGAGCGCGGGGACGGCGCCGGCAAGTTCCTGTACCTGCTGCAGCAACCGGGCCTTCAGAGCTTCGGGCTGAGTTGCGGCCAAGGCACCGGCCTCGGCGCAGAGCGCGGCGATGATGTCGAGATGCCCGGTAATAACCGGCGCGAGGCGATCTCCTTCCTGACGACGCGCTGACCGCAGGGCGCCGAGCGCGGTTTTTAATCCCGCGACCACGGTCAAGTCGCGCGCGGCAATGGTGTCGGCTTCGAGAATTTCCGGAGCCGGGCGACCCTGGGCCAAAGCCATAAGTCCATCGAGGCGAGCAAGCTCGATGCAGTTGCCGAATACCTGCGTGCCGTATTGCGAAGTCTTGCGCCGCGCAAGGTCGATAAGCGCATCCAGAACCGCTTCATCGACGCCGCCTCCGACACTCAACGTATCCGACGTCACGATCAGGGAAAGATTGAGGGAGCCCCGGCTTAAGGCTTCGGCCGCAGCTTGGCGCGCCGGCAGTTCGACCGAATCAAAGCCGTGCGGCACGCGAACACGAACATCAAGATTCTTGCCGTTGACGCTCTTGGCCTCCCACGCCCAAGCGAAGGGGGCCTTCCCGTCAAAACGCCCTTCGGTGCGGGCAAAGCCGGTCATGCTGGTTAGCGCGACAGAAGGCACAGAAACCGTTCCAATTCCGCAAGCGGTTAATTCCAACCCGAGGCATGGTTATATCGGGCACCCGGCGGTTTTCATAGCTTAACGGACGATCCGGCGCCTGCGGCGGACGACCAGGGCGCTGATATTGATTCACGAGCGCCGGACAGCCATGCTAACCGCCATGACATCGGCATATGGCGACTTCAAACATATCCTTATCACCGGCGCCTCGTCGGGCATCGGCGAGGCTTTGGCCCTGGCTTACGCAGGACCCGACATCACCTTGAGCCTTTGCGGCCGCGACACTTCGCGCCTCGCGGCGGTGGCGGGGGCTTGCCGCGCGCGCGGCGCTGAGGTCGACGCATCGACGCTCGACGTCGCCGACCGCGTCGCCATGGCGGCTTGGATTACCGCGCGGGATCGGGCAACGGCGCTGGATCTGGTGATCGCCAATGCCGGCGTCTCCGGCGGCATGGGGGAGACCGCCGACGCAACGCGGCGCATTTTCGCCGTCAACGTGGATGGCGTGCTCAACACCGTCTTGCCGGTCATCGACCTCTTCCGTCCACGGCGGGGCGGCCAGATCGCGCTTGTCAGTTCGCTGGCGTCCTTTCGCGGCTTCGGCGGCGCGCCCGCTTATGGCGCGTCGAAGGCAGCCATCCGTGTCTGGGGCGAAGGTCTGCGGTGCGCGCTGGCAAAGGAGAACATTGGCGTCACCGTCGTCTGTCCCGGATTTGTCACCAGCCGCATGACCGACGTCAATAAATTCCCGATGCCGTTTCTGATGAGCGCGGAAAAGGCCGCAGAGACCATCCGCCAAGGGATTGCCGCCAACCGGGGACGCGTCGCCTTCCCGTGGCCGATGCTGGCGGCGGTTTGGCTGCTCGCGCTCCTACCCGACTCCTGGGCCGGAGCAATCAGCGGCCAAATGCCCGACAAGGACTAAGGCTAAGAGGCCTGGCGCTTGTCGTGCCGGTGGCGCATCCACAGATTCAAGGACTCCACCGCGATCGAGAAGGCAATGGCGAAGTAGAGGTACTCGCGGGGAATGTGGAAATGGGCGGCATCGGCAATCAGGGCCGTGCCCACCAGGATCAGGAATGCCAGCGCCAGCATCTTAACGGTCGGATGTTTGTTGATGAAGCCCGAGACCCCGCCGGCGGCGAACATCATGACCAGAATGGCGATGACAATGGCGATGATCATCACCGGCAGATTGTTGGTCATGCCGACGGCTGTGACAATGGAATCTAACGAGAACACCAGATCGAGGATCATGATCTGGGTGATGACGGCGGCGTAGGACGCGGCCGGTTTGGCGGAATGCCCGCCGGCGCCTTCGACCGCCTCGTGAATTTCCGCCACGCCCTTATAAAGCAGGTAGAGGCCGCCAACGCCTAGTACGACGTCACGCCAGCTCAAGGCAAAGCCGGCGATCGTAAAGATCGGCGTGGTCAGGGCCGCGATCCAAGTCAGCATCGATAGCAGAGCGACGCGCAGGAAAAGCGCCATGAACAAACCGATGCGGCGCGCGGAAGCCTGCTGCGCCGGCGGCAGGCGGTTCGAGACGATGGCGAGGAAAACCAGATTGTCGATGCCGAGTACGATCTCGAGCACCGTCAAGGTGAACAAGGCGGCCCAGGTCTCGGGGTCGAGGAGGAATTCGATCATGTTCCGGTCTCAATCCTAACGAAGAGGTCGATCTGGCTTCAGCACCTGATATGGACGGTTCGGCGAGCGCCGAGGTTCACAGTTAAATGGTCGCTTCAGGATACATCAACGCAGGTCATTTTGGCGCTGAAATTCGCGCCAACGCGCGACATTACGGTTGTGCCCGGAAAGCGTCGCGGCAAAGGCGTGGCCGCCGGTGCCGTCGGCGACAAAGTATAGATCTACGGAGACCGCCGGATTCAATACTGCCGCCAGCGCCGCCCGGCCGGGGTTGCAAATCGGCGACGGCGGCAGGCCGGGGATCACGTACGTATTGAAGGCTGTCGGATGCTCAAGATCGGCGGTGGTCAGGCCATCGCGATCGCCGGCCCGTGACAGGCCGTAGAGCACCGTCGGGTCGGACTGCAATTTCATGCCGCGCCGCAGCCGGTTGATGAAGACCGCGGCGACCTGGGCACGTTCACTGACCAAGCCGGTCTCCTTCTCGACGATCGACGCCAACACAACCGCTTCTTCCGGCGAATTCAGCGGTAGATCCGGTGCGCGCGCCGCCCAAAGCTCGCTAACCGCGGCAGCCTTCGCCGCACGCATGCGCGCGACAACATCCTCACGCTGGTCGCCCCATTCGTAGCGATAGGTTTCCGGCAGCAGCTCGCCGTCGGAGATCGGCGACATCAGCTTACCCGCCAATCCTTCGGCGCCTTGGATGATCTCGCGGATTTCCGAGGCTACCAGACCTTCGGGAATGGTGACGAAGCGAACGACCACCTCGTGATTGACAATTTTTCCGATAACCGCGGCAACGCTGATGCCGGGGTCAAAACGGTATTCTCCGGGTTTGAGGCTGCGGTCCTGACCGGTACGCCGGGCGTTGAGCACCAACATCCAGGGTCTGGCGACAATTCCGGCAACAGCCATCTGCCGCGCAATGGCGGAAACGCCCGCGCCGGGTGCGACGATCACCGTCACCGAAGCTTGCAGGGGGCCCGGATCCTCAACCGCGCGGGCGAACCAAAGATACATGGCGCCGCTTGCGGCCATGGCCAGCAGACCAAGCCCACCAAGCACTGCAATGAGGCGCGCCCACTTCATATGATTAAGCAGGTCGTAGGGTTGAGCGCGTCATGAAAAGCCGAGCCGCGCCGGTCTACGGCGGCGGGCCGATGACGAGGGACGCATTGGTCCCGCCGAAGCCGAAGGAATTGGAAAGGACAAAGCGGATTTTCCGTGACTTGGCCTTGTGCGGCACCAAGTCGATGTCGCAGCCGTCGGACGGATCGTCAAGATTGAGCGTCGGCGGCGCCACTTGATCCCGGAGCGCGAGGATCGAATAGATCGCCTCGACCGCGCCGGCCGCGCCGAGCAAGTGGCCGATCGCCGACTTGGTCGACGACATCGACAACTTGTAGGCATGGTCGCCGAAAATGCGCTTGACGGCCAGGAGCTCGATTTCGTCGCCTTTGGGCGTCGATGTGCCGTGCGCGTTCACGTAGTCGATCTGATCGGCGTTGAGGTGCGCATCGCGCAGCGCGCCACGCATGGCCCGGAATCCGCCAGAGCCGTCTTCAGCAGGCGCGGTCAGGTGGTAGGCGTCGCCGGCTAGTCCGTAGCCGAGGATTTCGGCATAAATTTTTGCCCCGCGCTTCCTGGCGTGCTCAAGGTCCTCCAGCACCAACACCCCTGCGCCCTCGCCCATGACAAAGCCGTCGCGGCCTTTATCCCAGGGGCGGGAGGCCCGCGCGGGCGTATCGTTATAGCCGGTGGACAGGGCCTTCATGGCGGCGAAGCCGGCGATGCCCAACCGGCAGAGCGCTGATTCCGCTCCGCCCGCGACCATGACGTCGGCATCGCCGTACTTGATGAGACGCGCGGCATCGCCGATGGCATGGGCCCCGGTCGCGCACGCCGTCACCGGCGCGTGGTTCGGGCCCTTGAAGCCGTGGCGGATTGAAACCTGGCCCGAGGCCAGATTGATCAGGCTCGCCGGGATGAAGAACGGCGATACCCGCCGTGGACCCTGCGCATTCAGGGTCTTCGATGTGTCGTCGATGGTGGCGAGCCCGCCGATGCCCGAGCCGATCATCACGCCGGTGCGTTCGCGGGCTTCATCGCTGGGCGGTACCCAGCCGGAATCCTTGATCGCTTCCTCGGCCGCGGCCATGGCGTAGACAATGAAATCGTCCATGCGCCGACGGTCTTTCGGGGTGACGATGGCGTCGGCGATGAACTTAAAAGGATGATCTTCCGCCAGCGGCACCTCGCCGCCCACGCGGCACGGCAAATCGTCGGCGGGAAAGCGCGTGATGGCGCCTATGCCCGACTTGCCGGCGGTCAGAGACTCCCAATTGCCCGCGACACCCGTGCCGAGCGGGGTCGTTAGGCCAATGCCGGTAACGACGATGCGTTTAGGTTCGAAGGCCATGGTGAACCAACTTCCCGTTCAGTATGACGCCGGCGATGGTGCTCCAGAAACGGCGATGGGACCCGGAATCTTCCTGGGCCCCATTGCACCTTAACCGGTCCGGATCCGTCGGGCCGCTGCCCAATCGAATGGTCCGCAAATTATTTGCTGGCGTTCGCCTGGATGAAGGCGATGGCGTCCTTCACCGTCAGGATCTTTTCCGCCGCATCGTCCGGAATCTCGACGCTGAACTCTTCCTCGAAGGCCATGACCAGCTCGACCGTATCCAAGCTATCGGCACCCAAGTCATCGATAAAGCTGGCATTGTCCGTTACCTTGGACTCTTCAACGCCCAAATGCTCGACGACAATCTTTTTTACGCGGTCAGCAACGTCGCTCATTCGTAATTCCTCAACGTTCTATTTTTTAAGTAAATGTGGCTTCGGTGGTTGGCGAATTCGGCGGCCTTGAAACTCTGGCCTCCCCTTACCGACGAGAGGCCCCTTCGGAACGGGCCCCCTCGGAACGGGCCCCCTCGGAACGGGCCCCCTCGGAACGGGGTTTAGTAGCATATTACATTTTTCTTGGCTAGGGACACTCTGAATAAGTCATCGACACGCCAGGGTCCTTGTGATTCTTAGTCTGATGCGGGTGTGAAGCAAAGGAATTGCTCCTATGAAGCAGCTGACTTTGGCGGTGGCGGGTTTCGAGCGGTACGCGAAGACGACGCGGCG
>CAMDRB010000025.1 GCA_945906455.1 Caenispirillum bisanense
GACCGAGCCTTTCGCGGCGACGAATTTCGCCAGATCCTTGGGCGGCGTCACTGTAAAGCGCTTCGACCCGGATTCGTCGCGCACGGCCGTGACCGTCGCGACGCCATCGACATGGCCCAGCACCATGTGGCCGCCGAGTTCGTCACCAAGTTTCAGGGGCCGCTCGAGGTTGACGCGACCACCCGGCTTCCATGAACCCAGTGTAGTCTTATCAAGGGTCTCCTCGGAGGCGTCGACGGTGAACCAGCCCGTCCCTTTTTCCACCACCGTCAGGCAACAGCCGTTGCAGGCGATGGACGCGCCGATGTCGACGGTCTTCATGTCGTAAGTCGTGGCGATCTTGAATCGCTTCGCCGCCTTGCCGGCGACGATTTCAGCGATGGTCGCAAGATCGGTGATGATGCCGGTGAACATTTTATGGGCCCTTGCGCACCAGCATATCGAGGGTATCGAAGGCGAAAACAAGGTTTTCACACCGCCTGAAGGTTGGAATCGCGCCGATATGGGAGGCGCTGAGCTCGCCCACCGCGGCCAAGCCGTCGCCGCCAATCAGCACGGGAGCCGTAAACCAAGCGATTTCGTCGACCATTTCGCCCTTGAGAAATGACCCGGCGACGGCGCTGCCGCCTTCAACCAATACGCGGGTTAGGCCTCGGCTTGCGAGTAATTCACCGACGGTTTGGACGGGCATGTCAGCTCCGGCCGTGATCACCTCGACACCCTGGGCCGCAAGGGACTCAGCCTTGGGACCGACGTCGGCGGTGACCACCCAAGTCGGAATGTCCTTCGCGGTTGTCACCAGTCGCGAATTCATCGAAAGGCGCAGGCGCCGATCCAAGACGATCCGGACCTTGGCCCGGCCTGAGTAACCGTCAAGCCGGCATGTGAGAAGCGGATCATCCGCCAGCGCCGTACCCGAGCCGATCAGGATGGCATCAAAACGCGCGCGCAGGGCCTGAACCGCCCGCCGCGCTGGAGGCGCGGTAATCCATTTGCTGTCGCCGTTGGCCAGCGCGATGCGGCCGTCGAGGCTGGCGGCGACTTTTAGCGCAAAAAAGGGTCGATTGTGTTTGGCCCGTAGAAAATGGCCGGCGTTGAGACGATCGGCCTCGCCCTTGCTAAGGCCGACTTCGACGATCACCCCGGCGGCCTTTAACTTGGCGATGCCCCGCCCAGACACCCTTGAGTCGGGGTCGGTGGTCGCGACGACCACCCGACTTATCCCGGCCTCGATCAAGGCATCGGCGCAGGGCGGCGTCCGACCATGGTGGCTGCAGGGCTCAAGGGTGACATAGGCCGTAGCGCCGTTTGCCTTGGGGCCGGCGCGGTCCAAGGCGATGGTCTCGGCGTGAGGCCGCCCGCCGCTGGCTGTCCAGCCACGCCCAACAACAACACCATCCTTTACAAGGACGCATCCAACGCTGGGATTGGGCCAGACGTCACCGAGGTTACGCGCCGACAGGCTGAGCGCCGCAGCCATGAACGCGGCATCGGCCCGGGGATCAGCAGCGGCAACGGTCGTCATCAGGCCTTTTCGTCGGCTGAATCTTGCTCGGCTAAAGTCTCAACAAAATTCTCGAAGTCTTTGACTTCACGGAAGTTCTTGTAGACAGACGCGAACCTGACATAGGCCACCTTGTCGAGTCCCTGCAAGGCCTCCATGACCATCTCGCCGATCACGCTCGAGGGGATATCGGACTCACCCATACTCTCGAGGCGGCGCTGAATACTGTTGACCACGCGCTCGATGCGCTCCTCCTCCACGGGTCTTTTCCGGCAGGCCGTCGTGATCGAACGGGCAATCTTATCGCGATCGAACGGCAGCCGTTGGCCGCCCTTCTTTACCACGGTCAATTCGCGCAACTGGATGCGCTCGAAGGTGGTAAAGCGCGCGGCGCAGGCCGGGCACGAGCGGCGGCGGCGGATGGCGGAGTTGTCATCCGTTGGCCGCGAATCCTTCACCTGGGTATCCATATGGCCGCAATAGGGACAACGCATGTCTTCCGCCCTTCAATAATCCCGGCCCGACGACCCGTCTCGCCGGTGTTAATTCCCGTTGAGAATCCCTTGTGACCCCAATTTATTGATAAATTGGAAACCGGCGACACAAATTCTGGACACGACCCCGGATATCTTGCTCAACGGCGGCGGTTTCGCCCGGGTTGGCCGCCTGGGCGTCCAAGACCTCACAGATCCACTCGCCTATCTGCTTGAATTCGGCCGTACCGAACCCACGCGTGGTACACGCCGGCGTCCCGAGACGGACACCCGAGGTGACGGTCGGTTTTTCGGGGTCGAAGGGGATGCCATTCTTGTTGCAAGTCATGCCCGCGCGCTCGAGCAGGTGCTCAACGACATTGCCGGTGAGCTTCTTCGGTCGGAGATCGACCAACATGAGATGCGTATCGGTGCCCCCGGCGACGATTTCAAGGCCGCCTAGCCGCAGAGTCTCGGCCAAAACATTGGCGTTGTCGAGAATGGCTTGGGCGTAAACTTTAAATTCGGGCTTGAGCGCCTCGCCAAAAGCTACGGCCTTGCCGGCGATGACGTGCATCAGCGGTCCACCCTGCAATCCGGGGAAAATGGCCGAGTTGATCTTCTTGCCCATGTCCTCGCTGTTGGCGAGGATCATGCCGCCGCGCGGTCCGCGCAGGGTCTTGTGAGTCGTGGTTGTGACCACGTCGGCAAACGGCAGTGGGCTCGGATGGAGGCCGGCGGCAACAAGCCCGGCGAAATGTGCCATATCGACCATCAGGAATGCGCCGACGGCATCCGCGATCGTGCGGAATGCTTTGAAATCGATGATCCGTGAGTAAGCCGACCCGCCGGCGATGATCAACTTTGGTTTGTGCTCCCTTGCCAGGCTTTCAACCTGATCCATATCAATCCTGCAGTCCTGGCGGCGCACGCCGTAACGGACCGGGTTGAACCACTTGCCCGAGATGTTCGGGGCGGCGCCGTGAGTCAGGTGGCCGCCCGAGGCCAAATCCATTCCCAGGATCGTATCGCCGGGCTTGAGCAGCGCGAGGAACACCGCCTCATTGGCAGGCGCCCCGGCATGGGGTTGCACATTTGCGTAAACGCAGTTGAACAGCTGCTTGGCGCGGTCGATCGCAAGCGTCTCGGCGATATCGACGAACTCGCAACCGCCGTAATAGCGCTTGCCGGGATAACCTTCGGCATATTTGTTGGTCAGCACGCTGCCCACCGCCTCAAGGACCGCGCGACTGACAATGTTTTCCGAGGCGATCAGTTCAATCTGCGACCGCTGACGTTCGAGTTCCTTGGTGAGAGACACCATCACCGCCGGATCGGCGTCGGCTAAGCTGCGGCTGAAAAAAGCGGACGGTAGGTGGCGATCCATGGTGATCAATTTTCCTCGGCTATCTATTGCGACGATACTAATAGGGGCGATTACCCGAGCTTTTCCACGCGGCGGGTATGTCGGCCCCCCTCGAATTCGGTTGCGAAAAACGCCTCAAGTACGTTTCGCGCGGCGTCAGGCGTCGTTGCCCGCGCGCCCAACGCCAAAACATTGGCATCATTATGCTGCCGGGCAAGTTTCGCGGTTGCCACATCATGGACCAGAGCCGCACGTAAGCCGGCGTGGCGGTTGACGGCGATGGAGATGCCGATGCCGCTTCCGCAAATTGCCACACCGGCCTTGGCCGTGCCGTCGCTGATGGACTGCGCGAGCGCGTGCCCGAAATCCGGATAGTCAACTGAGTCGAGCGTCGCCGGACCCAAGTCGAGTACCTTAAAACCCAACCGGCTGAGATCCCCTTTAAGTACGGCTTTGAGTTCGACGCCGGCGTGATCGCTGGCGATGGCTACGGTCTCTCCGGCCCGGGCTACTAGCTTTTCGGCCATACAACCTAACCTGATCTGCCGTCCCGATTGAGACCGGCGCCTTAGACGCTAACGTGCGAGGGGATACCACATATCGCCGCGCCATGCCAATGCGACACAAGAGATTGGCTTTATTGGTGAATTCGCCTGACTTTAAGGCTGCTCTTGGGCGTTCCTGATGACCGCCGCCCGGAGCTTGCGCAAGGCGTTCATTTTGAGCGAATAGGGACTGGCATAGGCCGAACCCACGATGCTGACTTCAATATTTGTCACAGGATCCAAAGCGGACACCTTGACGGCGTTGCCCACGACTCTTACTTCGAAAAGCACCTCGCCCAGCTCGGGATCAATTTCGCTTTCGTGACTCATGACGCCGACAGTACTCATTATCGTGGGAGTTAGGCCTGATCGTGGGAGTTAAGCTTGCGGTCGAGATGAGCCGCGCCCAATCTAAGCCTTAAGTATAGCACGGGCGGAAAGACGATGCGATGAAGGCCCTGCGCCTATCTGTGAAAGCGATGGCGGTTCTCGCCGGTTGCGCCCTGCTGATCGGCGGGTGGTTATGGATTTCCGCGCGGCGCGCACTCCCCATACTCGATGGTGACTTCACTGTCGCCGGGATCGCGGCGCCTGTCGACATAAGCCGTGACTCCCGCGGAATTCCGCTGATCACGGCGGAGTCCGAAGATGACGCCTATTTCGCGCTCGGCTACGTCCATGCCCAGGACCGTTTGCTGCAGATGGAAATGATGCGTCGCCAAGGTCAAGGGCGACTGGCGGAACTCATCGGCATCCACGGTCTTGAGACCGACCGATTCATGCGCACGCTGGGCATCTACAGACGGGCCGAGAGCGACCTTCGCGGCCTCGATCTTGCGACGTTGCGCGCCTTCGAGCGTTACGCGGCCGGCGTGAATCTGTGGTTGGCCGAGGGCCATGCGTTGCCGATCGAGTTCCAAGTGCTGTTCATCGAGCCGGAGCCCTGGCGTCCAGCGGACTCACTGGTCTGGCAAAAGTTGATGGGCCTGCAACTTTCAGGCAACTGGGGCGATGAGCTGTTTCAGTCCGCGCTCATCGCCAAGTTAGGCGCGGAGAAAGCCGCGGCGCTGCGCCCCGATCCGCGCCCCGGTGATCCCGTTACGATGTCGCGCCGTGAAGCGCTTTATCCAAGCTTGGCGTCCTCCCGCCTGTTCGCCGCAATGTCCGAGGTCATCCGACCGACATCGGCCTCGAATGCATGGGTCGTCGACGGCGGCCATACGCGATCCGGCAAGCCGATCCTCGCCAACGATCCCCACCTGAATTTCCAAATGCCAAGCGTCTGGTATTTCGCCGGAATCGACACGCCGACGGGCAAATTGTTCGGCGCCACTATTCCCGGCGTGCCGCTTCACATCCTCGGCCACAATCACCGCGTGGCCTGGGGCTTGACCACACCCGAAAGCGACACCAGCGATCTGTTCATCGAGCAATCCACGGCCGACGGCGAACACTACGCGACGCCCGACGGTCCCAAGGTCTTTGAAAGCCGCACCGAGATCATCAAGGTTCGCTTTTCTAGTCCGGTGGTTCTGACCGTGCGTGAGACCCGGCATGGCCCCGTGGTCAGCGATATCCTGGACAACAACCGCCTGGGTTCGGATTCGGTTGCGGATAACCGCGTCCTTGCCTTGGCCGCGGGCCTTCTCCAACCCAACGACCGCTCCGCCGACGGCATGTACCGTATGAACCGGGCCACCGATGCGGCCGCTTTTGTCGAGGCCATCCGGCTATTTCACGCGCCGCAACAGAATATGATGTTCGCCGATGTCGCCGGGGTCATCGGTTACTACGCCCCTGGACGCGTGCCGATCCGCAAGGCCGGCGACGGCACGATTCCCGTCCCGGGAGCGCGCGGCGATTACGACTGGCAAGGGTGGATTCCCTTTGAGCATTTGCCGCAGGAGCTGGCTCCGGCGTCCGGTGTCTTGATCAATGCCAATAACAAAATGATCCGCGAGGACTACCCTTACCTCATTGCTGCCCACTGGAACGGCGCATATCGGGCCGCGCGGATCGAGGAATTGTTGAATGCGGCCGGGCCCGCAAGCCTTCCTTCCACCCAAACCGCGCAATTGGACGTCGTCTCCGGGATGGCCCGGGAGTTATTGCCGCTGATGCTCGCGCGCATGACGCCGCAGACCGAGCGGCACCGCGCCATCATCGCGATGCTCTCGGCTTGGGACGGCGCCATGGGCCGTGAGCGCCCCGAGCCACTGATCTTTGCCCTGTGGATGGAGAAACTGAAGGGCCGCATTCTTGAGGACGATCTCGGTGAGCTCTCTCGTCAGTTTGGCGGCTCGCGGCCTGAAGTGTTGCGCAACGTTCTGACAGCCGACACCGCCTGGTGCGATGATCTCCGGACGCCGGACGCCGAAAACTGCGCGCAGCAGGTCGCGGGCGCCTTCGGCGATGTCATGGTCTGGCTCGATGGCCAAGGACTTGCCGACGCCACCGATGTCCACTGGGGTGATTTTCACAGGGCCAGCTTTGGCCACCTGCTCTTCCGGAATTTTCCCGGTATCGGCAACCTCGGCGCCCGCTCGCTCAGTAGCGGCGGCGACAATTACACAGTCAATGTTGGCTCATTTTCCCCCTCGACCGGCCAGTTTCCCTTCCGCCATCGGCATGGTGCCAGCCTGCGCGCGGTCTACGACCTTGGCGAGCTGGCCCGTTCACAATTCGCCCTGGCTGGTGGTCAGTCCGGGCATATGGCCTCGCCGCATTACGTCGATCAGCTGGAATCCTGGCGGGACGGCGGCTATTTTGAGGCCTCGGATGTATCCAAGGCGGTCCATCGCCTGACGCTCAGACCCGCCAACCGCTGATCAGGGCGGCGGCCTGGCCCTGCTTGTCGGCTGTTAATCTAAGGTTTACATTATTCGTCAATGATTTGGGTTTGCCTGGGCAACCGGGCCAACCAACTCTTCTACCGAGATAGGCGGCGTAAAAGCTCATGGCAGAGCGACCGGACTTCGGCGGGGTGGCGGGCGAAGCTAAGGCCCCGATCATCATCAAGCGCGTCAAGAAAGCCGCACACGGTCACCATGGCGGTGCGTGGAAGGTCGCCTATGCCGATTTCGTGACGGCGATGATGGCGTTTTTCCTGCTCCTCTGGCTATTGAATGCCGTGACCGAACAACAGCTCAACGGCGTCGCCGACTACTTTACACCGATCGCGGCTTCGACGCGTGAGAGCGGCGCCGGCGGCATGCTCGGCGGCCAGACCGTCGGCGAAGGGGCTTCGCAGTCGCGGACGGGCGCGACCGCCGCGGTGGTGCTGCCGCCGCCTTCCATCGGCTCCGGCGGATCGGAGATGACCGATCCCAATGAAAGCTCGCAGAATAGCGAGGATGCTTCGGTTCGCGCGGCCCAAGAGGCCAAGGATCAAATGCAGTTTGAACAGGTTTCGCAGGACCTGAAGGAACAGATCAGCGGCGTGCCCGATCTCGCACCCATGGCGAGCAGCCTGTTGGTCGAGAACACACCGGAGGGCGTGCGCATCCAGATTATGGATCAAGATAAGGTCGACATGTTCGCTCCGGGCAGCGCGAATCTTTATCCGCGCAGCAAGGAACTGCTGGCACAGGTGGCGAAAGTCGTGCGCAAACTGCCCAATAAGGTCAGCATCTCCGGCCACACCGACCCGTCCAACGCCATCGACCCTTCGGGTTACACGAACTGGGAGCTTTCCTCCGATCGTGCCCTGGCGACGCGCAGGGCCCTGCTCGAAGGTGGGATGGATGATAAGCAGATCAATAAGGTAACGGGTGTCTCGGACCGTGAGCCGATTGAGAAGGGGCAAATTCGTTCGCCGCGAAACCGGCGCGTCTCCATCGTCTTGCTTCGGGCTGAAAACGTAAAGACCGAAGAGTTTGACCGCTTGCCGCGGTTCCTCGAAAAAACTTCCGGAACCAAGCCGACCACTCCCGCCACTGGGGAAAGCCTCGCCCCCGCCGCCAAACGTTGATTTCTGCGGCGATCACCTGCCCCGAGTTGGGCCCCGAGTTGGGCTTGCCAGAACGCCCCTCGCCCGCCATGCTATGTTCATAAGTCATGGACCAGACACCACTCAAACGCCCGCAGTTCTTCTTCACCACGGCACCGCTACCGTGCCCCTACTTGCCTGGCCGTCTTGAGCGGAAACTAGTGACCGAACTTTCGGGGACCGGCGCCGAGGCCCTGCACGAGGGACTTGCGCGTTCGGGTTTCCGCCGCAGCCATTCCATTGCTTATGCTCCGGCTTGCCCCGGCTGCAAGGCCTGCGTGCCTGTTCGTGTGGTGGCGAAGGATCTCACGCGCCGCCGCACGCTCGCTAAACAATGGAAGCAGAATCAGGATTTGCTTGCGATCAAGGTTCCGGCCCGCGCCACAGCCGAGCAATACGAACTGTTCGCACGCTACCAGCACTCACGCCATGCCGGCAGCGACATGGCGCTCATGGGTTTCTATGAATTCAGCGCCATGGTTGAAGACAGCCCAATCGATACTTTCTTGGTGGAATATCGTGACCGCGCCGGCGTGCTGACCGCGGTCTGCCTCACGGACCGCACGTCCGACGGTCTCTCGGCGGTTTATAGCTTTTTTGAAGTCAGCGGCGTTCGCGACGGCCTCGGCAACTATGTCGTCCTGTGGCTGATCGAGCAGGCGCGCCAGCTGAACCTGCCCTACGTCTATCTCGGGTACTGGATCACGGACAGTGCCAAAATGGCTTACAAGGCGCGCTTTCAGCCCCTGGAGACTTTGGGCTCCGGTGGTTGGGCACCGTTCATTGCTACCACGGCCGAGCCGAGCCCGGCCGGTTAAGCGCCGCTTACGCGGCGATCTCCATCTCAATTGGCTGATGATCAGTTGAAGGGCTTTTCGTCCCGCGAAAATCCTTTGGGCGGTAGGCGTCCCGCCTGGGCGCGCATTCCGATCCAATCCTTGAGGTCGGTCTCGGTGCGTTCGCGGTCGCCGGATTTCCAGCTCAGGCCTTCCTTCAAATTAAAGACTTTAGCATCGGCGGTGCCGCCGTCCTTGTAGCGCTGCAAAATGACGCCGCGTCCGCGCGCCATTTCCGGGATTTCCTTCAGAGGAAAGATCAGGAGCTTGCGGTTCTCACCGATGATTGCGACCGAATCCGGCGGCTTTCCGCTGAGCAGATCGGCGCCTGTGCCCGAGCTGCCAGGAATCGGTGTGCAAACCCGCGCTTTCTCGCCTTCGGCCAGGTTCAGGGATTGTTTGCCGTTCTTGGTCTGGGCGAAAACCTGCTCGGCCGGAACAACGAAGCCTCGCCCGACGCTGGAGACAATCAGGAACTTCTGTTCACGCGCATAAACCCACATGCCGATAATCTCGGCGTCGTTGGGTAGATCGATCGTCAGGCGGAGCGGTTCACCGAAGCCGCGGCCTTGGGGAAGGCGATCCGCGGCCACGGTATAGAATCGCCCGTCGGTACCAAAGAGCAATATCTTGTCGGTCGACTGCGCCTTCGCGGCGGCGAGAAACGTGTCGCCCTCCTTGAACTTGATATCGCCACCGCCCGTGACGATTTCGTCCCGGTGACCCTTCATGGCCCTCATCCAACCCTTGGCCGAGAGCACGACCGTGACCGGCTCTTTTTCCACAAGCGCCTCGATCGGCACGACAATGGCCGCAGGCGCATCGCTCAAGGCGGTCCGGCGTTTACCCAGTGGCGTCTTCTGGCCGAATTTTTCTTTAGCCTGCCTGATCTGATCGGCGACGACCTTCCAGCGCCTGGTCTCGTCCTTCAAGAGCGCATTCAAATCCTTTTTTTCGTCGGAGAGTCTCTTATGCTCGGTCTTGATCTCGATCTCTTCGAGCTTACGCAGGGACCGTAGTCGCATATTGAGGATACCTTCGGCCTGCACATCCGTGAGGCCGAAACGTTTCATCAACTTCGGCTTCGGCTCATCCTCGGTACGGATGATCTTGATGACGGCATCGAGGTTGAGATAGGCAATCAGATAGCCTTCGAGCATTTCCAGGCGATGGACAATATCCCCAAGGCGATGCTTGGAACGTCGCACGAGCACAACCTGGCGGTGGTCCAGGTAGGCTTGAAGCACCGCGCGAAGATCCATGACTTTCGGGATACCGTCGGCGTCAAGCACGTTCATATTCAGCCCGAAGCGCGTTTCCAGGTCGGTCTGCCGGAAGAGCTGTTCCATGAGCTGCGTGGCGTCGACGGTGCGCGACTTGGGCTCCAGGACGATCCGCACGTCCTCGGTGGACTCGTCGCGGATGTCGGTTAAGAACGGCAACTTCTTCTCATCCATGAGCGCGGCAATGCGCTCGATAAGCTTGGCTTTCTGGACTTGGTATGGAATCTCGGTGATGGCAATCTGGTATTGGCCGTGACCGAGCTTTTCCTCGCTCCATTGCGCGCGCAGGCGCAGCGATCCGCGCCCGGTGCGGTAAGCTTCAACGATTGTCTCGCGGTTTTCCACTAGCACGCCGCCCGTCGGAAAGTCCGGGCCCGGAATGAGGTCCACGAGGGTGGCGATTTGCGCTTTCGGCGTCTTGATCAGGTGCAGCAACGCATCGCACAATTCGCCGGCGTTGTGCGGCGGGATATTGGTGGCCATGCCGACAGCGATCCCCGACGATCCATTGGCGAGCAGGTTCGGTACCGCCGACGGCATAACCACCGGCTCGCTCTCCTCGCCGTCGTAGGTTGGGCGGAGATCGACGGCGTCGTCGTCCAGACCATCCATGAGCGCCTGGGCGAAGGGTGTCAGTTTTGCCTCGGTGTAGCGCATGGCAGCGGCGTTATCGCCGTCAATGTTGCCGAAGTTGCCTTGACCTTCCACGAGCGGATAGCGCACCGCGAATTCCTGTGCCAGGCGGACCAGCGCGTCGTAAACCGAGACATCCCCATGGGGATGATATTTGCCGATGACGTCGCCGACCACGCGCGCGCATTTCTTGAATCCGCCGGCCGGATCCAGCTTCAATTGGCGCATGGCGTAGAGCAGGCGGCGATGGACGGGCTTTAAGCCATCGCGCACATCCGGCAACGACCGGGAAACAATCGTCGAGAGGGCATAGGCGAGGTAACGCTCGCCCAAAGCCTCGGCGAGCGGCGTCTCACGGATGTTTTCCGGGCGCTTGGGCGCGGCGAACGATTTGGCCATAGAAAACCCTACCCGCTAATTCCGCGCAGCATAGCCGTCCCGGCCGGAAAAGCCACAAGCGATAGTATGAGAGACTTGGAGGCTGTCAACTAATCGGCACCAGAGACTTGTCGCGCCGCCGGCCGCCTAGCTAAATCGCGCCGCGAAACGCGTGCGCGAGGCCGGAATCTGCTGGCGGTGCGGCCCAAAAACGTGAGCCTCAAAAAAATGACCGGCCAAAGCCAGGCCCTGGGCGATTTCGGTCCGCCCGATATCGCTGGTGGCGGCCTTGGCGTTTTCGTCCCGCAGAAATGTCGGCAGCGCTAGCAGGCGGGGGATGTAAGGCGCGGCGGCAACCCGGGATACCGCCCTGCCCGATTTCGGCGAAACAAAAGCCAGGTCGTCGGCTGCGCCGGTGGCGGCGCAAGTCGAGAGATCCAGGCCGTAGCCCATGTCGCGGAGCAGCGCCAATTCCCACATGACGTAATGGGCTTCCCATCCCGGGATGCCCAGATGTTCGAGGAGATGAAGCGTCTGGCGAAATACTTCGGCGTGCGGTTCGCGCTCGGGCAGTGTCGCCTCAGCCATGGCGCAAAGCGCCATGAGTCCGGCCAAGACCTCGGCCGAGGACATGGCCTCGGCGGCGTAGGAGCGCAGGCCTTCCACCGTCAGGGTTCCCAGGTGCTCGTCGAGGCGAGCCCGCCACCAGGCCCTCACCAGGTTGCCGGACTGGAGAACGCCGCGACCACGCTTGCCGCTACCGCCCTTGACGATACCGGCATGCCGACCCTGGGCCTCGGTCAATAGCGTGACGATGGCGTCATGTTCGCCGAACGGCCGGACGGCCAGAATGATACCCTGATCTTCCCAACTGACGGCCATAATGCAACCACTCAAGACTCTGGAGCGCGATCACGTATCAATTTGAAACGATCCCGCTATAGCGTCGGGATGGCGCTTTATTCAAAGCGCATGAAGACTACCGCGATTCCCATGATCACGCCGGCCACGCCTACGAACATCATGACGTAGTCGAACCACCTGCTCGAACGCTTCTGGCCGCGCCGAATCGCGAGGATCGCCAGCGCGACCACGCCAAGTAAAAACGCGATTACCCCGAAAACGCTCACGGCCAGCTGACCTGTACGGCTTCGAGAGAAGCCCGATCGGGCTGCCCCAGTAGAAAAACTGAATCACGCATTGAAATCGAGCCCCCATGACGCATAGAGGCCGCGGTCCTCGTTCCAGCGCTCGTTAACTTTAACATGCAGGAACAGATGCACGCGTCGCCCGAGCAGCGTTTCCAGTTCCAAGCGGGAGGCAGCGCCGATCGACTTAATGCGCTTCCCACCATCACCCAGAACGATCGGCCGATGGCTTTCGCGGCTAACGTAAATGACTTGATCGATGCGCGCGCTCCCGTCCTTCTTCTCTTCCCAACGCTCGGTTTCAACCGCGCAGGAATACGGCAGTTCTTGACGAAGATTTAGGAATAACTTCTCCCGCGTGATTTCCGACGCCAGCAGGCGCGCCGGCATATCCGAGACCTCGTCTTCGGGAAACAGCCAAGGGCCTGGCGCCATAAGCTCTGCAAGGCGTTCGCGCAAATGATCGAGGCCGTCCCCGGTCAAAGCCGAGATCATGAAAATCTCCGTGAAAACGCCGGTTGCATCCAAGCGCGCGGTGAGATCAAGAAGTTTAGGCTTGGCGGTGACATCGATCTTGTTCAATGCCAACAGCGCTTTGCGTCCGGACGCGCCCATATTGGCAACAATGCGGTCGGTGTCTTCGTCAGAATCGGCGTGCTTGCCGGCTTTGGCCGCATCGACAATGAGAAGAATAGCGTCAGCGTCGGCCGCCCCGGACCAGGCCGCAGCGACCATGGCGCGTTCCAAACGCTTCTTCGGCTGAAAGATTCCCGGCGTGTCGACAAAAATCACCTGCGCCGCGCCAAACATGGCGATGCCCCGAACAATGGTCCGTGTCGTCTGCACGCGCGGCGAGACAATGCTTACTTTGGTGCCGACCAGCGCATTGACCAGTGTGGACTTCCCAGCGTTGGGCGCGCCGATAACGGCGACAAAACCGCAGCGCGTTTGTAGCGTGTCGCCGTCATCGATCACTCGGCTTGCTCCAAAAGGCTCTTCAACAGGACCGCAGCAGCGGCCTGCGTGGCCAAACGCTTGGTGCGCCCTCGGCCAACCGTTTCAGGAAAACCCTGCACGATCACCGCCATCGTGAACGACGGCGCGTGTGCAGGACCCGATGCTTCAATCACCCGGTATACCGGAAGCGGCAACCCGCGCCCTTGTGCCCATTCTTGCAATGCCGTCTTCGGGTCCCTGGGTGGAACGATGGCGGCCTCGATCAACGCCCGCCATCGGCTGGTAATAAAGGTCTCGGCCGCCGGCAGGCCGCCGTCAAGATAGAGCGCGCCGATAATTGCCTCGCAGGCATCTGCCAACACCGCCGTCTCGGCCGCGGCGGCGCTTTGCCCACGCGCGAGCTTCACATGATCTTGCAGGCCCAGATCCGCCGCTACCTGTGCCAGCGTCGGTGAACTGACCAGGGCCGCGAGACGCGGAGCAAGATCGCCCTCGTTCTCATTGGGGAACGTACGCAGAAGCGCATCGGCGATGACCAGGCCGAGCACGCGGTCGCCCAGAAACTCTAGGCGCTCGTTCCCCGCCGTGGCTGAGACCGGGACACTATCCCTATTGAGGGCGCCCAGGGATCCGCGATGCGTCAGGGCCTCGGCCAAGAGGCTGGGATTTTCAAACCGGTAATCCAGGATTTGCTCTAGTGGGTGCCCGAACGCGGGTCCTGCAGTTTTCTGGCGCTCAGCCATGAAAAGCGCGCCTCACCGTCAATTGATTCCGTCAAACAGGCGGTTGAACCGGATCGCGAAAGGCCACTTCCACACTTCCCAGATCGATGCGCTGCCGTCGGTCGAAAAGAACAGGAATTCGGCGCGGCCGACGAGATTCTCGGCCGGAACAAAACCGACGTCAGCCCGGCTATCGACTGAGTTATCGCGGTTGTCGCCCATCATAAAGAAGTGGCCTTCGGGAACAACGAACTCGCGCGTATTGTCGAGCCGGCGGGTGTCGCCTTCTTCAAGAATGAAATGAACCAAGCCGCCAGGCAGAGTCTCCTTGTAGCGCACGGGTCGGCGGACGTTGCCGTCGGTGTCGCGGTAGACGAAGTCGTCTACCTTTTCGCGCTCGATCAGCTGGCCGTTGATAAAAAGGCGGCCATCCTGCATGCGCAGGGTGTCGCCGGGTAAGCCGATCAGCCGCTTGATGTAGTCCGTCGAATTGTCCGACGGCAGTTTGAACACGATCACATCGCCGCGCTCGGGCTGCGACAACATGACGCGCCCCGAAAACGGTATGATGCTGAAAGGAACCGAATGTTTGCTGTAGCCGTAGGAGTATTTCGACACGAACAGGTAATCGCCCACGAGCAGCGTCGGAATCATCGAGCCTGAAGGGATGTTGAAAGGCTCGAACAGAAACGTCCGGATCACGAGCGCAACAATCAGCGTATAGACCACGGTCCATACGGTTTCGCCGAATCCTTCCTGTTTTTTTGCCGGGTTGGAAATGACTGCTGAACCGGGTTCTGACATTGTTGCCAAGGCAGTGGTGGACGCGTGGCCCGGCGAATACTGTCGGGGGGGGGGGGAGCGCAAGGCCGGGATGAAGCCAGCGCAGACTGTCAAAGTCAAGGGAATCAGCCAACGATTTCTGGCATTTGGCTTACTATCTCGGCCCTCGGAAGCTATTTCCGGCGGCGCGACCGACGTCCCGGCGCGGCGGGAACAATCAATCGTCCAGGGGAACGGCGGAGATGATCACCAGGGCCTCGGCCATGGGATATTCGTCGCTCAGCGTGAGGTCGACTTGCGCCCGCATACCGGCCGGCGTAAGCGCCTTGAGCCGTTCCGCCGCACCTCCGGTCATGACGATGGTCGGCTTACCATTCGGCTGGTTTACGACGCCAAGATCACGCCAATAAACCCCGCTGCGAAAGCCGGTCCCAAGCGCCTTCGAGGCCGCCTCTTTGGCGGCGTAACGCTTCGCCAATGTCGCGGTATAGGCGTCCCCGGCGCCGAGCCGACGCAGGGCCTTGCGCTGCTCGGCTTCGGTATAGATTCGTTGGATGAAACGGTCTCCGAACCGGGCCACCGTTCTTTCGATACGACGGATATCGATAAGGTCATTGCCGATGCCGAGAATCATAGGCTTACCCTCGCCGCCACGCGCGCCTCATCCATGACGGTGCGCATACGACGGATCGCTGTGGCGAACCCGGAATAAATCGCCTCGCCCACAAGAAAATGCCCGATATTGAGCTCGGCGAGGGTTGGAATGGCCGCGATCTGACCAACCGTTTCATAGCCCAAGCCATGCCCCGCATGACACTCAAGCCCGATCGTGGCGGCGTGGGCGGCCGCGATCTGCAATCGCGCGAGCTGCCGTTCCCGGGCCGGGCCGGGCAGAGCTTCGCAGTAGGCGCCGGTATGCAGTTCGACAACCGGTGTGCCGAGACTCCTGGCGGCATCAACCTGGCGTAACTCAGCTTCGATGAACGCTGAGACGCGGATGCCGGCGTCATTCAGCCGCCGAACATACGGGGCTATAGTGTTATGCCCGGCAGCGACATCAAGCCCCCCTTCGGTGGTTCGCTCCTGGCGTTTCTCCGGAACCAGACAAACCGCGTGGGGTCTATGGCGCAACGCGATTTCAAGCATCTCCGTGGTTGCGGCCATTTCCAGGTTCAGCGGCACTTTGAGTTCGGCCATGAGCCGTTCGATATCGGCGTCCGAAATATGACGCCGATCCTCGCGGAGATGCGCGGTGATGCCATCGGCGCCGGCTTCGGCAGCGAGCAACGCCGCGCGCACCGGATCCGGGTGGGGACCGCCACGCGCGTTGCGCACGGTCGCGACGTGATCGACGTTTACGCCGAGACGCAAATGGTTAAGAGGGCGCATGATGCTCACGCTTCGGTTCCTGTTGCCCGCGATTGCCCTCCGGCCCGCCTTCCAACCCGGCGCAAAACTCGCTCAAGCTGGACCGCCTTAAGGACCGGAAGCAGGCCGAAATAGGCGGCGATCCCCGCGACAATTGCCATGGGAACGCTGCCCACAATCATCGGCCAGAATATAGGCCATACATCCGCGCGAAACACGCCAATATCGAAGTTTAAGGTGGCTTCGGTGAGTCCTTTAAACATCTGAACAAAGTCTGGCGGATGATCGCCGAGATCAATCCCCATCATCCAGGCGCCCAGATAGTAAGCGCCGAACCAAAGCGGCGGCCCCGTCCACGGATTGGCGATTTGCGCGCCAAGCACGGCGGCGAAAACATTCCCTCGCACGGCCCAGGCCACCAAGCCAGCTGTGATAATATGCGTACCGTAGAACGGCGTCATTGCCGCCGCTGCCCCGCAGGCGAAGCCGGCGGCGATGCTGGACGCCGTGCCGGGGATACGCTGTAAGCGATGCCAATAGTAGGACAGGGTCCGCCGCCAACCCATGCGGGGCCAAATCCATTGGCGCAGCCTGTTTCGGATTGGTAATTGATTTCGGCGGCGAAACATGGCTCTTAACTTATCCGTGAATCAGTGCGGTTCGAATTTGCCCTGCTTGCTCTAACGGCGCGCCCGCTCCACAGAGTGGATGGCCGGAGTAGCACGCAAAGCAGCAACGATGTTGGTCAGATGCTTGGCGCCGCGCACCTCGACATCAAGACACATTTCAAAAAAGTCCTTCGAGCGTTTGGAAATCTTTAAATTAGAAATGTTCCCAAAATTGCGCGCGATCACCGTGGATAGGGCGCCGAGGCTGCCCGGTTCATTCACGACGACCAGATTGACCCGTCCAATGTGAATGTCCTCGTCTTTGGCGGCGTCCCAGTCGAGGTCGAGCCAGCGGTCGGGCAGGTCGGTGTAGTCTTCGAGGCGTTCGCAATCCACGGTGTGGACGTCGACCCCTCGGCCATCCGCCGTTATGCCGACAATGCGGTCACCGGGCAACGGATGGCAGCAGTCGGCCAAGTGAACGGCCATACCGGGCGTGAGGCCTCGGATTGCGATAGCGCCGATCGCTTCGTGATGTTGCTTCAAGCGGGCTTGCGAGAGGTTGATGATCTTGTCGTCGCTGTCCCTACGGGCGCCTGGATAGACCGAAACAAGTACCTCGCGTCCGACCAGCCGCCCTTCGCCTACCTTGGCATAGAGGTCGTCAATTGAGTCGACGGTGAATTTTTCAAGCACGCCGTTGAGGCCCTTGTCGCTGAGGGTAAGGCCCTCCTTGGCAAATTTCTTCTCGAGAATCTCGCGGCCAAGTTTGATGTATTCCGTCCGCGCTTCCGCGCGCACGCGTCTGCGCACGTGGGCTCGTGCCTTACCGGTGACGATATACCCTTCCCATTCAGGCGAAGGTTTTTGCGCCGATGAGGTCACGACCTCGACCTGATCGCCGTTCTGCAAAAGCGTGCGTAGCGGCACGATGCGGCCATTGACCTTCGCGCCGACACAGGTGTTGCCCACCTCGGTATGGACAGCGTAGGCAAAGTCGACCGGACTGGACCCGCGCGGTAAGGCGATCAGGTCGCCCTTGGGCGTAAAACAGAACACCTGATCGTGAAACATTTCGAGTTTGGTGTGCTCTAAGAATTCCTCCGGTGACTGCGCGTGTTCAAGAATATCGAGCATTTCGCGCAGCCATGAATATTGGCGGCCCTCGGTGGATTTGACGACCGCGGGATCACCGAACAAATCCGCGCCCTTGTAGCGCCAGTGCGCGGCAACGCCCAGCTCCGCCACCTCGTGCATTTGGTGGGTGCGAATCTGAATCTCGATGCGATGCCGCTGCGGTCCGATGATCGAGGTGTGCAAAGACCGATAGCCGTTGCGCTTGGGCGTTGAGATATAATCTCTGAATCGACCGGGGACAGTCGGGTAGGAAGTATGGACAATGCCAAGAACCCGATAACAGTGTTCAGGTTTTTCCACCATCACGCGGAAGGCCATGATGTCGGAGAGTTGCTCGAAGCTCACGTCCTTGATCTGCATCTTGCGCCAAATGGAGTAGGCGGTTTTTTCTCGACCCGAGATATAGCCCTCGATCCCAGCCTTACGGAGAACCTGGTCAAGCTCGTCCATGATCTTGACGACGAGTTCGCCACCGTGCAGTTCCAAAAACCGCAAACGCGCAAGAATCGATGTCCGCGCCTCGGGATGCAGCTCGGCAAATGCAAGATCCTCAAGTTCTGTCTTGATCTCCTGCATGCCGATACGTTCGGCAAGCGGCGCGTAGATCTCCATGGTCTCAAGGGCGATGAACCGGCGCTTGGTGGGGTCAGTGATGAAATTCAGCGTCCGCATATTGTGCAGCCGATCGGCCAGTTTCACGAGCAGGACGCGAATATCCTCGGACATGGCGAGCACAAGCTTGCGGAAATTCTCCGCTTGCTTCGTTTCCATGTTTTGGATCTGGATTCGGGCCAGCTTCGTTACGCCGTCCACTAGCCGCGCGACCTCATCACCAAAAAGGCCGCGGACGTCATCCAAAGTAGCCAGCGTATCTTCGACAATGTCATGGAGCAGCGCCGTGACGATTGAAGCTGTGTCGAGCTTGTAATTGGTGAGAATGCCCGCGACTTCTATGGGGTGCGAGAAGTAGGGATCGCCCGAGGCGCGTTTCTGCGCACCATGCATTTTCATGGCGTAGACGTAGGCGCGATTGATGGCGTCCTCGTCGGCTTCGGGGTCGTAGGATTTGACGCGCTCGACCAATTCAAATTGGCGCATCATGCCGCACCCCCGCCGGCTATGGAGCGCCGGGGGCTAGGGTTCAGGATTGGAACGGCGGGCGAGTGAGATGGATGGCGCGACGGATGGTGCGGATCGACGTGGCGCGCGTCATGCTGGATAATTGCGGGCGCGCTTCCGGACATCACCCCTTCGGTGCTTCCTCTTCGACGTCCTCGTAAGACACTTTCGGATGCGAGCCGGCTGCCTTCGGCGCCACTTCCACTTCGTCGTCGTCACTGTCCTCAATGCTCATGCCGGCGGCGGCGGCCACCTGCTCACTCATTTGGCTCGCGATACCGGCGAATTCCGGATTGGAGGCCATGGCGTCAAAGCCGTCTTCTTCCGGTTCGTCTACTTCGACATGGCGTTGGAGGCCCTGAATGATGGCGTTGTACAAGTCGTCGGGGCTAACCTTATCGTCGGCGATTTCGCGCAAGGCGACGATCGGATTCTTGTCATTATCGCGCTCAAGGCGCGGCTCGGCACCGGCCGAGATTTCGCGCGAACGCTGCGCTGCAACCATGACCAGTTGGAACCGGTTGGTGACCTTTTCGACGCAATCTTCGACCGTGACGCGGGCCATCAGAAATTCCTTACATTACTTTAGGTTAGAGTGCGCGAATTTGGCGATAGGGTCAACGACCCCACCCCGTTCCTACGGCTGATGTAGGACGTGGCGCGACGCTCCGGGAGTGGCGCCTATTTACCCGCAAATGTTCGCTGGCTCAAGGCCTAACGGTCGATTGGCGGCGGACGTCAAACGGTCCCGGCCCTGCGGACGGGGCCGCCCAGATCCTCTCCGGGGAATAACCTTTCGATCAACTCGACGGGCGTCAGGCCGAGAACCGGGTGCCGCCAGGCCGGAACAAGGTCGCGAAGCGGCAGCAGCACAAACGCCCTTTGGTGGAGCCGGGGGTGGGGCAAAAGCGGTGGTTCTCCCCGGACGAGATCGGCGTAGGCCAGGAGGTCTAAGTCAAGCGTTCGGGCGGCGTTGGCGACCGAGCGCTGCCGGCCAAATTCGCCTTCAACGCTATGCAATACGGCCAGCAATTCTGCCGGTTCGAGCGCGGTCGAGACCTGGGCCACGGCGTTCATGAACCAGGGCTGGTCCGAGGGCGGAATCGGTTTCGATTCATACCAAGGCGAGCAGGCCGAACAGCTCACCCCCAATACGCCCAGCCGGGCGAGGGCCGCCTTAGCCGTGGCCACGGGGTCGCCTACGGGGCTGGCCAAATTGCCGCCGATCCCGATCAGGATCATCAGAAGCCCTCCGCCCCCGGGAGCGCTTGCCCCGGCCTGAAAGCGGCTATACGTTGCGCGTCCTGGGCCAATTTCGGCCCTTTCGGAATGTTCATTCAATACCTTAGATTATGATATTAACGCGTTGTCTTATTGAATTTATTATAGATATCTAAGTGGCATTTTATCCCCAAGACGGCATTGGGCTATCTTTCGATGGTATCAGCCTCGATGGAGCCGCCCAGGAATTCATAGGTATTGCTAACGGGCCTCAGGATTCCCATCACCCACCCCACAGCTCGCCCGCGATTTTATGACTAAATCAGCCGCTGCTGAACCCGTTTTCAAGGGTCCGCCAAAAAATTGCCCGCACTGCCCGAGGCTCGCGGAATTTCGGGCCGAGAACCGGCGTAAGTTTCCCACATGGCACAATGACCCTGTACCCGCCTTCGGCCCGATGGATGCCCGGCTCCTGGTGGTCGGGCTCGCCCCGGGCTTGCGCGGAGCCAATTGCACGGGCCGGCCCTTTACCGGCGATTACGCCGGTGCGTTACTCTATCCCAGCCTGCTGAAGTACGGCCTGGCCCGCGGAACCTATGGCGCCGAAGCGAACGATGGCCTCGATCTGGTGGACTGCCGCATTACCAACGCCGTGCGCTGCGTGCCCCCAGCCAATAAGCCGACCCCGCAGGAACAAAAGACCTGCCGAGATTTTCTCGTTGCCGAAATCGCCGCCATGCCGCGGCTGCGGTCGATTCTTGTGCTCGGCCGCATCGCCCACGAGGCAACGATCACGACCCTCGGCCTGCGGAAGGCCGCTTACCCCTTCGGCCATGGTACAACCCATCGCATCGACGGCAAACCCGCCGTCACCGACAGCTACCATTGTTCGCGGTATAATTTAAACACGAAGGTGCTTACGGAACCGATGTTCCACGCCGCCCTGGAGCGGGCGATCGCCGCAACTTGAGCAGAGGACCGGCGCATCCCCAACGAATCCACAACCGGCGCGCAACATGCCACCACGATAGCGGAAATCGGTTCACTCTCACTCGTGGCCGTGATTCAGCCCAGCTTGACTGCCCGGCGACTCTCTCAATAGATAATCCGCCAGCTCGCTTGCGCGATCGTTTCGATCTGACTCCGCACGAATCCCGCATAAACGCGCTCAGCGCGATCACTGTAGACCCGCGCCACCTCGAACGTGAGCCGGTGAATGTCCGCAGGCCGAAATATGTAGGCTAAAGTCAATGCGTTGCCTCGTTCGGCATTGTTGTCATCTGGCGTAAAATCGTGGTCACGCGTATCGAAGTATTCCAGCCGGGCAGATATGCGGTGTTTATCCCATGCCCGACTTACCAACACAAAGGCACTGCTAAAATCCATATCCACCACTCCGCCGAGCGGCGGCGGACGAAGCGCCATGGTGGTGCGGCCGAACATGGCCTGTGAGATAAAATCAATATCTCCCGGCAAGCTCGTGCTTATGCCGAGATTGCCGAAACGCGTATGCCACGCATATTGCCTTCCGTCGAATACCTGGCTGTCGGCGCGATTGTCGTAAAACAGCAGTCGAAGCTGGTCACGAGCGTCGCTTTCTAGCGACAATCCGGCATAATAGCCTGGGCGACCGTCTAGGGAACGTCTGAATAAGTAGCAGGAGGGACAAATTTGGTCATTTGCAGTCTCACGAATGTTGTGCGGATGGGGAAGATCAATCGCGGTGGAGGAGTTTTTCTGTCCTCGCGGCGTTCTGTGGGCTGGTCTGGCCCGTTACGCCGGC
>CAMDRB010000026.1 GCA_945906455.1 Caenispirillum bisanense
CCGGCTTTTAGAGCTCTTGTCGTTGCGCGCTTGACCAGATCGGCAAACGCGGTCGCCGCTTGGGCGGCAATCTGGGGAAGATCGTGTTGCTGCGCGGTTTCGGCGATGCCGAGCAATTCGTAGGCCGGGTCGAGATCGTCACCCGTGCCGGCATCGCGGGCCGCGTCTTGGAACGCAGTGCGCAAGCTCTCGGCGGCGCTGCTTGCGCCCGGGCTACTGGCGGCGAAGGCCGTCGTCACGAAAAGCACCGCGGCTATTCCCGCGGCCAGGAGGCTTACGGGAAACGCCTTAAGTCGGGGGTTCTGAAAGTGTGCGCTCATGGGGCTCGATGCGTGCTGAACGTTGACCGTTGTCAGCCGCGCAAGCCTATCATGGGTTGAATTTGGCTAGTAAGCGCCGCGCCCGGATTCCAACGCAAATTTTTGGAGTGTGGCTTTGCGGTCACGCCACTCCACTTGGCCAGTCCGGTTTGGCTTCAAACCGCCTTTTCTTGCGGCGCTTCAAGTCCCGGTTTCGATGGGAAGGCCGGCGTCGCTTCCCCAGTCGATCCAACTGCCGTCATAAATAGCTGTGTCGGTCTTGCCCGCGAGGAAGGCCCCGAGCGCCAGGGCGCAGGCTGAAACGCCCGATCCGCAGGTCGTCGTCAGCGGTTTTGAAAGATCGATGCCGGCATCGGCGAAGGCCTTGGCGATGGTTGCCGGGTCGCGCCAGGTTTTGGTCGGACCATCGATCAGCGTCATGAACGGTAGATTTCGGCTGGCCGGGATATGGCCGGAGCGTAAGCCCGCGCGCGGCTCGGGCTCGGTGCCCTCAAAGCGCCCCTTCGATCGGGCATCCAGGAGCTGAAAAACGCGCCGCGTGGTGTTCGCCAGTACTTCTGCTTTGCCGTAGAGCCGGCCCGGCAGTTCGCGCGCGCTGAAAGCGCACGGCGCCGCGGCCGGCACGGTCTTGGTCACCGGCCGGTTTTCGCCCGCCCATTTGCTGTGACCGCCGTCCAGCACCGATACCTTGTCGTGGCCAAAGGCGCGAAACATGAACCAAGCCCGCGCCGCGGCGCAAGTCCCGCCGAGGCGATCGTAAGCTATGACGTGGTGCTGATTGCCAATGCCGAGTTTGCCGGCCTTCTCCCCGAATATCGCCGCGGTTGGAAACGCGTGCTCCTTGGGCTTCGAAGGATCGGCGAAAGCATTGATGTCAAAAAACGCCGCGCCCGGAATATGGTCTTCGGCATAGAGCTGGCGCGCTTTCTCGACGCCCCCGGGTACAAAGTAGCTGGCATCGATGATCCGTATGTCCGGATCTTGGATATTGGCCGCCAGCCATTCGGTGCTTATGAGCACATCAGCGCCAACCTTAGGCATTTGTGGGTCCTTCCTATTTCGCGCGCCACTTTGTCAGGATTTGTTCGCGGTTCAAGAAAAACCACTGCGCGGCAATGAGGGTGGCTGCGTTGGAGAGCTCACCCGCGTCCATCAGCGCCCGTAGCCGGGCCTCGTCCATGACGCTGACCCGAATGTGTTCGTTCTCTCCGGCGACGCCGAAAATGCCGCCGGCCCCTTCGGCCGACACGCGCCCGAGATAAAGGTAGATGCTTTCCGAGGTTCCGCCGGGGCTCACGAGATAACGCTGGATCGGCCATAACTCGGAGATCGCGCGACCGGATTCCTCTTTGGCTTCGCGGCGGCAGACTTCGTCCGGAGTTTCGCCGTCCTCGATCACCCCGGCGACGATTTCCAGCTGCCACGGGTCCATACCCGCGGCGTAGGCCCCGACCCGGAACTGTTCGCACATCACGAATGCGCCGCGCGCGGGATCGTAGAGCAAGGCCGCCGCGGCGTGGCCACGTTCGAAGACCTCGCGGCGGATTTCGCCGCTCCAACCGCCGTCGAAGTGACCATGTCGCAGCCTGTAGGCGTCGACGCGGAAATAGCCCTGAAAGACCGTGGACTTCTCCAGAATGTCGATGTCGGTAGAGCCGGGTGTTTGGACCATAGGTCTCCGATTTCAAGCGGACTCAAGAACATTGGCACCGTATCTTAGTGCCCCGCAGCGCGTGGGGGCAACATGGTGTCGCCGCGATCGCATGTCAGCGCGCTTTACCCCAGTCGTGAGCTTTTCATCTTGGCTTTCGCCGCATATGGTGGGTCGCCCAAAGGGTTCGCGAGTGCCGATGTCCAAAAAACCTCAACCGGTCGATATCTTCTTCGAGATGCCACTCGACAAGTGGAAAGTCTTTGACAGCAAGACCCTCGCTCAGTCCAAAATAGTTCTGCTTCACGACCTGAAGCCGGTCGTAGATATGTTCAATGCTGCGGGCATAGGCATCGGCATCCGCACTGCCGGCGAGGTCATCACCGAGTTAGGGCTAAGCCCGCAAGATCGTCAGCGTTTAGTCGCGCTCATGGGAGCGCGGAGCTTGGACGTGTACTCGGTGCGTGCCGCCCTCAACGATTTTCTGTCGGACTCCGAACTTGAGCAGATCAAGCTCCCCAAGAAGGAGTCCGAGCGTCTTCATGGTTACATGAATACCTACTCACGCGGCCTGCTGAGCGTAATTCTCCAGGGCACTGACGTTAAGGTCACAAGCCGGTCGTCGCTTTCGGAGATACTGGATGGCGCCAATCGCGGCGCAGTTCTCAAAAACCTCGTCGATATTGCCTCCCGGCTGAGGATCGAGCCGACTGAGATTGTCGCCTACATTGCCAAGCTCAGCGAAATCATTCTTGCGATTTCCTATTACCAACGCGTGTACGACGTCTTGCTCGCCGACCTGCGTGAGCTGACGGCGGAAGTAAAAAAGTTGAATGAGCAGGTCTCGCTCAGCGTTCGCTTTCCCGGCGTTAAGGATGAGACCAAGGAGGCGCTTGCCGCTGCCCGGAACACGGTCCTCACCCTGAACGGATATTTCGATCAGTTCCATAAGGTAGAAAGATTCTTCGACGTGATCACGCCTGAAAAGTTTCGCGGCATGCGCGAAAGCGTCGAGATTCACTATCGCGCCATCGGCATGATCGTGTGTTTCTGGCAGATCAAGATCAGCGAGTGGCGGCGGCGTTTTTGGGACGACCGCGGTCGCCGCCGAGATTCGACATGGGAGCAGCGCTATAATTTCTTCAAGGACACGGTCTATCACAACCTGTACGTCATCGAGGAAAACATCGAACTCATCAAGAACGCCAAGCTTGACCTATAAATCATGTCGGTCGATGCGATCAGAGGATTTTGAGCACATTCTCCGGCGGCCGGCCGATTGCGGCTCTGCCATTGTTCACCACGATCGGCCGTTCGATCACGATCGGATTTCTGAGCATCACGGCAATCAGGGCGTCTTCGTCCATCTCCACCGGATCAATGCCGGCATCAACGGCTTCGGTCTTGCGAACGAGCTCGCGCACCGACAAGCCGAGCATGCGGGCGAGGGCTTTCAACTCGGAAGCACTGGGCGGGGTTTTCAGATATTCGATAATCCGCGGCTTTGCGCCGCGCTTTTCGAGTAGCGCCAAGGTTTCGCGAGATTTGCGGCAACGCGGATTGTGATAAATCGTCAGCGTCATATCGATCTCCGTCGGTGCCGGGCTGTTTGACATTCGTGCGGTTGAGGAAGCTTGCGGCAGCGGCGCGACCCGGGCAAGAAGAAACCCGGGCCGGCCCTTCTGGCCGGTACCCGGGGTGTGTTCACCTCATGCGAGGTGTGTGGTCACCTGATTGAGCAACCCGAATTGACTTCGGGTTTTTGGGCGGCCCGAAGTGACTTCGGGCGGGCGCTCTATTCCTTGACGACGCCGCGCACTTCGACGAGCTGGGAGGCGATGGCTTCATTCAGCTCGTTGTAGGCGGCTTCGAGTTCCTGGATCTTGACGCGCGTGTTGCGCAGTTGCTCCAATTCCGCGTCCGTCATGGGCGTCCGGTTGGAAGCGATCGTTAGGGTCATGCCGATATACTTGGCTTTTAATTCGGCGAGCATTTTTGCGAGGTCAATCATCTCCCGGGGGTCGATGACGTCGACGTGGCGTTTGAGTGAGCGGCGCATCTCATCCTCGATGATGTGGGTCACATGGCGGGTGAACTGGCTCGCCGTCAGTGGTGTCTGAGGGTTCTTCGCCTGATTGTTCTTCGCCTTGTCATGAGCGGCCGAACGCGGTTCCTCGGCCTTGGTATTATCCTGGCGGCGGCGGACGGCGATGAAATCGATGACGGACATGGCCTATTTCCTTATGGCCTTCGGCCGCTCGTGCGGCTCTTCCGGGACAATAAGAGCAACATTCGTGCCAGGGCCACCGTCCGTACATAATTCTATATTTATCAATAGTTTATACCATTCCTCTGGGGCATGCCCGGATGGCATAGCGGGTCCAACCGGCGCAATGCTGCCGCGCCCAAGTGGCCCGCTAGGAAAGCTCTGCCGAGCCCGCCTCACGCCGGTTGCGGCAGGCGATGGCTGTCTTTAACGTCATGACCTAGAGTCCTTCCCGGCGCGGGTGACTCACCGCGCCGGATGAGAAGGCCTCTAATTAATTACCTTGAGCACCTCCCGACCGGAAAACCGGTACCCACTTTTCCGGGACGTGCTCTAGAGCGGGTCAGTCACGAGACCAATGGGGGCGAATCACATGTCGGCAGGGGCGCCAGGCGGAAATAGATTATTCATTAAGAAATCCATCGATCAGATTCAGCGCGAAGCCAGCTCGCACCATCTCAAGCGCACGCTCGGACCCTTGAACCTGATCTTCCTGGGCATCGGCTGCATCATCGGCGCCGGCATCTACGTCATGACCGGTAACGCCGCAGCCAATTTCGCCGGTCCCAGCGTCATGTTGTCGTTCGTTATCGCGGGCACGGCTTGCGCGTTCGCCGGCCTGTGCTACGCCGAACTGGCATCGACCATGCCGGTCGCGGGGTCGGCCTATACCTATTCCTACGCGACCATGGGAGAACTGGCCGCCTGGGTCATGGGCTGGCTCTTGGTGCTGGAATACGGCGTGGCCGCCGCCACCGTGGCCGCCGGCTGGTCCGGCTACGTCACGAGTTTCCTTAAGGACTTCGGAATCCTGGTCCCGCCTGAGTTCGCACACTCGATGATTCAGTCGGCCGCGGATTCCACCGGTCATCTGGTTTTCAGCGTTACCGACAATTTCAACTTGGTCGCCACGGCCGGCATCCTGATGGTCACGGCGCTTCTGGTCATCGGCGTCTCGGAATCGGCGACCGTGAACAACGTCATTGTTTTCATCAAGGTCGGTGTCTTGATCGCCTTCATTGCCATGGGCGCGGGTTTCATCCAGCCGGAGAACTGGACTCCGTTCATTCCGCCTAATCAGGGCGGATTTGTCTACGGCGTCCAGGGCGTGTTCCGGGCGGCCTCGGTGATTTTCTTCGCCTACGTCGGCTTTGAGGCGGTTTCGACCGCCGCCGCCGAGGCGAAGAACCCCAGCCGCGATATGCCCGTCGGCATTCTCGGATCGCTGCTGGTTTGCACGATCATCTACATCGCCGTGGCGGCCGTGCTCACCGGCGTCGTGTCGTACAAGGAACTGGGCGTGCCCGAACCGATTGCCGTCGCCGTGGACCGCATGGGCATGCCGTGGTTCTCGTTCCTTATTAAGGTCGGCGCGGTCGCGGGCTTGACGTCGGTGATGTTGATCCTGACCTACGGGCAGTCACGGGTGTTCTATGCGATGGCGCGGGATGGATTGCTGCCCAAAGCCTTCGCCGTCATCCATCCGAAATTCCGCACGCCCTGGATCGGCACTATTGTGCTCGGCACATTGATCGCCGTGGCGTCATCGCTGTTGCCGATTACGATTCTCGGCGATCTTGTTAGTCTTGGTACCGCGCTCGCCTTCGGCATCGTTTGCCTGACCGTCATGCACTTGCGAACAACGCGGCCCGACTTGCATCGGCCGTTCCGGGTTCCACTGGGCGGCGGTTTTGTTTCGGCCCGGGCGCGGGTCCTGGTTTCGGCCCTGCTCGCGTTCGCGGGTCTGGCGGTTTTTAGATTCCTCATGCAGTCGCCGTGGACAGATTACGGCGCGATTATCGTCGTCGTGGTCGCGCTGGCTTGGCTGGCCACCTCCTGGCGTGACCACGAGAGCCGCTACTGGCTTGGAACCGCGCCGATGCTCGGCATCCTTTTTGCCGCGATCATGGTGGTGCCGCTGATCGAGGACATCGTCCAAAAGGCCCTGGCCGGCGACACCATCCCGGCCAGCATTCTCGGCGGTTATTTGGTGCTCGGCGCGGCGATCTATCTGTTCTACGGCCTGCCCAACTCGCGCCTCGCTAAGGGTCTCGATATTTTGGACGATTCGATGTTGTCCGGTCCGCTGGAGGCTTCGGTCCACGGCAGCGACGAACGGCGCTGATGACAGGTCCGGCGAAAGGTCGTAACGCCGCCGGGGCCGAGATCGGCCGTGAACTGGTCATCGACGGCCGCGCCGGGATGGACCCGAGCGGTAGCGAAGATGCGCGCCGCCAGTTTCGCAGTTCGCTGGGCCAGTTTGCCACCGGCGTTACATGCATGACGACCTTGTCGCCCAACCGCGAGCCCACGGGTATCACCGTCAGCTCCTTCAATTCACTATCGCTCGCGCCCCCCCTCATCCTCTGGAGCATCGCCGGCAATTCAACCAGCTTCGCCGGCTTCCAGGTCGATGACCCCTTTGCCGTGAATGTCCTTTCGGCGGACCAGGAAGACCTCGCGACCAAGTTCGCGAGGCCGGCGAGCGACAAATTCAGCGGCGTGAAAGTGCATGACGGACTTTCAGGTGTGCCGCTGCTCGTGGGGTGTGTGGTCTACTTCGAATGCGTCGTTGCCGCCCGCTATCCCGGCGGCGATCACGACATCATTGTCGGAAGCGTGCGCCGAATCTTCAACATCGGCAAGACGCCGCTGTTGTTTCACGGCGGCGCGCTCAGGACCTTTGGCTAATCTAGGCGCGCCGCGCGGATCAAATCGTCACTTCTTGGCGCTCTCCCACTGCTTAAGTCCGATTTCCATTTCGTTGAGCACGCCACCGAGAAGCTTGTCCTTTTTTGCCTTGGACAAATATTTGGCAAGCTTCTTGCGGCCGCCGATTGGATCGACGACGCCGAAGCGCGGCGCGAAGGCGCACACGAAAAACAGCGCGGGCACGGCGTAACAATCGGCGATCGTGAATTTTGCTCCGGCGGCGTAGGGTTTGGCGGCGATCATCTTTTCAATGATATCGAGCGCCTTGCTGAGATCCGCCAGCTTGGCATCGACCACCGCCTGGTCGCGCTTGGCCGGGTCGAAGTGGGGAAACAGCGCGAGAATCGCCGCCTGGGCGTAGTCGGCAAACATCGCGCCGATCAGGCGGGCCTTTGCGCTGGCCTTCGCGTCACTCGGCACGATGCGCTTCTTCTTATACTTTGCTTCCAGATATTCAAGGATGACAGCCGATTCAAACAGGACCGTCGATCCGTCCTTCAGGACCGGCATCTTGCCCAAGGGGTTCATTTTCAGAAAGGCCGGGCTCTTGATGCCGTCCTTGGGCATCGACATCTTATGCTTGATGCCTTTGAAACGTGCGGCCAACACAACGCGGGCCATAAAGGGAGAAAGAATCGCGCCATAAATATCCATTTGTTCATTCCTTATTTTGAGAAAGGGGGCCTTGCTTTGTTAAAGGCGTGGAAAATTCACGCCAGGGCCTTTTTGAAAAGATCGAGCGTGCGTCCGTGGGCCAGCTTGCAGGCAGCCGCATTGTAATGACGTGGATCGATGTCGCGGCAGAATCCGTGCGCCGTGCCGGGATAAACGTGTACCGTGATCTGCGGATGGCTTTTAACGCCCTGTTTGATTTCCTCTTGGGCCGGGGCAGGGATGTAGTCGTCGCTGCCGGCCAGATGAAGCAGTGTCGGCTTTTTGATCTTGGCCGCCTCGGCCAACTTCGTGTTGATCCCGCCGCCGTAATAGCTGGCGCTGGCATCGGTATCGGTGCGGGCGGCGGCAAGATAAGACAACAGGCCGCCGAGGCAGAACCCGAGGTTGCCGACCTTGCCGGAGCATCCCGGCAGGGACCTCAGCGTCGCAATGGTCGTCTGAATGTCCTCGACGCCTTTATCGACGCTGAACTTGTTATAGTATTCGAACGCCGTCTTGAACTCGGCCTCCTTGGTCGGGTCCAATTGAACGCCGGGTTTGATCCTCCAGAAGAGGTCGAGCGCCAGGGCCATGTAGCCTTGGCCCGCATACCAGTCGGTCACGCTGCGCACCCAGGGGTTTATGCCGAAGATTTCCTGGATAATAACCACGCCGGGCCCCTTGCCGTTCCCCGGCGTCGCCAAATAGCCGCCGAACGAGCCGTCTTTCCCGGTGATCGTGATGTCCTTGCTTGCCATGAGTATCTTCCCCTAATAAATGAACCAGGATCGCTCCGCGATGGTCCTCAAAAACCAGATCAAGCGCCTGTTTTAGGAAGATTCGGCGGATAAGGCTAGTATCGCGATTCTAAATTTCGCAAGATTACGCAGCCGGCAAGGGGGCGGTCCCCCAGGCACGAAGCGGCGTTCCACCCTGGTCCACGGTCTTTCATGACTTCGCGTTCGCGCTCGATTGCCAAGACCCGCTCGCCCGACGCTGGCCCCTATCGCCTGATTGTCGGGATTAGCGGCGCGTCCGGCATCGTCTATGGCGTGCGCATGCTTCAGGTGTTGCGGGATGCCGGGGTCGAGACCCATCTCGTCATGTCGAAGTCGGCCGAGGTGACTTTGGCCTACGAGACCAATTTGAAAGTCGCGACCGTCAAGGCGCTCGCACATACGGTCTACGCCAATACCGACATGGCCGCCGCCATATCCTCAGGTTCCTTCAAGACCAGCGGTATGGTCATCGCGCCATGTTCGATCCGGACGGTATCGGAAATCGCGACCGGTGTTACTTCCTCTCTCCTATCGCGCGCCGCCGATGTGGTCTTGAAGGAGCGCCGCCGTCTGGTCCTGATGGTCCGCGAAAGCCCACTCCACACCGGGCATCTGCGCACTTTGACTCAGGCATCGGAGATCGGCGCCATAATCGCGCCGCCACTTCCCGGCTTCTACGCCAAGCCGGAATCCATCGAAGACCTCGTTGACCATACCGTAGGCCGGGTGTTGGATCTGTTCGATCTGGATCTGGGTCTTGTGCGCCGCTGGGGTGAACCTCGCGACCACTCGCCGACGGTAAAGTCACGTTCACCGAGGCGCGAGCGGTAGGCTGTGACGAACGGTATCGTCGAGGCTATCGCCAAAGGCAATCCGCTCTGGGACTTTGTCGTTAGGGCCTATGCCCAGCCGGGCGTCGAGGAGGCCTGCCTCGCCTTGCAAGTCCGCTTTGGCACCGATGTCAACATGGTGCTTTTTTGTGCGTGGCTCGCATCCCGCGGGACCGGCACTACCGCTCTCGCCAATGTTCTCGATGCGGCATTGAAACTGTCGCGGGAATGGCAGGGAGCTCTTGTCGGCCCCATGCGCGCTTGCCGCCAAAACCTCAAGGCCATGATTGAAACGTCGGCTCTGGTGGGCGCCGACCGCGCTGCGGCATCGGCGTTACGCGAGCGCATCAAGCAATCTGAAATTGAACTGGAGCAGCTCCAGATCTTGGCGCTGCACGCGCTTGTGGTCGGCGGCAACGATCAACGCGTCGCGCGGCCGCCAGCCGAACAGAGCGACGATGCTTTCAACACCCTCACCGACTATTTCACCGCGACCGGCGTAACGCTGGATAAGCTCGGCCAGATCCAGGTCGCGCGGATATTGGCAGCGATATTCGAACGGTGACGGCGCCCGCCTTGCGGTCCGGCGTGGCGGAGGCGGCCGGCCTTGCGTCCGGGAAACCAGGCATGGCCCATTGGGCCGGGGATGCCACGACATCTGGTAATTTTCCGTCTCGCAAAATTCACGGTGACTTCGCTTGGTCCGAACCTTCTTTTGTGGTGGACTCTAGGTCGCGACACAAAAAAAGGGGGCGGCACTTGCGTACCGCCCCAAGTTTCAGGGACGCACCTCGTAAAACCGCCCTCGAGCTCGTTGAGGGCGGTTTCGTGTTTCTAGAGCACGGCGAGCATGCAAGCCACGAGCGGATGCCGCACGACATCCAGCTTCGACAACCGCACGACCGCGATATCGCTTAGAGCCTCAAGTTTGCAGGCGATGTCGGAAAGTCCCGACATACCCGGCAGAAGATCGGTTTGGTCAGGATCGCCAGTAATGACCATGGTCGAATGCCAGCCGAGACGCGTGAGCAGCATCTTGATCTGGGTGTAGGTGCAGTTCTGGGCTTCGTCGATCACCACAAACGCATTGTTGAGCGTGCGCCCGCGCATATACGCGATGGGCGCGATCTCGATGGTGCCGTCGGACATGGATTGGCGAAGACGCTTGCCGCCGAGCCGGTCGGCCAGTGCGTCGTACAGCGGCCGCAGATACGGCGACATCTTTTCTTCCATGGTGCCGGGCAGATATCCCAGGGCTTCACCGGCCTCGACGGCGGGGCGGGAGAGTACGATGCGGTCGATGCGCCCTTCATCGAGGGCCTTCACGGCGGCGGCGATGGCGAGGTAGGTTTTTCCAGTACCGGCAGGACCCAGAGCGAGCGTGAGCGCCTGGCTATCGATCGCTTCCATAAGAAGTTGCTGGCCGTCGCTGCGGGGTTTGACATTGCGGATAAAGCTTTGGTCGCGCCGATCCTCGATTGGGTCCCAACCGCCCGGGATCGCATGGAGCTGGAAGTCGGCTTTGCCGTCGCGTATTGGCTTCTTGAAACGAGCTGATCGCTTGCCCATCTGGATGTCTTGCTCCTGAAATTTGTTCTCGTTCAACGACCCGAGCCGACGGGTGCCGGACGCCGGGTATTCAACCGGATCTCTGGGACCTCCTTCGCTGCTGTTGGGGGTTGGAGAAACGACAACGCCTCCCGGCGAGGGAGGCGTGTTCAGAAAAGACGGGAGCGGGGAATCGCCAAAGCCGCGCGGGGCGTGAACCGAACTGTGCGGTGCCGGATCGAGGCTGAAGACCTCGTTTCGATGGCCCTGATGTTGCGCCAGCGTCATGGAATATTGGCGGGTCCCCGAGTTACTTTGGGAATCATCTCAAAGAATCCGGGCTTTGTCACGTTATTTTGTGTGTACGCAGTCTGACACCCCCTACAGGTTGTTGCGAGATCGGCCGGGTCGGTTGAGGAATCGGGCCTCGAAATAGCGTCGAATCGGGTGCCTGTGGGCGATTGGTTTAGCTCGATTGGCGCGTGTATAGAATGATCCCGCGCCTTCTCAATCTCTCTCCGAAGTCTGGAAACAGCGTGCCCGACCATACCCCCGTGACGCTCTTGCCGGCCTCTGTTGACGACACGGCCGCGCTTCTGCGGCGCGGTGGATATGTTCCCGATCGTGCCTTGTCGACTTCGCTCTACCTCGCGCTCACGCTCAAGCGCCCGCTGTTCCTTGAGGGCGAGGCGGGCGTCGGCAAGACCGAAGTCGCGAAGGTGCTGGCTTCGACTCTCGGTCGAGACCTTGTGCGCCTGCAATGCTACGAAGGGCTCGATATCGCGACGGCCGTCTATGAGTGGAACTATCCACGCCAAATGATGGCCATTCGCTTGGCCGAGGCCGCCGGGCGCGGCCACGATGGTGCCCTCGGCCGGGACATATACAGCGCCGAATATCTTATCCAACGCCCGCTGCTCGCCGCCCTGCAGCCGCACAGGAACGGCGCTCCGGTGTTGCTGATCGACGAACTCGACCGCACCGATGAGCCCTTCGAGGCCTTTCTGCTGGAGGTGCTATCCGATTACCAGATCACCATCCCGGAAATAGGGACAATGCGGGCCGTGGAGCCACCGATTGTTATCGTTACCTCCAATCGCACACGCGAGGTCCACGACGCCTTGAAGCGCCGCTGCCTCTATCAGTGGCTCGACTATCCAACCGCTGAGCGCGAACGCGAGATCCTGAAGGCCCGTATACCCCAAGCCGGCGACAAGCTCAGCGCCCAGGTCGTGGCATTCGTCCAGATGCTGCGCGGCCTGGAATTGTTCAAGCCGCCCGGCCTCGCCGAAACCCTAGACTGGGCGCAGGCGCTCATGGTCCTCGATGCTTCCGAATTGGATCGCGCGACAGTGGAAGCCACCCTGGGCGTCGTTCTCAAGTATCAAGACGATATTTCGCGCGTGCGCGGGGACATTACCCAACGCGGCGTCGAGCAAGCGCGCAAGTTTGCCGCCCAATGAGGACGGTCAGGCAATGATGATCGCTGAGGGCCTGCAGTTATGACGGCTCTGGCCGCGAATGTGATGCAATTCGCCCGCATCCTGCGTCGCGCCGGCTTGGCTGTCGGTCCGGGCAAGGTGATCGCGGCTCTCGAGGCGCTTCAGGCCATCAACATCGCCGACCGCGAAGTCGTGTTCTATGCGCTGCATGCGGTGTTGGTCGAGCGTCACGCGCAGAGCGAACTGTTCCGTCTGGCCTTTGAGCGTTTCTGGCGTGCGAACAGCGGTGCCGCCCAAACGCTTTCGCTTGAGGATGCCGCCAAGCCCGAGTTGAAAAACCCGCTCGCCAAGCCGCTCATTCGGCGTATCGACGAGGCGTTCGCATTGCGCCGTCCCAAGGGTGAATCCGAGCTGCCGGACGAAATGCCGGATACCATCGCGAGCTGGTCGGCGGCGGAGCGGTTGCGGACGCAGGATTTTGAGTCCATGAGTGCTGGCGAAATGGCGGAAGCAAAACGCTTGATGGCGACCTTGCACTTACCCATCCCCGATGTTCTTACACGGCGTTATCGCCCGAGCCCGCTCGGCAGGAGGGTCGATGCGCGTGCGACATTGCGGGCCATGGTCCGGGTCGGTGGCCTCATTGCCCTGCAACGCAAACGGCGGATTGTGCGCCATCCGCCGCTGGTCGTTCTCTGTGATATTTCGGGCTCCATGGCAGCCTATGCCCGCATGCTTCTGCACTTTCTCCATGCCGTCACCAACGATCGCGATCGGGTGCATGTGTTCTTGTTCGGCACGCGCCTGACCAATGTGACTCGCGAGATGGCGCACCGCGATCCTGATGAAGCCTTGGCGCGGGTTACGACTTCGGTGAAGGATTGGTCTGGCGGTACGCGCATTGGCCAGACGCTGGGCGAGTTCAATCGATTGTGGTCGCGGCGCGTGTTGGGCCAGGGCGCGCTGGTCCTCCTGATTTCCGACGGCCTGGACCGCGATGGCGGCAGCGGCTTGGCGGTAGAAATGCAAAGATTGCATCGGTCGTGCCGCCGGCTGATTTGGCTTAATCCGCTTCTGCGCTACGCTGCTTTCGAACCCAAGTCGGCCGGCATCCGCGCCATGCTGCCGCATGTGGACGATTTCCGCCCGGTGCACAATCTCGACAGCCTGGCTGCCTTGATCGCGGCCTTGTCGACGCCGCCGAAGGCGTACACTGCAGCGGCTTGAAGAAGAGGGCTTTGAGATGACAGCCTCGGTACACGATCCGTTGAATCAATTGAGCCTTTGGGTCGCCGACGGTAAAAAGGCCGCACTCGCCACCGTCATCGCCACGTGGGGATCGAGCCCACGGCCAGTCGGCAGCCACATGGCCGTACTGGAAAGCGGCGATTTCTCGGGCTCGGTTTCGGGCGGCTGCATCGAAGGGGCGGTGGTCGCGGCGGCCCAGGAAGCCATCGGAACGGGGCGGCCCAAGGTGTTGGAGTACGGCATCAGCAACGAAGCCGCTTGGGAAGTGGGCCTGGCCTGCGGCGGTCGTGTCCAGGTTCTCGTGGAGCCCATTTCGTGAAGCAGGATTTCTTGCGTCTTGTGGAAGACCGGCGGCGCGCCAAGCAGCCCTTTGCCACGGTTACCGATCTCCAATCTGGCCGGCAATCGCTGGTCAATGAGTCGGCCGCGGACGGCGATTTAGCACTCAGCGCCCCGCAGATCGACGATGTCCGCCGCCGCATTTTCGCCACTCGGTCGGGCGTGATGGATAGCGAAGTTAAGGGGGGGCTTTTCGTCCGGGTCTACAGTCCGCCGGCACGGATGGTTATTGTCGGCGCGGTTCATATCGCCCAGGCTCTCGCGCCAATGGCAAAACTTGCGGGATTCGATGTTGTCGTGATCGACCCGCGCGAAGCTTTCGTTCGCGCCGGACGTCTCGCGGATATCCAGGCCATCGTTGAATGGCCCGACGACGGCATGAAGCAAGTCGCTCCAGATGCGCGCACGGCGGTCGTCACTTTAACGCATGATCCAAAACTGGATGACCCCGCCTTGGCGGCGGCCCTGCACTCGAAGGCTTTCTATATCGGCGCCCTGGGCAGTCGCAAGACACACGCCCAACGGCTCGAACGCTTAAGCGGCATGGGGTTTAGTTCGACCGATACCGCGCGCATTCACGGCCCTGTCGGCCTTGATATCGATGCTCAGACGCCTGGCGAGATTGCAGTGTCGATCATGGCGCAGGTCATAGAAAGAATGCGGGCGGTGGCGGAATGAAGTTCGGGCCATTCGCAATTGACGAAGCCGTCGGGATTGTTCTTGCCCATACATTCCGAACCGAGGGCCTAACCTTGAAGAAGGGTGACGTGCTCACTCATGCCGACGTCGCAGCCTTACGGGCCGCGGGCGTGAAGGACGTCATCGGTGCGCAGATCGAAGCGGGCGATATTGCCGAGGATCTGGCAGCCGCACGCGTAGCCCAGAGACTTGCCGGCGTGAACGTCACGCTGTCGGCCGCGCGCACGGGGCGTTGCAACCTGGCGGCCGCACGCGACGGCGTTGTTTGCATCGACGCCGCTCAGATCACCGCCGCCAATCTCATAAGCGAAAGCGTGACGATCGCTTCACTCGCGGATAAGCAAGCCGTCAAAGCCGGCCAGACTGTCGCGACCGTCAAGATAATCCCGTTCGCCGTGACCGCGGAGGTCATGGCGGGCCTTGAAGGCGCACTTGATGGGGCGGCGGTAACTTTGAAGCCCTTCCGAGCGATGCGATTTGCGCTGGTGAGCACAATCGCGCCGGGACTCAAGCCTTCCGTTGTCGCGTCCACGGAAGAAATTACCCGCCAACGTATCGCCGCCCTTCGCGGAACCACGGTGAGTGCGACTCGCACGGCCCACACCGCCGCCGATGTGGCGGCTGAAATCGGGTCGGCCATCGCGGGCGGTGCTGAGATTTTGCTGGTCACCGGCGCATCGGCCACGGTCGACCGCGGTGATGTCGTGCCGGCGGGTATTGTCGCCGCCGGGGGCGTCATCGATCACTATGGCATGCCCGTTGATCCCGGCAATCTGCTGGTCTTGGGTCACATCGGCCTGGTCCCGGTCCTGGCTCTGCCTGGCTGCGCGCGTTCTCCAAAATTGAACGGCGTCGACTGGGTAATGCAGCGTCTCGCTGCCGGGATCGCAGTGACCGCCAACGACATCATGGCCATGGGTGTGGGCGGATTGCTGGTGGACACGCCGAGCCGGCCGTTGCCGAGAGAAAGCGCGGTCGAGGCAAGACCCGAGCCCGACGTTAAAGTCGGCGCCGTGGTCTTGGCCGCCGGCCAATCGCGCCGCATGGGCCCGGCCAATAAACTGCTCATGGAACTCGACGGCACGCCGTTGGTACGTCGCACGGTGGCGGCGCTGCGAGCGGCCAAGGTCGCCCAGGTCGTCGTCGTGACCGGCCACCAGGCGGCTGAGGTGCGCCAGGCACTTCGCGGCCTCGACGTGACGATTATCCACAACCCGCGCTATGCCGACGGGCTTTCGACGTCGCTCAAGGCCGGGGTCGGCGCACTGGCGCCGGACATTTCCGCCGCCGTCATTGGCCTGGGTGATATGCCCGGAGTAACGGCTGGCCATGTCGACCGGCTGATCGCGGGCTTTGACCCGTCCGGCGGCCGGGCCATCGGCGTCCCCGTCCACAACGGCAAGCGCGGCAACCCGGTGCTCTGGGACCGGCGTTTTTTCGGGGATATGCGGGAGGTTTCCGGCGACGTCGGGGCCCGCCACTTGATCGGGGCCAACGAGTCTCTTGTTTACGAGGTTGAATTTGGGGACACTGGCGTCCTTACTGATCTTGATACGCCGGAACAGTGGTCGGACTACCTCGCGAAGTCTGTCTCGATCAAGCCTGGGTCCTAACGTCGGTTCGTTGGGTGCTGTGCGAAATTGGTCCGTGCGTATGCATTCTCCAAGGAGAGCGGGACTATGCCTGACGCTGGCGGCCAGTCGCATAAGACTGATGTAATCATTATCGGCGGCGGCCCTGTGGGCCTATTCGCGGTATTCGAACTCGGCCTTTTGGGGCTCACAGCGCACGTCGTCGACATTCTCGACCGTCCTGGCGGCCAATGCGCCGAGCTGTATCCCGAAAAGGCAATTCTCGATATTCCGAGCCGCATGAAGGTCACGGGCCAGGAATTGACCAACGACCTGATGGCCCAGATCGCGCCCTTCAATCCGACTTTCCACTTCCAGCAGATGGCGGAAAAAATTGAGCGGCTCGAGAACGGCCATTGGCGCATGGTCACCGATATCGGCACAGTGATCGAGGCGCCGGTCATCGCGATCGCCGGCGGCGGCGGCAGTTTCATGCCGAAGAAGCCTAAGCTCGACCGGCTGGATGAGTTCGAGGGCAAGTCGCTGTTTTATGCCGTTCGCAAGATGGAGCAGTTCCGCGGTAAGAACGTGCTGATCGCCGGCGGCGGTGATTCGGCCCTGGACTGGACTGTGAATCTCAATCCGGTCGTCGCCGGCATGTCGCTGGTGCACAGGCGCAACGAGTTCCGCGGCATGCAGGCTACCGTCGACCAGATGTACGCTCTCGTGAATCAGGGCAAGGTCAATCTGGCCATCGGCGATATCCTCCGTATGAACGGCGAGAACGGGCAAATCCGCTCGGTAACGCTGAAAAGCGCGGAAAAGGGCGAATTCGACGTGCCCTGCGACGCCATGTTGGCGTTCTACGGCCTGACGATGAAACTGGGTCCGATCGCCGATTGGGGCATCAACCTGGAAAATAACCGCGTGCCGGTGTCGACGGAAAGCTTCGAGACCAGCACGCCTGGTATTTTCTGCATCGGCGACATGTGCTCCTACCCTGGGAAATTAAAGCTCATCTTGTCGGGTTTCCACGAATCGGCCTTGATGGCCCATGCCTGTTTCCATTATGCAAGGCCCAACCAAAAGCTGAGGTTCGAACACACGACCTCAAGCTCCTCCATCCAGGCCAAGCTGGGCGTTTCGTAACAATTTGACGTCGCGATCCGTTGGCCCTGGAGCGGCTTTGAAGGGCCTTCATGAAGATCGTTGTTACCCTGCCGGATAATGCCGTCCACGAGGTCACGGCGGGGTCCGCGAGCTCCCTTATGGAAATCTTGCGCAACGCCGGATTGCCGATCCGCGCCGAATGCGGCGGCGCCATGGCGTGCGCGACGTGTCATGTCAAAGTGGATGCGGACTGGATCGGAAAAACCGGCCGCGCGGGGAACGAGGAAGAGGATTTGCTGGATATGTCGGACTACCGCAGCGAATTCTCGCGTCTATCATGCCAGATCAAGCTGAAGGACGCGCTCGATGGCCTGCGCGTGACGCTCCAATTGGACGCGTTTGAGTGATGAGCATGGGCAGTGCCCCCACTCCAATGTCATCCTCGGACTTGTTCCGAGGATCCAGGGTAACGAGACATAGGCGGTTTCTTGTGAGATTCAGTGTTGTAATGAGCGTCGAGCATTTTACCAGCCGTTCATCGGTACTGCTCTGGGTCCTCGGAACAAGTCCGAGGACGACAGAGAGTTTTATATGAACGCGCTTGCCCAACAAATCGCCCGGCGGCGGACTTTTGCGATCATTTCGCATCCTGATGCGGGTAAAACCACGCTCACCGAAAAGCTGCTGCTGTTCGGCGGGGCCATCCAGCTGGCCGGCGCGGTCAAGGCCAAGGGCGAGCGCCGCCGCGCGCGCTCCGACTGGATGAAGGTCGAGCAAGAGCGTGGGATTTCAGTAACGTCGGCGGTTATGACCTATGACTACGATGGTCACACCTTCAATCTGCTCGATACGCCCGGACACGAGGATTTCAGCGAAGATACTTACCGCACGCTGACAGCGGTCGACTCCGCCGTCATGGTGCTGGATTGCGCCAAGGGCATCGAAGCTCAGACTCTGAAGCTGTTCGAGGTCTGCCGGCTTCGCGACATGCCCATCTCCACCTTCATCAACAAACTTGATCGCGAGGGACAAGATCCATTCTCGCTGCTGGAGGAGATCGAGCACCGCTTAGCGCTTGACGTGTCCCCGCTAAGCTGGCCCATCGGCATGGGCAGGGATTTTCTGGGGTGTTACGACCTCGTCCATGACCGTCTATTCCTGATGGCGCGTACCAAGGGTGAGAAGCTGGGTGAGGGGGTCGAGTGCAACGGCCTTGACGACCCGAAGCTCGACGAACTGCTGCCGATGAGCGCCGTCAAGAAGCTGCGCGAGGACGTAGGCATGGTGCGCGGCCTATGTCGTCCCTTCGACCGCAAAGCCTATCTCGAAGGGCATATGACACCGGTCTATTTCGGAAGCGCGTTGAATAATTTCGGAGTGCGCGAACTCTTGCGCGGCGTAGCCGAGTTGGCGCCGCCGCCGCAACCCCAGGCCGCGCAGGAGCGTAAAGTTGACCCCGAGGAGGCTAAGGTTTCCGGATTCGTGTTCAAGATCCAGGCGAACATGGATCCTAAACACCGCGACCGGATCGCCTTTGTGCGTCTTTCGTCGGGTCACTTCAGACGCGGCGCCAAACTTTTGCACGTGCGCTCGGGGAAAACGCTCAACATCGCCAGCCCGCAATTGTTTATGGCCCAGGACCGCCAGACGGCCGAAGATGCCTGGCCGGGCGACATTATCGGCATCCCCAACCACGGTAACTTGCGGATCGGCGACACCCTGACGGAGGGCGAGGCGCTGCATTTCACCGGCATCCCGGCGTTCGCTCCGGAACTATTGCAAACCGTACGGCCCTTGGACCCGCTCAAGGCCAAACATTTAGGCCGGGCGCTCCAGCAACTGGCGGAAGAAGGCGCGGCTAGCGTATTCAAGCCCCGCTTCGGCACGGACTGGATCGTCGGTGTGGTTGGCAGCTTGCAGTTTGACGTGCTCGCCGACCGCATTCGTACGGAATACGAGGTCGCCGTGCGATTCGAGAAATCGGAACTCCATACCGCGCGCTGGCTGCGCGCGGCGGACGCCGCGACTTTGAAGAAGTTCATGGACACGAACCGCGTCGCGGTCGCCGATGACCACGACAATGCGCCGGTTTTCCTCGCGCGCAACGCCTGGCACCTGAATCGAACGATTGAAGACAATCCCCAGATCACGTTCTTAAAAACCAGAGAGCTGGTACAATAGCGGTCCCGTTCGTCATCCTCGTAACAAGTCGGGGTAGACTTAAAATAAAATGAGGAGAGCTACGATGCCGACCATTCAGCGATTCGAGACCGGGCCCCGCATGAGCCAGGCGGTCGTCCACGGCGATACGATCTATCTCGCCGGTCAGATCAACAAGGACATGGCGGACGTCACCGGCCAGACAGCGGCGGTGCTGAAGCAGATCGATGGCCTGCTCGCGCGCACCGGATCGGCCAAGGAGAAGATACTATCCGCCACCATCTATCTCGCCGACATCAAGTCCTTCGCCGACATGAACAAGGCCTGGGATGTTTGGGTGCCTTCCGGCAACGGTCCCGCACGCGCGACCGTGGAGGCCAAACTCGCCGCGCCGGAGTACCTCGTCGAGATCGTAGTGGTCGCGGGGAAGTGATGATCGGCGGCCCCGAAGGCCTTTGCGCGAGATCAATGTGGTGCAACTCTGCCCGATATAGTTTCCAGGCGGCCCCCGCCGCCTGAGCAGACATCGCTCCGATAGGGGCCGAACCGGAGCGTCCCCCGGTGGAGCGGCTTATGAAGCTTTTTTGCTCTCTCTTGGCGGTCGCACCGTTGGTTGTTGGAACGGCAGTCTCCGTGCGCGCGCAGACCACGGCAACGCCGGCCCCGGACTTGTCGGGAGCCGGTGCAAGCGCAAGCACGGATCACAGCGCACATGACGGTCAGGACATGAGCGCCCTGGGCCACGATATGAGCCACGGCATGGCCATGAAGGGCGCCTTGGGGCCATACGCCATGGCGCGCGAAGCCTCCGGGACGTCCTGGCAACCCGATACCTCGGCTCATGGCGGTTTACAGTCTATGAACGGCGATTGGACGCTGATGGGGCACGCCCTTCTGAATAGTGTCTATGATTGGCAGGAGGGCCCGCGGGGCGGCAAGAAGGCCTTTGTCTCGGGCATGATCATGGGTATGGCGCAGCGTAGCTTGGCCTCCGGCGACACCGTGCAATTCCGCGCCATGGTCAGCCCCGATCCGTTTATGGGCAAACCCGGCCTGCCGCTGTTGCTGGCGTCGGGTGAATCCGCCGACGGGGTCACGCCGCTGATCGACCGACAGCACCCGCACGACCTGATCATGGAAATTTCGGCCTCTTATAGTCATCGCTTGAGCGACACTCAGAGTCTTTTTGTTTATGCGGGCCTTCCCGGCGAGCCGGCCTTCGGCCCACCGGCATTTATGCACCGGCAGTCCACCAACGACAGCCCCGAACCGCCCATCAGCCATCACTGGCTTGATTCGACCCATATCACCTTCGGCGTGGTGACGGCGGGCTACGTCCACGACGCGTGGAAGGTCGAAGCGTCGCGGTTTCACGGTCGTGAGTCGGACGAAAACCGCTATGACATCGAGACCGGCGCGCTCGACTCAACCGCTGCCCGCTTATCTTGGAACCCTGCCGCGGCGTGGTCGTTGCAAGCGTCCTGGGCCCACGTGAAGAGTCCGGAAGCCCTGGAGCCCGCCGACAATCAAACAAGATGGTCGTTGAGCGCCATCTATACGCGGCCGCTCGCGACCGGGTCGTGGTCGACCACGGCCGCCTGGGGTCGGCGGACGAGCGATCACGAGAGTCTCGATGCCTACATCCTAGAGTCGGCGATCAATTTTCAGGGCGTCTGGACCGTTTTCGCGCGTGCCGAGCGTCATGAGAATAATGAACTGCTTTCCATGAACGGGCATCACGGCCCTACTCATATCGTTGCCAAGGCCTCGGCCGGCGCGATCCACGATTGGCCTATCGCCGGGCGGGCTAAACTCGGCCTCGGCGCGCTTTATTCGTTTAATTTTCTTCCGGCGGCCTTGAAGGCGCCTTACGGCCAAAGCCCCAACGGGGCCATGATCTTCGCGCGATTGAAGATCGATTGAGGTCGCGCCGGACGGACACTCAGCGACGCGTTCCACCGTAATGAATCGCCACAACCTCGATACTCTCCTCACCGGCGGGCGTGCGCAGTTTGACCACGTCGCCGATCCGGGCCTTCAAGACG
>CAMDRB010000027.1 GCA_945906455.1 Caenispirillum bisanense
CGCCGCGTCGTCTTCGCGTACCGCTCGAAACCCGCCACCGCCAAAGTCAGCTGCTTCATAGGAGCAATTCCTTTGCTTCACACCCGCATCAGACTAAGAATCACAAGGACCCTGGCGTGTCGATGACTTATTCAGAGTGTCCCTAGCCAGTGAGATGGTGAAGCTGCACGGCGGCGTCCTCGCGCTCACCAGCACGCACGGGGTAGGCACGACCGTCACGGTCCACCTGCCGGCGCAACGGGTTCTCCGTCAACCACCGCTGAAGGCGATGGGATAGAGTATTTTTGCCGGAGCGCGGCCGCGACCGGCTCCGCTGAAAGCTATACTTTCAAGAAAGTATCCCAGAACGCAACCGTGCGGCCCCAGGCCAACTTGGCGGCATCGGCGTTGTAGCGCGCCGCGCCGGTGTCGTTGTGGAAGCCGTGTCCGGTGCCCGGGTACATGTTGATACTGTAAGACACCTTGCTCGCATCGAGCGCGGCGCGGAAATCATTGATGCCGCCGTTGATGCCCGGATCGTCGCCGGCATAATGCATCATGATCGGCACCTTGAGCTTGGCCACGTCGGCGGGGCTGAGCGCGCGGCCGTAGAAGCCCGCCGCCGCCGTCAGGCCCGGCACGTCCACGGCGCAACGCAGCGACATGCCGCCGCCGTAGCAGAAGCCCACGGATCCGACTTTGCCGGTGCTGTTCGGATGTTTGGTGAGGAACGGCACACCGGCCTCGACATCGGCCGCGATCTTGGCGGCGTCGGTCTTGGAGAACAAGTCGCGCGCGGCTTCCTGGTCCTTGGGCGCGCCGCCGGCGCTGGAAAGGCCGTCGGGCGCAATCGCGAAATACCCGGCGAGCGCGGCACGCCGCGCGACGTCCTCGATATGCTCGTTGAGGCCACGGTTTTCATGGATCACCAGGACCGCCGGCAGTTTTCCAGCACCCTTGGGCCGCGCCGAATAAGCCTTCACCTTGCCGGTCATGCCGTCATAGGTGATGTAGCCGGTCTCCAGACGATTGTCGTCCTCAGCCACCTGGCGCGCCTGCGCATAGTTGGGCTCGATCAGGGGCAGGATCGCGGCGGCGGCAGCGGAGCCGCCGGCGATCCGCGTCACCCGCGCAATGAACTGAGCGCGCGTCATGGTGGTGGTATGGATGTACTCGTTGTAAAGCGCGATAACCCGGCTATCGACTTTGGGTTTGTTGGCTGCGGTCTCCATTTCAAGCCTCCCTGTTGAGGTAACGTTTTCTGACTAGCCACAGTTATACGTCACTTGCCCCGCCGGGTCACCCGAACCGCACGCACGGCGCCCATAAAATTAGCGTTACAGGGCAGCGTTACTCAGCCGGGCTGAACCGCATCTCCTTGCCTATTTTACCGCCGCGATGGCGGCCTTCACCGCCGCATCGAGCGCTTCGAGGTCGACACTAAAATCGGCGAACAGCGGCTCCTCGCTGTCGCCCTGGCTGTCGGCGATGACCGAGGCGTAGGCGTGCCCGCCGGCTCCGGCGACCTCGTGATAGGTCCAGACCACGCGCTCGTGGTGCGTGAGCTCGACCACCGCGCCGCCGGGCGCCATGAAGATCGCATTGGTGAGCCCGGCGCCGTGCGGTCCGGCAACAATCTCGGCGTCGGCAAAAAGTTTGACCTGTTCAACCAGCGACAGTGCGCCGGGATTGACGGCGACAAAACCGTGGCCCTTCAGGAGATGTTCGACGGCCGCCTCGTTCAACACCCGCCGGCGCGGCGCGGCGCCGCGGGCGATGTAAAGCCGCTGCTTGCCGCCGATCTGACTGCCACTGGTCTGCCTGCCATCCTTCGTCCGCGTCCGGCCTTCGACGCCAAAACACCGGCGCAGGAATTGCGCCTTCCACGGACTCATGCCGGTGTCGCGGCGCGGGAAAATCAGCTTGCGGCAAAATAACAGTGTGCCGTCATAGGGCTGGAGCGTACCCGCCGGCAGTCCCAGCACGTTCATGGCCGCGCCGACGAAGGGCATTGTCGCCTCGGCATGGGGCGGAAAGCCGCTGACGATGACTTTGGCGTCACCGGCCGCCGGCAGGCGGTCGCGCCAATGCAGTTGCGCGAACGCATCGGTCAGGAAATGAAAATAGTTGTTGGTCGAGTAGCTGTTGGCGGCAAACACCGTCGCCGGCGCTTGCGCCCAGGGAAGATGCGTGCCCGGCAACTGGCCTTTGTAATGGCCCAGGCTGAATTCCATGGATGCGCCGTCAAGGTTCACGGCCGACTGGCGGATCAATTGTCCTTGCGGCAGCACGACAAATCCAAAGGGCCCCATGAGAAAACAATTCTCCACCGCGCAAATCATTTGCGGATAGCGGGCCACGGGACCATTGGGAAACACCTTGGCGAATTCGGGCCGGTTCAGAAAAATCGGTGCCGGCAGATTCAAGGGCGGGCTGTCGACGTGGGCGAACGTAAACGGGGCGTCGCACTGGCCAACCTCCGCCAAGGGCACCTGCTCACCCGATGCCGTGATATCGAACAGGTGTAGGACTTTCTCCGTGGCCATAACTTCCCTCAACCTGATTTATCGCCCCTTCGCGCGCCCACAACCGGTTACCACTTAGAGCACGTCCCGGAAAAGTGGGTACCGGTTTTCCGCCGGCGAAGGCCGGCTTCTTAATCGATGCGCGCCTTCGCGCGCTGGCGGGACGTGCTCAAGATAACGATTTAGAGGCCTTCTTATCCGGCGCAGTGATTCACTCGCGCCGACGAAGGCCGGCAACTATTAGATGCGCGCCTTCCGCGCGCCGGGAAGGACTCTAGTGCCGCGATTCCAAAGGGTCGTATCCCCCGCAACGGTTGCTTGTATTGGCTTTCCGGCACCGGCGCGAGGGCCCGGGAACCTTGAAAATTCTTGACTTTTCAAAGCCACCGAGGATTCAATTATCAGCAATCGCGTTTTGGCCTGACCTTGCCTGAATCGCTTTCGACCCGCGGCGTTCGCGCCCAAGGGCGGCGCGCTCTCAAGTCACCGGACAAACTTCGAGGTTGCCGGACGCCGCGCGACGCGTGCGTGGCAATTCGCGCTTGGGCGCAACGACGGAGACAGATGAAATGGCCTCAGGAACGGTGAAGTGGTTCAATAAGGTTAAGGGTTACGGTTTCATCCAGCCGGGCGACGGCGGCAAGGACGTGTTCGTCCACATCACAGCCGTTGAGCGCGCGGGAATGGATACTCTGGTCGAAGGTCAACGCGTCAGCTACGACTTGGTCAACGAACGCGGCAAAGACGCCGCCGCCAATCTCAAGGCGGGCTAGAGCTTACTTAGGCGACAGGGCGCCGTGTTTGCGGAACCAGGCGATGGCATCGATCAAAGCTTCGTCGACCGGCCGGGCGCTATAGCCCAAATCCCGTTGGGCCTTGGCGTGGGTGAAAAACATCCGCTTGCGCGCGAGCTTGAGGCCGTCGACGGTCATGAAGGGTTCGCCGGTGCGAAACAAACGCGCCGCGAATTCCGCTATGTAGGCCAGCGGCAGGACCACGCCGTGGGGCAGCTTGATGGTCGCGGCCTTGCCGCCGGTGAGTGCGGCGATGCGCACGAGGATCTGTTGCAGGGTGAGATTCTCGCCGCCCAGGATATAGCGCTCGCCGAGCACGCCCTTGTCGTGAGCGAGAACGTGGCCTTCGGCAATGTCGTCGACGTGTGCGAGGTTGAGTCCGGTATCAACAAACGCCGGCATGCGCCCGGCGGCGGCCTCGGTCACCATGCGCCCGGTGGGCGTCGGCTTGACGTCGCGCGGACCCACCGGCGCCGTCGGATTGACGATCACCACCGGCAGCTTTTCCTCCGCCGCCAGTTTTCGCACGGCTTCCTCGGCCAGATATTTGGACCGCTTGTAAGGTCCGACCATCTCGGTCAGGGCGACGGGCGTGTCCTCGGTAGCGAGCGAACCGTCGCCCGGAATCCCCAAGGTCGCGACGCTGCTGGTATAGACCATGCGCCGGGCGCCGCCGCTGGCCGCGCGAAGCAGTAGATCGGTCGTGGCCTCAACATTGGTCGCGTACATCGCATCCGGATCGGGCACCCACAGGCGGTAGTCGGCAGCCACGTGGTAAAGGCTGTCAATGCCCTGCACCGCGCGCCTGCGCGCGTCCTGGTCGCGCAGATCGCCCTCGACGATTTCAACGGCGAGGCCTTCGAGATTGCGCCGGTCGCCACCCGCTCGTGCCAACACGCGCACGGTTTCGCCGCGGGCCAGCAGGCGGCGCGCGACCGCCGAGCCAATGAAACCCGTGGCGCCGGTCACCAGCGCGGTCATGGCGCCGGCAGCCTTTTTGTTAAAAAGAAGCGCGAATGTCTCGGCGGGAAGTCGTCGAGTTCACCAAAAACGCGGTAGCCCAGCCGCTCGTAAAAGCCGCGGGCCTGAAAACTAAAGGTATCCAGCCAGATACCCGTGCACCCGCGTTCCACGGCCTCGGCTTCGGCCGTCTTCATCAGCGTCGATCCCCAGCCCTCGCCGCGCAAGGCCTCGGGCACAAAAAGCAATTCGATAAAGAGGTGCTGCAAGGCGGTGTAGCCCCATAAACCGCCGATGGCGGCGCCGGTCTCGGGGTGCGACAGGGTTATGACCAGCGGCGTTGGCGGGTCGGCGGGCAGGCCGGTCGCCGCGGCGTTGAAAGCCCGCAATCCCTGGACGATGATATTGCGCACATCCGGATCAGCTTTGTCGGTCAACTGAACCTTGGGGATCATCGGGAGTCCGGAGTTGCCTTAAGATAATTGGGCGCGACAATAGGATGGCGGCGGCCGGGTACGCTATACTGTTATCATGGCGCTGCGTAAGCTCGCCAAAAGCACTGTGCGCGTCAGCCGGCGAAAGCCGTGGCTGACCACGCCCTTGATCCTCGCGATCGCCGCCGGCGCGGTTTTCGGCGCCGCGCGGCATCTCCTTCGGGCGAACTACACCCGTGGACGATCCAAGCGCCCTGAGTTTGAGAGACAGCATCGTGAGCTCCGATTGCTAGCTATTGAGCATCTTCTCAAGTTTTCGTGAGATTGCTCCGTACCCATACCGCGAAAGCTTTTTCTGTCACGCTGCCGTCGGCAAGCTGTAGAACCGTAGTCACGCAACTCGTATCGTCCGCGGTCAACTCAAATCCGTTCAGCGCGAGAAAAAGCTCCGCAACGACAAAGGCCACGCGCTTGTTCCCATCCACGAACGGATGATTCCGGACGATTCCGTACGCGTAGCATGCCGCGAGGTCTGCGGCGTCAGGAGCTGAGTCTTTATAACTGGCTAGATTTTCCGGCCGTGCGAGTGCCGATTGGAGAAGACCTCTATCTCTGAGGCCGTCGGCCCCTTTGTGTTCGGCAAGCTGTTCGCCGTGGATCGCAAGAACAACGTCTTCGATGACCCACCGCCATGTCACTTCGCAAGCTCGCGAAGTGCATTACGGCGTTTTTTCATAATATTGCGCGCTGCGGTCATCTGAGTCTCGAATTCGGGGCTATAGGGTGTGAGCCGATAGCCATCTGGGGTTTCGGTTAAGAAGACAGAGTCCCCTTTCGCCACCTTCAGTTTGGCCGTGACTTCCTTTGGCAGGACAACGCCTATCGAATTGCCAATCGCTGTGAGTTTGAGGATTTGCATAGTCTTCACTCCGCCTGTTATGGACGTTATAACATATGTTATAACGTCGGGCAAGCTCCAAATTGGGAATTGGGACACCGAGACGCGTCCCAGCGTCCCATTTCCTGGGCTTGCGAAAAGTGGGACAGCCTCGCGTATAGAAAATTAGGATTCTCTCTCTCCTCTCTTTCTCTCAAGACCCGGGGGAGGCGGCTCTGTCCCAAATTCCTTGAGCCCGGGAATTGGGACGCTGGGACGCTGAATCGGGCCCGAGTAAATTATTCGCGCCATCACCGAAATACCTCCTGGCCTCGGTCGATAGGATCGCGACGGTTGTTCACGCTATACTGCTGCCATGACCCTGAGCACCCTCGCTTGCGGCCTTGTCCGCATCAGCCGGCGTCGGCCGTTGTTGACGACACTGCTCATCCTCGCGATCGCCGCTGGCGCCACCTGGGGCGCCGCGCGGCATCTCGGCATGAACACCGATTCGCTCGCGCTGTTCGATTCCGGCCTCGATTTCCGCGAGGCGCAGGTCGCATTCAACCAGCAATTCCCTGGCGAAACCGGATTGATCGTCGCGGTCATCGACGCGCCCTCGATGGCCGAGGCGCAAGGTGCCGCCGACCGGCTTGTCGCCCGGCTGGAATCGCGCGGCGAGGTTTTGCACAGCGTGCGCAACCCGACCGGCGGCGATTTTTTCGCGCACAACGGCCTTTTGTACTTGTCCATGGCCGATTTGGAAAAGCTTGCCGTCGAATTCGCCCGGGCGCAGCCGTTCCTGGGCGCCATCGCCACCGACCGCAACCCGCGTGGGCTCTTCCGCCTTTTCGAAGTCGCGTTCCTGGCCGCCGCCCAAGGTGAAACCGCGACCGCGGCCATGGCGCCGGCCGTGACCCAGGCCGCCGATGCCATCGGTAAGGTTCTCGACGGCCAAGCGGCCTCGTTGAACTGGGCAAAACTGTTCGCGGGCTTCGGGCCGACGACACGAGCGCGGGCCATGGTGCTGGCCCAGCCCAAACTGGACCTCAGCGCCCTTAAACAAGGCGGCGCGGCCAGCGCCCTGATCCGCGCGAGCGCCGAGGATTTGGGCCTTACACCCGCCAATGGCATCCGCGTTCGCCTCACCGGCCAAATCCCGCTCTCCGACGAGGAACTGTCAACCGTCGCCGAGGGCATCGGCCTCTCGGGCCTGATCTCGGTGGTCCTGGTTGCCATTCTCCTGTTCATGGCGCTGGGCTCGGGGCGCGTCGTGAGCGCGGCTCTGATCACGCTGGCCACCGGGTTCATGCTCACCTTGGGCTGGGCGGCGCTGGCGGTCGGCGAGCTCAACCTGATCTCGGTAGCCTTCGCGGTGATGTTCGTCGGTATCGCCGTGGATTTCAGCATCCAGTTCGCCATGCGCTACCGGGCTGAGCGCTTTGCGCGCGCAGCCGACGCCGACGGCCTCGGCGGCTCGCTCGACGCTGCCGGCGCGATCATGGCGCGGCCGCTCGCGCTCGCCGCCGCGACCACGGCCCTTGGGTTCTTTTCGTTCCTGCCGACCGAGTACCGCGGCGTCTCGCAGCTCGGCGTCATCGCCGGCGGCGGTATGATCATCGCGCTGGTCTTGAGTTTCACCTTGCTCCCGGCGCTGCTCGGCCTCATGGGCGCGCGCGGCGAAAGCCGCGAAGTCGGCTACCGTTGGGCCACGCCCCTCAACCGCGCCTTAGTCGCTTATCGTCGGCCGTTGCTGGCCGGCGCGGTCCTGCTGGCCTTGGCGGCACTCGCGTCCTTGCCCAGGCTGACCTTCGACTTCGATCCTTTGAAGCTCAAGGACCCGGCCACCGAGTCCATGTCGACGGCGTTTGAGCTCATGGACGATCCGATGATCAATCCGAATTCGCTCAGCGTGCTCGTCGGGACGCCTGAAGCGGCCAAGGCTTTAGCCGCGCGGCTCACGGCGCTGCCCGAGGTCGGCCACACCCTGACGATCTTCGACGTCATCCCTGCCGACCAGGAGGCCAAGCTTGCCGCCATCGAGGAAATCTCTTTTCTCGCGGGTCCGGTCCTGTTGCCCGGAATCGCGGCCAAGGCCGCGCCCACGCCCGCGGACTTGATCGCGTCGGCGCGAAGCGCCCGTGACCAGGCTCAGGCTTACGTCGCCAGCGTCGGCGTCGACACCGTCAACGCCGGCGGCGACTTGCGCGAGGCCGCGAAGCTCCTGATTGCCGCCCTTGATCGCCTGCTCGCCAAACCCGAGAGCGCGACCTTCGATAAACTCTCGGTGGCGTTTCTCGGCGGTTTCGATGAAGCCCTCGCGCCCTTGGCTTTGAGCCTTGATCCCTCGCCGGTGAGCCTAGACGCCTTGCCGGAAGATCTCCGCGCCGCCTTCGTTGCCCGCGACGGGCGCTTCCGGGTCCAGGCCTTTCCCAAAACCACCGGCGGCGATGCCGCCGCGCTCAACCGCTTCTTGACGGCCGTGCGCAGCGTCGCGCCGGAGGCCTTTGGCGAACCGGTCGTGATCGTTGAGACCGGCCGCCTGGTCACCCGCGCTTTCCGAACGGCGGCGACGCTGGCCCTGGTCGCCATCACGCTGCTGCTGTTTGCCGTCCTGCGCCGCGCGAGCGACGTCGCCCGCGTGCTCGCGCCGTTGCTGCTCGCGGCCATCCTGACCCTCGGCACCTGTGTGCTCTTAGGCCTGGCGATCAATTTCGCCAACATCATCGCGCTGCCGCTGCTGCTGGGCGTTGGCGTCACCTTCCCGATTTATTTTGTCACGGCATGGCGCGAAGGCGAAGCCATGCTCTTGGCCTCGCCGGCGGGGCGGGGAATGCTTTATAGCGCGCTGACCACCGGCGCTGCCTTCGGCAGCCTCGCGATCTCGACCCATACCGGCACCGCGAGCCTCGGGCTCTTGCTGACCATGGCGCTGGTCTACACGCTGCTCGCGACATTGGTGGTTTTGCCGGCGCTGCTCGGCCCACCGCCCGGCCGGCCATAAACCGAAGTTTCCGTCTCAGCCGTCCTTACGCGCAGCGGCGGCCAGCCGGTTCATATGGGCGATCAGCTCGGCGGTGCTGCCGCGCGCGAGCACCGCCGCGAACTCGCCGCGCCGCACGGCTAATTGACTCACCGCCCCGTCGAGATAGATGTCGAAGACCTTCCAGGCGCCGTCGACTTTGTGCAGCCGATAGCTGAACACCACCGGCGGAATATTTTTGGGCGTGAGGCTGGTGTTCACCACCACATTGCCCTTGCCGTCGTCGGGCGACTGATCTTTGGTGGCAAAACTCTCGCCGTCCCAGGCGTTGAAACTTCCGGCGTAGTTGGCCGTGGTCCAGGCGCTGAAGGCGGCGATGATCTCGGCGCGCTCGGCCTCGGACATTTTTTGCCAGGCCGCGCCGGCGGAAATTCGCGCCATGGCGGCAATGTCGAAGGTCGCTTTCACGACCGGATCGAGTTTCGCGCGGCGGCCATCGAAACCAAGCACCTTGCCGCCTTTCATGTTGTCGATCAGGGCGGCGTGAAAGCGTTCGACCACGGCCGTGGGCGATGCCGGCACTTGCGCGCTCGCCTCGACCAAGCCGGCCTCGACCACTGCGCAAAGAAATCCCAGGCACAGAAGCGCTAAGGCCGCGCGCGTGTTGCGAAACATCATTACGTCCCTTTATGAGCAGCTGAATTATAGGGCTCGGCGGCCGGGATTGACCACGGTTCCCCATTCATCGGCAAAACCGCCCGCTCTCCGCGCCCTGTTGCCACGCCCCGGTCGCGGGCCCAAGGACGCCGCCAAAGGCACCCCGATACCGCAGCTAACTGCTTGAAGGCGCACCCATAACCCAAGAAGGCTCCGGCCACGCTTCTAGGCCGGCGCGCGTCCGCCCCGACGGAGCGCGCCGTCCTGTCCGTGAGTTTAGGATACCGGTGAGGAAAGCGCTTTGTGTTCCCCGGAATTTTGAATACGCTCGAATCCTTAGGGAAATTGTCGGGGGGGAGCAGGCCCAGATGAAGCGTGTCAGTCTCTACAGCCATTCCCGCCGAACGGGCCCTTACGGCCGGCTAGGCAAAGCCGCGGCGGCCCCCGAAATGGCCGGCGAACCCCCGGCCCCGCCGTCGCGCATGGTTCTCGCCTGGCGGCGGTTCCAGGGCCGCCACGCCCGCCTCTTGTCCATCGTCGCCAGCAGCCTGCTGACCGTCGCCATCGTCGCCGCCTATAGCGCCGTCACCGCGCCGCGCACGTTGACCCAGTACGACATCGATCAAGCCGTCCTGCATACCCTCGAGGAGCAGGAAGCTGAACCGTCCCGGGCCGCCGTGGCTTACGACATTATCCGGCCCTCGGTTGTGCGCGTGAATCAGGTTGGCCTTGAAGACAGCGAGGATACCGAAAAGGCGGTGGGTACCGGCGTGGTCATCGAAGAGTCCGGCACCATCCTCACCAACATTCACGTCGTCGCCGGCGCCGACCGCATTTCGGTGACCTTCGCCAACGGACACAAATCCGATGCCCATGTGGTTTCGGTGCAGCCCGAGGACGACCTCGCGGTGCTCAAGACCGACAGCATCCCCGACGACTTGAAGCCGGCGACCTTGCGCTCGACCCGCGGCCTCAACCTCGGCGACGAAGTCATCGCCGTTGGCCATCCCTTCGGCATCGGCCCGTCGGTGTCTTCAGGAATCGTCTCGGGCATGCGCCGCGACTACATTTCGCCCAAAGGCAAACGCACGCTCACCAACCTTATCCAGTTCGACGCCGCCGCCAATCCCGGCAATTCGGGCGGCCCACTTGTGACCGCCGACGGGGAGGTCGTGGGCATCGTTACCGCCATCCTCAATCCGACCGACCAGCGGGTGTTCATCGGCATCGGCTTTGCCGTGCCCATCGAGAATGCTGCCGCGGCCGCCGGCGTGTCGCCGTTCTAATTCAATCGCACTCTACCCAAACGCCCTCTAGCCAAACGCCCTCTAGCCAAACGGATGATCATGACTGATATAGCCCCCCACGGCGCCGAAGTTGCCACGCTGATGCAACGCGTCCTCTACGAAGTGAAAAAAGTCATCGTCGGTCAGGACCATTTCCTGGAGCGCGTGCTGGTCGCGATCCTGGCCCAGGGTCATTTGCTGGTGGAGGGCGTGCCCGGCCTCGCCAAGACGCTGACCGTGAACACGCTGGCCAAGACCATCCGCGGCAACTTCAAGCGCATCCAGTTCACGCCCGACCTGGTGCCGGCCGATCTGGTGGGCACACGCATCTACAATCAGAAGACCGGCGACTTCGCGACCTCGCTGGGCCCGGTGTTCACCAACCTCTTACTCGCCGACGAAATCAACCGCGCGCCCGCCAAGGTGCAAAGCGCGCTACTGGAAGTGATGCAGGAGCGCCAGGTCACGATCGCCGGCGAATCCCACAAGGTTCCCGCACCCTTCCTGGTGATGGCCACCCAGAACCCAATCGAGACCGAGGGCACCTACCCGCTGCCCGAAGCCCAGATCGACCGGTTCATGATGAAAGTGCTGGTGGGTTATCCCACCGAAGAAGAGGAATTTGTCATCGTCGGGCGCGTCACCGGCGTCGCCCATGCCGTGGCCGCGGTCGCGACCACCGATCAGCTGCTGGCGCTCCAGCGCGAATGCCAGATGGCCTATGTCGATCCGTCGCTGATCCAGTACGCCGTCAAACTCGCCGCCGCGACGCGTTTTCCCGACAAGTACGGTGTCACCGACGTCGGCCGCTACCTGCAATACGGCGCCAGCCCGCGTGCGCCCATCAACCTGATCGAAGGCGCGCGGGCGCTGGCCTACTTGCGCGGGCGCAGTTACGTGCTGCCCGAGGACGTCACCGACCTTGTCAACGACGTCTTCCGCCATCGCCTCGTGCTCTCCTACGAAGCGTTGTCGGACGGCGTCAGCGCCGATCAGATTATGAGCCGCGTGATGTCATTTATTCCGGCCCCCGAAAAGCCGCTGGAGACCCATGTCAAAGTCGCAGCCAACGTCTGAAACGATCCTCCGCCGTCTGGAGTGGACCGTCCTTAGGCGACTGGACGGTGTGCTTCATGGCAACTACCGGACCTTGTTCAGGGGCTTCGGCCTGGATCTCGCGGGCTTGCGCGAATACCAGCTGCACGACGACGTCCGCCATATCGACTGGAACGTGACCGCGCGGCTGCAGCAGCCTTACGTCCGCCAATACAACGAGGATCGCGAGGTCACGGCCTGGTTCCTGCTCGACATCAGCCCATCGGTGGACTTCGGCTCGGAACAAGTAAAAAAGCGCGCCGTGCTGATGGACTTTGTCGGCGTGCTCGCGCGCCTGCTGACACGCCACGGCAACCGCGTCGGCGCGCTGTTCTATACCGGCGGCAGTGCCGGCGGAATCGACGCGCTAATCCCGGCGCGAACCGGCCGCCAGCATGTCTTGCGAATCATCAATAGCTTAATGGCGCGCCCCGAACTGCCGCGGGCACCCGAGACCAATCTTGGCGATTTCCTGGTGGCGGCGTCGCAGATCGTCCAGCGGCGGTCGCTGGTGTTCTTGGTCTCCGATTTCATCAGCGCGCCGGGCTGGGCCAAGCCGCTCGCCCACCTGGTCATGCGCCACGAAGTCCTGGCGGTGCGCCTGTTCGACCAATTGGAGATGGAGCTTCCCGATCTCGGTTTGCTCGTGATGCAGGACGCTGAAACCGGCGAGCAGATCTTCGTCGATACCCACGACAGCGGTTTTCGCAAGCGCTTCGCGGCCCTGGCCGAGCAGCGCGAGGCCGCGCTCAGGACATCGTTCGGCCGGGCCGGGGTTGACGCCCTCGAGCTTTCCACCAGCGACGATCTGGTCGACGTCATCTTGCGCTTTGCCGATCTGCGCAAGCGCCGCAGCCAGCTCGCCGGCGGTGGCGGAATTCCAGACCATCTTGAAACCCAACCGCTCGACTCCCTCGTCGTCGAATCCCGAACATCGGATGCACGCGCATGACATTCCTTTGGCCCCAACTCCTGTGGCTGTTGCTGGTCGTTCCAGCGCTGGTCGCGGTCTATATCCTGATGCTGCGCCGGAAGAAGAAATCGGTCGTGCGGTATGCCGCCCTCGCCATGGTCAAAGACGCCATGGGCGTCGGCGCCGGCTTCCGCCGCCACGTCCCGCCAATCCTCTTTCTGGCCGCGCTCGCTGTGATGATCGCCGCGATCGCCCGCCCCGCCGCCGTGGTCACGCTGCCCTCGCAGCGCTCGACCGTGATCTTAGCCATGGACGTTTCCGGCAGTATGCGCGCCGAGGACGTGGAGCCGACGCGCATCGCCGCGTCCCAGGCCGCCGCCAAGGCCTTCATCGAGGAGCAGCCGCGCGACACCCGCATTGGCATTGTTGCATTCGCCGCCTCCGCCTTGCTGGTGCAGCCGCCGACCGACAACCGTGAGGAACTCTACGCCGCAATCGATCGCTTCCAGACCCAACGCGGCACGGCCATCGGCAGCGGACTTCTGGTCGCGCTGCAGACAATTTTCCCCGGCGAGAGTTTCGACGTGCAGGTGCCGGAAGTCCGCCGCGGGCGCGGCGGCTCGCGCGGCTCGTCGCTTGATGCCGGACCCAAGCCGGCGCCGACCGAACCAAAGGTCGTGCCACCGGGCTCGTATCAATCGGCGATCGTCATCCTGTTGACCGACGGCCAAGCCACGACCGGTCCCGACCCGCTCGAGACCGCGCGCATCGCCGCCAATCACGGGGTGCGCGTCTATACTGTCGGCGTTGGCTCGAAGGAGGGCACGACGCTGGGCTACGAGGGCCGCTCGATGCGCGTCCAATTGGACGAAGAAACTTTGCAGACCATCGCCGACCTGACGCGCGGGCAGTATTTCCGCGCCGGCAATGCCAAGGAGCTCAATAAAATCTATGATGCCATGAATGCGCAGCTCATCATGGAGAAAACCAAGACCGAGATTACCGCCGGGTTTTCGGCCCTGGCCGCAGTGCTGGCGCTGATCTCCGTGGCGCTGTCGATGTTCTGGTTTAACCGGATCCTGTAGAGCATCGGCCTCTAGTTTAGGATCCAGGCCACGAGGCTGACCAGGATCAGGGCCGCCATGACTTCGCCGAAATGGCGGGGCGTCACGCGCTCGTAGCCTTCAAAAAATCGATCCAGATTTTCCATGACGTTTCCGCCCAGTCGATCCGACAGTCCAAGTACTGCCGACACTGAACAGTTAGCCGGATAATCGCGGTCGGGTTATGGACGTGGAGAGGTATTTTTGCGGCAATCAAGGCGGCTTTAAGGCAGCTGAATTAGAAGCGACCTACCCCGTCCGGCAATAGCTCGGCACCCAGCTCAAGGCCATCATGTCGGGCGCGATCAGCGAGTAGTCGAAACCTCGCGCATCCGCGATCATGCGATCGACATCGAACAGCAGAGCGGAGCCGGGGATGTCATGGAAAAACGCCTTGAACAGCGGGCGCAAGATGATCTTCGCGAAGATCGTTCCCCTAGGCCCGACGAAATTGCGGCGCTGGCCGGCGTGGGCCACCTCATCGATCGTGATTTCACGCAGCAGCGCACGTATGCGATCGCGCGCTTCGGGTTCGTCGGCGAAGGTTTCGTCGAGCAGCGCGTCGAAATGGCGGTAGAACACGATGCCCATTAGTTCGGTGACAAATGCCGGGCCGTCCAGAATCCAACTGGGGAAGTAGGGGAACGCGCGATAGACCGCCTGCATCTTGGGCCCGAGCGGCACCCATTTCACGTCCTCGAGCTGCATGGTGCGGAACATCTCGTGGAACAGCCGCACGTGACAGAATTCCTCGGCCAAATGATAGCGGCTGATCTTGTCTTCGAGCCGGCGGGCCTGGGCAAGGGTCGGGGTTGCGTCCCAGGCGCCGGTGATGCCTACCCATTCGTGGCGCGCGAACTTGTAGACGCAAGTGAGCAGCAAGGTTTTCCGATCCATCGTCCTGGGATCGTCCTCGAGCTCGACGTAATTGCGGTAAAAGGATTGGGGATCGGGCAACGGGCGGTTTGACCGCACGGGATTATCCTGGAACCACTTCAGTTTCTCGCGTTTACGGACGAGGTCCTTCTCGGATTCGATCAGTTCGCCCGAATGCCGGGTAGAGAATGCAAAGTAGGTCTCGAAATTCTCGGCCCGCTCCCGGGCCGTGCCGACGACGAAAATCGACTTGTAAGCTGCCTGGGTCATGGGCGGTTGTTCCGGCTTCCTGCGCGAAATTGGTCAAGAGCTCGGCGCGCCGCAGGCCCACCACTTGCCGCCACCTACTGCCCGCGCCTGCTTACCCGCGGCTACTTACCCGCGGCTACTTAAACGTCACCACCATATAGGTGTAGGGCGTTTTGCCGACATTGGCGAACTGGTGGAGCAAAGTGGGTGGAAGATACCAGACCTTACCCGGCTCGAACGGGCCCCGTTCGGTCCACTTCTTATCGCCTTCTTGGAAATTGACTTCAATCTCGGCCGGTGTGACCAGCGTGAGCAGTTGCCCGGTGCCCGATGGCGGATGCAGCTCAGCCTGGCGCTCGCCCGGCGGATAGGTTGTCCGGGTGAGAATGAAGCGGTCATTCTCCATGACCTTGATGCGTTCGGCAGCGCTAGTGCCAGCAATCGGTAAAAGCAGAAAGGCGCCCGTGAGTGCCCCTGCGAGTACCCTGCGCAATGTGCGCTTTCCCGTCATTCTCATGGCGCCGTTTCCCCTGTCCTACGCGTCAAACATTCCGCGCACGAGGATAGTCGGTTTGCTTGACGACCGGAAGATATCAATCGCCCCAAGAACCACCGGAATCGGCTCTGACGCGCTTCCTTGAACGGCCCGGCCCCGTGGCGTAATGATCTCAGGCGAATGGTGCGGGGGTTGATCACGATGGTGTCTTTGGGAAACGCAGCGGCTGAAATTGAGACGCCTTCGGGAAAGGGCGCGGGCGACGAGAATTTTCCCGTGGGCTCATGGCTTATCCCGCGCGCATTGCGGCCCCACGTGGTTGCCTACTACGCCTTTGCCCGCGCCATCGACGACATCGCCGACAATCCGAAGCTCGCGCCCGCCGATAAGATCGCGCGGCTCGACGGATTTGCCGCCGCCCTCACGGGCAATGGCAGTGAACCGGCGTTTGCCAAGGCCCATGCACTGCGTGCGACCCTCGCGGCCACGGGCATTTCTCCACGCCACGGCCTCGATCTGATCTCGGCCTTCAAACAGGATGCGGTGAAACCGCGGTACGAAACCTGGGCGGAGCTGATCGACTACTGCCTGCGCTCCGCCGCGCCCGTCGGTCGCTTCCTCTGCGACTTGCACGGCGAGGACAAGGCGCTTTACCCGCTCTCGGACGCTTTGTGCAACGCGCTTCAGGTCATCAACCACCTCCAGGACTGCGCCAAGGATTACGCCGAGATGGACCGGGTCTACCTGCCGCAAGACTGGATGCGCGCCGAGGGAGCAGCCGTCGCCGATCTTAAGAACGCCGCCGCGGCGCCGGGGCTGCGCCGTGTGCTCAACACGTGCGTCGCCAGTACCGCCGCGCTGATGATCGACGCGCGCAAATTGCCGAAGGCCATGGAGCACCGGCGCCTCGCCGCCGAGACCGCCGTCATCGTCGCTGTCGCCGAGAAGCTTATCACGCGCCTTGCGATCAAGGATCCGCTCGCGAGCCGCGTCGCCCTTGGCCCCTTGGCATACATAGGCACCGCCGCGGCTGGCGTCTTTCGCCTTTGGTTCCGATGATTACCTTTGTTGCGTTTTTCGGCCTTGCGGCTTGGACCTATCTGATCTTCTTCCGTCGCGGCTTCTGGCGCGCCGATCAGCGGTTACCTGCGGCCTACCACCCGCTCGATGTCTGGCCCGCCGTGACGGCACTCGTCCCTGCCCGTAACGAAGTCGACACGATCGGCGCGGCCGTGGCCAGCTTACTGGCCCAAGATTACCCCGGTGCGTTCCGTGTGGTCGTGATTGACGACGCCAGCACCGATGGCACGGCTGAGGTGGCGCGCGGCACATCGGCTACGCCATCGGCGCATAAACTGGACGTGATCGCGGCGACGCCCTTGGCCGCGGGATGGACCGGAAAGCTCTGGGCCTTAAATGCCGGGCTTGCTCACGCCGTCTCGGAAAACGCGCCGGCGTATCTGTGGCTCACCGATGCCGACATCGTGCATCAGCCCGCGACACTCAAACGCTTGGTATCGAAGGCGGTCACCGACCGGCGCGCGCTGGTATCGCTGATGGCGCGGTTGCGCTGCGAGAGTTTCTGGGAGCGTCGCCTGATTCCGGCTTTCATTTTCTTTTTTCAAATGCTCTATCCCTTCGCCGCCGTCAACGACGACCGCGCCCGCGCCGCCGGCGCCGCGGGCGGTTGTCTGCTGCTTCAGAGCGAGGCGCTCGCCCGCGCCGGCGGCCTCAGTGCCATACGCGGACGCCTGATCGACGACTGCGCCCTGGCCGAGGCTGTTAAGCGCACCGGCGGTGGGCTGTGGCTTGGGCTGGCCGACACCAGCCGTTCATTGCGCCGCGCCGAAAGTTTGGAGCCCCTCTGGGCGATGGTGCGCCGGACGGCCTTTACCCAACTCAAGACGTCCGCGCCGCTGCTCCTGCTCGCGGTTACTGGCCTGGTCCTGGTGTTTATCGCACCGCCGCTGGTTGTGCTGTCATCGCCTTGGCACGGTGATGGCATCGCCGCCCTGGCCGGGGGACCTAGCATGGGCCGCCATCGCCACCGCCACCCGGCCGACGCTCCTGGACTACCAGATAAGTCCTTGGGAGGACTTGTTATTTCCACTCATAGCCGCGCTCTACGCGGGCATGACCCTGGATTCGGCGCTGGCCCATTGGCGAAGTCGGGGTGGCGCCTGGAAGGGCCGCAACTATGGGCTTTCGTAGCTTGCCCAGAATCTGCGAAAATCCCCTTACTAAACAAGCCATTGTGGGGTAGTCCTCGCGGCCGCGGCTTGGCGGGCGCAAACTCAAACGGGACTCTTCGATGCTTGAAATGGCCGAAACCTCGGACATCAAGGCGATCCGCTCCAGGGTCCGGGCGGCGGGCTCATCGTTCTATTGGGCCATGCGCTTCCTGCCCGAGAACAAGCGCCGCACGCTGTTCGCGGTCTACGCCTTCTGCCGCGAGGTTGACGACATCGCCGACGGTCACCTTTCGCGTGAGGCCAAAATCGTCGCGCTGGACCAGTGGCGGCGCCGGATCGACGAGCTCTACGCTGGGCGGCCGGGCGACGAGATCACGCGGGCCCTCGCCCCGGCCATCACCGTCCACAAGCTCCACAAGAAAGATTTTATAGCGGTCATCGAAGGCATGGAGATGGATGCGCGCGGCCCGATCGTCGCGCCGGCCTTGGCGGATTTGGACTTCTATTGCGATCGGGTCGCTTCCGCCGTTGGCCGACTGTGCATTCATGCCTTCGGCGAGCCCACACCCGCGGGCGAGCGCGTCGCCGACCGCCTCGGCCGCGCCTTGCAACTCACCAATATCTTGCGTGATATCGACGAGGACGCGGCCATCGACCGGCTTTATCTGCCGGCGGAATATCTGACCAAGGCGGGAGTCGCCATCACCACGCCGCGCGAGGTCGCCCAAGACCCGCGCCTGCCTGCGGTCATCGCCGCCGTCGGCGCCCTCGCCGAAAGCGCATTTGCCGACGCTCGGGCGGCCCTCGCCCAATGCGACAAGGACGCCGTGCGCCCGGCGGTCATCATGATGCAGGTCTATCGCCGCCATCTCGATGCCTTGCGCGCCAACGGCTGGAAGCCCGTGCCCCCGCCGCGTGGCCTGGCTAGGCTCAAAGACAAGGCCGCCAAATTGTGGACCGCGGTCCACCACGGGTTGTTTTGAGCAACGCGACCGTGAGCCGCGTGCATATCGTCGGCGCCGGCTTAGCGGGCCTCGCCGCGGCCGTACGGCTCTCGCATCTCGGCGCGCGTCTCACGGTTTACGAAGCCGCGCCACGGGCCGGCGGACGCTGCCGGTCCTACCACGACCGCGAACTCGATTGCGTGATCGACAACGGCAATCACCTCTTGCTGAGCGGCAATAAGGCCGCCATGACTTACCTGGCCGAGATCGGCGCTTCGGACAAACTGGCCGGTCCCACGGATGCGGCCTTTCACTTTGTCGATGCGCCGAGCGGCGCGCGCTGGATCCTCCGGCCGGGCAGCGGCCTCATCCCCTGGTGGATCTTCGATCCCAACCGCCGCGTGCCGGGCACCAGGGCGCTCGATTACGTTTCGGTCTTGCGCCTCTTGCGCGCGCGTAAACATGCGACCGTTGCCGACTGTGTCGACACGACCGGCGCGCTGTTTCGCAACTTCTGGGAACCCTTGACCGTGGGCGCCCTCAACACCGCCCCCGACCAGGCGGCGGCGGCGCTGCTGCGCCCGGTCTTGTTGCAGACCTTCTTGCGCGGCGGCGCGGCCTCTCGGCCCCTGGTCGCGCGTTTGAACCTGGCCGATGCCTTGATCGAGCCCGCGCTTGCGAAACTCGACGTGGCGGGCGTCGCCGTGCGCGCCAGCACGCGCGTCGACGCGTTCACCTTCACCGACGGCCGTATTACAGCGATGAAGTCCGATGGCGCCGCGATCCCGGTCGCGGCCGAGGATATCGTGATCCTCGCCGTGCCGCCGTGGATCGCGGAAAGCTTATTGCCCGGCCTTAAAGTCCCGCCGGCGGGCGAGCCCATCGTCAACGTGCACTACCGTTTGCCGCGCGCCGTGGCGGCGCCGGGTGTACACATTGTCGGCGTCGTCGGTGGTCTCGCTCAATGGGTCTTTGCCCGGACGGATGCGGCCACGACTTTGGCCTCAGTCACCATCAGCGCCGCGCACGCCGTGGTTGACGATAGCGCCGAACAAATCGCCCGCGCCTGCTGGCAGGATGTCGCCATGGCCCTTGAGGTCGAAGGCCTTCCCGAACCCATCAGCCGGGTGGTCAAAGAGCGCCGCGCCACTTTCGATCAAACCCCGGAATCGCTGGCCTTACGCCCCGGCGCCCTCACGCAATTTCCGAACCTCTTGCTAGCCGGCGACTGGACCGCTACAGGATTGCCGGCAACCATCGAGGGGGCGGTACGATCGGGATTTAAGGCCGCCGCGCTTGCCCGGAAACTCAATCCGCGCCTTCACGCTGGCGCCAATTTCGCTGCATGACCATGAACATTGACGTAAACACCTTTGCGCCGCTGGAGCGCGTGATCGCGGAAGCCGCTGCTGCGCTCGGTCGGCGCCGCCGCTCCGACGGCCACTGGGTTTTCGACCTGGAGGCCGACGCGACCATCCCCGCCGAATTCATCATGCTCAACCATTACTTGGATGAAATCGAACTGGCCGTCGAAGCGGAGCTGGCCGACTACATCCGCGGCATCCAGGAAGACCACGGCGGTTGGCCGCTCTTCCACCGCGGCGACTTCGACATTAGCGCCACGATCAAAGCCTACTTCGCCCTGAAGCTTGTCGGCGATGACGTCAACGCGCCGCACATGAGGCGCGCGCGGGACGCTGTCCTCGCGCGTGGCGGCGCCGCCAGGGCCAATGTCTTCACGCGCTATGCCCTCGCCCTATTCGGCGAGGCGCCGTGGCGCGCGGTGCCGGCGATGCCGGTCGAGTTGATGCTGGCGCCCAAGTGGTTTCCGGTGACGATCTATCGCATTTCGTACTGGTCGCGCACGGTCGTTGTACCTCTCTTGGTGCTCGCGGCCCTAAAGCCCCGCGCCAAGAACCCGCGCGGTGTGCGGATTCAAGAGCTGTTCACAACCCCGCCCTTGACCGTGAAACGCTGGTTGCACAATCCAACCGGCCATTGGGGCGGCCTCGCGTTCCTGGCGCTGGACGGACTCTTACGCTGGATCGAACCCCACGTTCCCCAGTCCATACGCAAGCGCGCGCTCGACAAAGCGCTCGCGTTCATGACCGAGCGGCTCAACGGCGAAGATGGCCTGGGCGCGATTTTCCCGGCCATGGCTAACTCGGTCATGGCCATGGAGGCCATTGGTTTCCCCAAGGATCATCCCAGCTTGGTCACCGCCAAGGCCTCGATCAAGAAACTACTGACTTCGGGCGAAGGCCGGACGTTCTGTCAGCCGTGCGTGTCGCCGATTTGGGATACGGGCCTCGCGGCGCTCGCCATGATGGAAGCCGGCGAGACCATAGACGACCCGGCTCTCGCTTCGAGCTGCGCGTGGCTCGCGGGCAAACAAATCCTCAACGTCAAGGGCGATTGGGCTGAACAGCGCCCCACCTTGCGCCCCGGCGGCTGGGCCTTTCAGTACAACAACGACCATTACCCCGATGTCGACGACACCGCCGTCGTCGCCATGGCGCTGCACCGCGCCGACCCGGCGAAATATGCCGAAGCCATCGCGCGCGCGGTGGAGTGGGTCGAAGGCATGCAAAGCACCAACGGCGGCTGGGGTGCTTTCGACGTCGATAACGCCAGCGTCTATCTCAACCACATTCCCTTCGCCGACCACGGCGCGCTGCTCGATCCACCGACGGCGGATGTATCGGCCCGCTGCGTGAGTTTCCTCGCCCAGATCGGCCATGAGCGCAGCCATCCGGTCTTGGCGCGCGGCATCGCGTTTCTGAAGAAGGAACAGGAAA
>CAMDRB010000028.1 GCA_945906455.1 Caenispirillum bisanense
TATCGAGGACCTCAAAGCCGCTATTCACAGATTCCTCGCCGAGATCAACGCCAAGCCAAAACCCTTTACCTGGACCAAAGACCCAAACAAAATCATCGCCGCAGTCAAACGCGGGCACCAAGTGTTAGATTCGATCCACTAGTGCCGGCTAACGCCTTTCCGGCGACGTAGATGGCGGTGACAAAGATAAAGCCGGCGAAGATGCGCGTGAGCATCCCCCTGCGCCCCGCCAGGGCCGTGCCGGCACGAAGCCCTGAAAGGCCGCCAACCGCGCCGCCCAGAATGAATAGTCCGGCCAGATTCCATTGAACCAGGCCGGAAAAGGCGTAGCTGGTCGCCGTGGCCGCGCCGAAGACCGTCACCGCCACCAGCGACGAGCCGACGGCGTTCAGGATGAGCATGTTGGTTGCGCCAATCAGTCCGGGAACAATCAGAAAGCCGCCGCCAATCCCGAAAAAGCCCGACGCCATGCCAGTAACAAAGCCGGTTGGGACGAGACGTGCCGCGAGGCGGGGCGAGAGGCGAACGTCGGGCTCGCCGGCCTCGGGTTTACGCAGCAGCATCGAAATGCCAACGCCCACCATCGCTGCGGCAAAAGCGAGCAAGAGTTTCTGTCCGTCCACGGCTTTGCCGAACCAGGCCCCGACCAGCGCGCCCAGGCTGCCGCTGACGGCAAAAGTGATGGTGCACGGCCACTTGACTGTGCGCTGGCGCGCGTGGAGTACGAGATTGATCGCAGCGCTCGCCGACACCGCCACCGCGCTGGTGCCGATCGCAACGTGCGGGTCTTTGACGCCGACCAGGTAAAGCAGCAACGGCACGGCGAGAACCGAACCGCCGCCGCCCAAGAGACCGAGCACCAACCCCACCAGCGTGCCCGAGAAAATCGTCAGAAGGTCTGTCACCATGAACCGGGCACCGAGTTAGAGCGCGTTGATGGGTAGTTTCAAATAGGACACGCCGTTATCCTCCGGCGGCGGCAGGGCGCCGGCGCGAATGTTCACCTGGATCGACGGCAGAATCAGGTGAGGCATGCCGAGAGTCTTGTCGCGCGCCGTCCGCATGGCGGTAAACTCATCCTCACCGATACCGTCGTGCACATGGACGTTTCTTTGCCGTTGCTCGCGCACCGTCGATTCCCAGGCGAAGGTGTCCCGGCCGGGGGCCTTGTAGTCGTGGCAGGTGAAAAGCCGCGTATCGGCGGGCAGCGACAAAATTTGGCGAATCGATCTGTAAAGCGAGCGCGCGTCACCGCCCGGAAAGTCGGCCCGCGACGTGCCGTAGTCCGGCATGAACATGGTGTCGCCGATAAACGCCGCGTCTTCGATGACGTAGGTGAGGCAGGCCGGTGTGTGGCCTGGCGTGTGCAGCACCGTTGCCTTGAGATTGCCGATCGGGAAGGTCTCGCCATGTTTGAACAACACATCGAACTGCCTTCCGTCCGCGACGAAGTCGTCGGCGAGATTAAAGATGCCGGCAAAGATTTTCTGCACGTCGACGATGTGCTCACCGATCGCGATTTTGCCGCCCAGTACCGATTTGATGTAGGAGCCCGCAGACAAGTGATCGGCATGGGCGTGGGTTTCAAGAATCCATTCAAGACGAAGTCCTGCGGCGCGTATATAGCCAATGACCGCGTCGGCCGCGGTATGCGATGCCCGCCCTGAGGTCGCATCGAAATCCAGCACCGGATCAATAATAGCGCAAATCTTCGTCGCGGCGTCGGCCACTAGGTAAGTCACCGTGAAAGTGGCACTGTCGAAGAAGGCTTTGACGTCCATGAGCAAGAACCTTACTGGCTGGATGTGACGGTGGGACCAGCACCAGACTTTAGTCTCCCGAGGAAATCCCCGAATTGACGGGCGGCAAACATGCCGACAATCATCGCGGCCACGAAAGCCAAGGTTTCCGTGGCGCCGAAGCCCAGGCCTGCGAGCCCCGGCCCCGGACATACCCCGCCCAGGCCCCAGCCAATGCCGAACAGCGCCGCCCCGACCAATAGATTGGGGTCAATGTCCCGCCGCGTCGGCAGGGCGAAAGCCTGCTCCAGAAGCGGACTCCCGCGCCGCCACACCAGCCGGTAACCGACGGCCGTAACAATCACCGCGCCCAGCATCACGAAGGCCAGACTGGGGTCCCAGTCGCCGGCGATGTCCAGAAAGGCGTCAACCTTGGCCGGATTAATCAGGCCCGAGATGGAAAGCCCAGCCCCGAAAACCGCCCCGGCAAAGAGCCCTGCAACAATGCGTTTCATGTTCAGCCTCCCGCCAAAAGATGGCGAACGATAAACACTGTGGCCACGCCGAAGGTCATGAAGACAACAGTGGCGATGATTGAACGCGGAGACAGGCGCGCGATACCGCACACGCCGTGACCGCTGGTACAGCCCCCGCCCAGAACCGTGCCAAAGCCGACGATGAGGCCTGCGATCGCCATGATGGGCAGCGACGTCACAAAGCTGATCTCGGGTTTCACCCCAGCAATGGCTAAACCAACCGGCGCCCCGATCAGCCCCACGACGAAAGCCAGCCGCCAAGCGCTATCAGGCGTCCAGGTGAACGACAGCAATCCTGAGGTTATGCCGCTGATGCCCGCGATACGGCCGCTTAGCAGCATCAGCATAACGGCCGATAGTCCGATGAGGCCGCCACCGATAAGGGACGATATAGGCGTAAAATGTTCCATAATCGCCTCCTATGCTTTGCAGTAGGTCGCGTAGAGAAAACCGATGAGCTTTTCGATGTCGGGACGCGCCAGGCTGTAATAGATGGTCCGACCCTTGCGCCGGTTCTTGACCAGCCCATCCTTACGCAAGAGAGAGAGCTGCTGCGACATCGTGGATTCACGCACATCTATCGCCTCCGCCAGTTCCCCGACCGGAAGTTCGTTTTTGACAAGCTGACAGAGAATGAGAAGTCGCTTCGGATGCGAAAGCGCCTTCAACAATCCGCTGACCTGCTCGGCCTTCCTTTGCATCGCCAATATATTCATATATTCGAATATATGAATATATGAGGCCAGCGTCAAGGTTGGCGCGATCAGCGATGCTTTTCAATGCCCTGCCGCGAGCCGCGCCGCTACCGCGAGCGCCTGCCCGGTTTCGGCGACATCGTGAACCCGCAGGATCTGAGCGCCCTGGCCGACAGCATGTAGGGCGGCGGCGAGCGAACCGGGCAGTCGGTCCTGGGCCCCCTCGCCCCGGCTCAGCCGGCCGATGAATCCTTTGCGTGACGCGCCTACAACCAACCGGCATCCCAATCCGTGAAAGAGGGCGAGATGATCCATGATCTGTGCGTTGTGAAGATCGGTTTTTCCGAAGCCGAGGCCGGGGTCCACGGCAATCCGCGCCTTGGGAATGCCGGCGGCAAGACACGCGGCAATGCGCTCTTCAAGAAAATCGTAGATGTCGGCAGGCGCCCAAACATAGACCGGGTTGTCCTGCATGGTCGCGGGTTCGCCCCGCATGTGCATGAGTACGACGGCGGCCTTCGAACGGGCAACAGTTTCCAGGGACTTTGAGTCGCCGGCGAGGCCCGTGATATCGTTGACGACCGCAGCTCCGGCGGCAAGCGCCTCGGCCATGACAAAGGCGTGGCGGGTGTCGATCGAGAGTGGAATTCGGCGCGCGGCAAGCGCTCGGATCACCGGCATCACGCGGGCGGTTTCTTCGGGCTCCGTGACCGGCGTTGCGCCGGGGCGCGTCGATTCGCCGCCCACGTCGATCATGGCCGCACCGGCTTCCACCAGCGTCACGGCATGCGCCACGGCAGCGTCCAGACCAGCGAAGCGGCCGCCGTCGGAAAAACTGTCGGGTGTGACGTTCAGCACGCCCATGAGCGCCGGCCGCTCGCCTTCCAGGCCCGCGAAAGCCGGGCGGGGCGGCGCGAGGGCTGAGATTTGCGATTCGATCGCGGCGAGGACGGCCGGCGCGATCGCGGAGGCATCCTTTTGGTAATCCGCGCGTCCAATAGCGCCAAGGCGAACCACAGCCCCGTCCTTGCGCATGGAAACATCCATGGCGCCAAACGCCAGCCGGCCGCCGAGCAACGGCCAAGCCCAGCCTGCGGCGACCGCTTCGGCCGCAGCGGCGCCTGTCAGGAGGGCGCGCGGCGTGACGTAGGCCCTTGGCAGGCTGGTTGAGTTTGCCGGCATCAGATACCTCCAACGCGAAAGACCCCACCTCTCGGCGGGGTCTTAGAGCATATTAGCCGAAGTGGGACCCGGATCGGCGTTCTAAAATGCGCGCAGTCTAAAACCGGGCCGGCGTTACGCGCCCGGCTGCGGCGTCGGCTCCTGGCCGAAGCCCGGCGTGCCACGACCGCCCGCTTCGGATCCGGAGCTTGGCACCGAACTGCGGCGCCCCGGTTCGCGCGGCTTGGGCGGGTTCTTTTCCTTATCGATTTTCTCGCCGCGCAGCAGCGCTTCGATTTCCTCGCGGTTCAGTGTTTCGTGCTCAAGCAGCCCTAGCGCGATCATCTCGAGCTGCTCACGATGTTCGACGATGATTTTGCGGGCCGTTTCCTCACCGGCTTCGACGAATTTACGCACTTCCTCGTCGATCACGCGCGCCGTGGCGTCGGAGACGTTTTTCTGCTGGGTTACTGAGTGACCCAAAAAGACCTCGCCTTGGTTATCGGTATAACGCAAGGGCCCGAGTTTTTCCGAGAACCCGTATTCCGTGACCATCCGGCGCGCGATGTCGGTGGCCCGGCGAATATCGTCGGAAGCCCCGGTCGTCACGCGGTCATGGCCGAAGACGAGCTCCTCGGCTACCCGGCCGCCGAAAAGGCTGGCGAGCTGCGCCTGCAACTCGACCTTTGACATGCTGTACTTGTCGCGTTCAGGCAGGAACATGGTGACGCCGAGCGCGCGGCCGCGCGGAATAATCGTGACTTTGTGCAAGGGTTCATGGCTCGGAACATGGAGCATGACCAGTGCATGACCGCCCTCGTGATAGGCCGTTAATTTTTTCTCGTCCTCGGACATAACCATCGAACGGCGTTCGGCGCCCATGAGCACCTTGTCCTTGGCTTCCTCGAATTCCTGCATGCCGAGCACACGCTTGGCCTTACGAGCCGCCAACAGGGCAGCCTCGTTGACTAAGTTGGCGAGGTCGGCGCCCGAGAAACCGGGCGTCCCGCGCGCAATGACTTTCAAATCGACATCGGTGCCCAGGGGAGTCTTCTTGCTGTGGACCTGAAGAATCCGCTCGCGGCCGACGATGTCGGGATTGGGAACAACAACCTGACGGTCGAAGCGGCCCGGCCGCAGCAAAGCCGGGTCAAGCACGTCGGGGCGGTTGGTGGCGGCGATCAGGATCACGCCCTCGTTGGCCTCGAAGCCGTCCATTTCGACGAGCAATTGATTTAACGTCTGTTCGCGCTCGTCGTTGCCGCCGCCGAGCCCGGCACCGCGATGGCGGCCGACGGCATCGATTTCGTCGATGAAGATGATGCAAGGTGCATTCTTCTTGCCCTGCTCGAACATGTCGCGCACGCGTGACGCGCCCACGCCGACAAACATTTCGACGAAGTCCGAGCCCGATATCGTAAAGAACGGTACATTTGCTTCGCCGGCGATGGAGCGTGCAAGCAGCGTCTTACCGGTTCCCGGTGGGCCTACGAGCAGCACGCCCTTGGGGATCTTACCGCCCAAGCGCTGAAATTTCTGGGGATCGCGCAGAAACTCGACGATCTCTTCAAGCTCCTGTTTAGCCTCTTCCACGCCGGCCACGTCGTCGAACGTGACGCGGCCCTGCTTCTCGGTCAGCAACTTGGCGCGGGACTTACCAAAACCCATGGCCTTGCCGCCGCCGCCCTGCATCTGGCGCATGAAGAACACCCAAACGCCGATAAGCAGCAGCATCGGGAACCAGGAGATAACCACGCCCCAGAACGACAGCTCGTTGTCGGTACGCGGAACGGCTTTGATAGTGACGCTGTGCTCGCGCAAGGTCGGCACCAGGCCTGGGTCCTCCGGCGCATACGTGCGGAAATCCCCGCCGGACTTAAAAGAACCGGTGATATTTGCGCCTTGAATGGTGACGTCCTGAATTTCGCTACGCTCGACCGCGGCCATGAAGTCGGAGAAGAATATCTCGCGGCTGGCACTGCGCGGCTTGGCGCCCTCGAACAGATTGAACAGGGCCACGATGCAGACCAGGATGATGGCCCACAGCATAAGATTGCGGCTAATATTCAAATCTATCCCCTAACTCACGGGTTGAATCGAGTGGCGGCGGCGTCTTGAACGCCTCTGATCTAAATAGTGCGCCAATGCGCCATTGCAAGCAAAGCGTTTATGGCGCTGGAATCGCTGACATTTCGAAGATGTCACAATTTAGCATCACCGTCTGGGGCGCGAGCACTCAGGCCAGAAACACCAATTACTCCAACGCGAAAGCCGGGAATTTCGGCGATGTCGGCACGCCGGTAGCCGAGATGAGGAACGGCCGCGATGCCTCGAGAATCAAGAAGCGCCGGTAGGACTTCACGCAGCCGAACCGGGATCGCCACCGGTCCCGCCCCGTCAAAGCCGGGCAACAACGCCCCCGTCGGCCAACGGGCGACCGTAAATGTGGCGGCAACGTCGGCAGCCATGGTCAACTTAAAGCGCCTATCCCAGACTACGGAGGTATTTTGTGAGAGGGTTCGCTGATCGGTGATTTGGGCGGGTTCGCGGCTGATGTGCACCTCCGCGCCCTCGCGGTTCACCAAGCAACCATGCAGCGTCGCGTCGCTCCATGGTCCCGCGACCAGCCGCGCGTAGAGGCGCGCGAGGCTATCGAAGCGCGGGCCAAAGACCTGCCCCCCAGCTGCGGTCAATAGACGCGCCAAGGCACGCAGGGCAATCTCTTCGGGGACGTCCAGAATTTTTCCAAGGGGTAACCGGACTGATCCAAAGTCGTCCCAGGAACTCCAGTCCAAAAGCGCCCCGACCGAGTGTTCGAGAGCCGCACGCGCCCGCTGTAGATGCCCGACCGTCGCCAGTAGCCGGCTACGGGTCAGTCCTTCGCGTTCAAGAATCTGCTGAGCCTGACGGAAACGCACGCGCGCGCCGGCAGAATTCTGGTTGGACGGATCTTCGATCCAAGGCTGTTCCAGCGCGCGGCATACCGCCATCAATTGGAGCTTGCTGAAACCGAGGAGGGGTCGAGCGACCACGATGCCATCGCGCACGCTGGCTGAAGCCATGGCGGCAAGGCCATCAACGCCGCTGCCGCGCGCGAGGCGCAGGAGAAACGTCTCGACCTGGTCATCGGCATGATGGGCGAGAAAGAGGTGCGAGCAATCGTTGACGGCGCACCAATCGGTCATCAGGCCATAGCGCGCGTCGCGTGCAGCACTCTGGGCGCTCCCGGTCCACTCCCGGGCTTGGGGTCCCTCGTTCCAATGCAAGATCGTATGGGGGACGGCCTGCCGGCCAAGCCATCTCCCGACCTGCTCGGCCTCGGCGGCGGCGGCGTCGCGCAGCTGATGGTCCACAGTCAGCCCGTGCACAACCACCCGGCGTTCGCCCGCCCAGCGCACAAGCAAGTGCGTCAGAGCGAGGCTATCGACGCCGCCGGAGACGGCCACCGCCACCTTGGACTGCGGGGACAGACGAAATGGCGCCATCGCCGCAGCGAACTGCGCGGCGGTTACGGCCGGTTCGGTTGCAAGCTCTGGGGCGACCTCTGGGGCGGCCTCGGGCTGCACAGCTACTTACACTTGAGTTTGGTGCGCTCGCTGCCGGCAGACTTCAGCACGGCGTCGGGCGCGTCGGGATAGTCCTTGGTAAGTCGGCCCAAGGCCGTACAGGCCCCTTGGGTCTGGTTGAGCTTCGCCATGGACATGCCGAGTTTAAGAAGATTGTCGGGGCCCTTATTAGTCTTCGGATATTTTTGATATCCCGCCATGAATTCCACGGCCGCTTGCTGGAAATCACCACGGACATAATACGTCTCGCCCAGCCAGTATTGTGCATTGCCCGCTAACGCGTCCTTGGGATGAAGCTTTAGAAAATCGCGCAACGTCGCCTCGGCTTTCGGGTAGTCCTGGCGTTTCAGAAACTCGAAAGCAAATTCGTACTGTTGCTTGGGTGTTCCGTCCGGCAAGGCGACGGCCGCGCCTGCGGGCACTGCGGCGACCTGATTCGACGTCACGGGTCCGGGACCGGGCGCGGCCTTAGGCGCGGCCTGTTGCGGCAACGGCTCTGGTGCGGCGGGCAGCCGCGCTTGCGGGGCATTGGGATCCGGCGGCAATGGTCTCCCGGCCGCGTCGGTACGGATGATAAAGCCGCCGCTGGCTGCAACTTCCGCGTCTGCGCCGACAGAGGGCCCAGACGCCGCGGTCAATGGCGCCGCGGTCAATGGCACCGCTGGCCGGGGCGCTGGCTGCTGGACCGTCGGCTGAGCGATCATTGGTTGCGACAAGGGCGCGCCGGCGGCGAAGGCCGACGCAGGCGGCGAGGGTGCCGTCGGCGGAACGGCCACTGCGTTTCCCTGATTTCCCGCTGCGGCCGGGGGCGGAACCAATTGACTCTGTTCCTGGGCGGTCATTCCGGAAAGGCCCAACGATTGTTCAATGCGGGCCAGTCGCAATCCAATGTCGTCCTGGAGTACTTGTAGTTGGCGCGCGCTGCGCACCGATTGAAAACGCGTCTCCTCAATCTGGCCGGTGAGCTGTTCGACAACGCGCTCGATCGCCAGAATGCGAACGGTCATTTCGCTCTGGTTGGCTTGCTCGGGCTCGGTTGGGGCGTCCGCGGGAGCATTGGCGCCGCCTGGAAGCTGGCGTTGGAGCCGCTGCACCTCTTGCTCCAGCTTGCCCAGCCGATTGGCGGCATCGCGATCGCTTTGCGCCTCGGCCGCACCGCCAAGGCAAAGCAGAAGCAAAACCGCCGCCGCAAAATTCCGTAGAACAGGTTGCAGGTGCGCGTTCATCACACGTCATTCCCTAAAGCCGGCGCTCGAACCGGTAAGCTACTCGTCGTGAAAATGCTCTAGAGCGGGACGATTCTAGACGGAAGCACCCGCCAGACAATTAGGGTCACGCTGAACCAGCATCCGGGCAAGAATAAGGCGCATGCGTCTATCGGCCTGAGCCTGACAGTCGCCATGCGCCTTATAGGAAAGCAACGCGGCTCCGGCAAAACGCCGGAACCGCGCAATTCGTCTTACTGCACCGTCGAGGCGCCGCGGCGATTCCTGGCCCAGCAGGTTTCGTCGGACGTTACGCAAGCTGGACGCTCTTTGCCGTAGGAGATCGTCTTCAAGCGGGCGGCGGCGACACCTTCGGCGACCAGGAACTGCCTGACCGCGTTGGAACGGCGATCACCGAGGCCAAGGTTGTATTCGCGTGTACCGCGTTCGTCGCAATGGCCTTCAACCGTCAGGGTGCGGGCGGGATACTGCTTCAACCACGCGGCCTGGCCCTTGAGCTTCGACTGCGCGGCGGCATCCAGGTCATACTTGTCATAACCGAAGCTGACGAGATTACCGACGACGGTGTTGAAATATTCGAGCGAGTCCGGAGCCGGGCCCGTCGGCTTCGGAGCCGCAACCGGCGGCGGCGGCGGAGCAGCGGCGACCGCTGCCACGGTTTCTACTGGCTTTTTGGCGCAAGCTGAAAGCAGAATCGCGGCGGCGATTAAGCTCAAAAAACGGAGTTTCATTATTATTCCCCTAAGGTTTAGTTAGATAACGGCCCGCGCTGAACTGGCGACTCGAAATTGAGCCTAGCGCAATTTCGACCTCCTTTTACCAGTAAAACGACAGGAATCAATAGCCTACCGCACCGCACGCACGGCCGGGAGGCGACATAGCGCCGTGCGCCTGGGCCAGCCCGAGCCGGCAGGCAATGGATTAGCCAGCAATACCAAGGCTTAAGGCCGGACACCCGCCATCCTGGCTGGATACTTCCGCCCCGATGCCCGAAAAGCCGCGCACTCACGGCGACAGGGGCGACCACGCCGGATCAGAAGCGTCCTGCGGCGTGATCATTTCCCGCTGATTATACCCCGTCAAGTCAATCGAAAAGAGCCGCGTGCGGCCGCCGTTGGGCGCTTGGGCGAAATACATTAGGACGCGACCGTTGGGCGACCATGTCGGGGCTTCGACGAGAAAACCCTGGGCCAGGGTCCGCTCGCCCGACCCGTCGGGTTTCATCACCCCGATGTAGAAAAAGCCGTCGGAGCTTGCGTAACGCGTGAAGGCAATCAAGTCACCGCGGGGCGACCAGACGGGCGTTGCGTACCTGCCCTTGCCGGTACCGAAACTGATGCGCTGCGGATTGGTGCCGTCGGCGTTCATCACATAAATCTGCTGGGTGCCGCCGCGATCGGAGGCGAAGGTCACTTGGTCGCCGGTAGGCGAAAAAGACGGCGAGGTGTCAATCGCCGGATTGTCCGTCAACCGCACCATGCGGCGCGTACGCAAATCCATCGAGTAGATATCGGAGTTGCCGTTCAACGCCGCGGAAAATGCCACACCGTTGCCGTCGGGCGAAAACCGCGGGGCATAGGTCATGCCCGGAAAGTCGCCGAGCACTTCTTGGCGCCCGGTATCGATGTTGAACATATAGACCCGCGGAATATTGCGGAAATACGAGAGATAGGTGATTTCAGGCCCGGTCGGCGAAAAGCGCGGCGTGAGAACCAGCGCCGACCCATCGGTGAGATAGCGGTGATTGGCACCATCCTGATCCATAATCGCCAGTCGCTTGACGCGATTGATCGCCGGACCGCTTTCGGCGATATAGACCACCCGCGTATCGAAATACCCGCTCTCGCCGGTGATCGTCGAATAGATAAGGTCGGCGATCATGTGCGCGACCCGGCGCCAATTCGCCGCGTCGGTTCCGAACCCCTTCCCTTCCATCTGCTGGCCGCCGAATACGTCCCACAAACGGAAGGCGATGCGGATCTGGCCATTGGCCTGCATGTCCACCGATCCTTGCACCAAGGCCTGTGCCGCCAGGGTGCGCCAATCGGCAAATCGCGGCTGGACATCCAGCGACGTCAACTCCTGCAGAAACGCCTTCTGATCGAGGGGACGAAAGAGTCCGGAGCGTTCGAGGTCTTTGGCGATGACCTCGGCCACATCCTTACCCATCTGCTTGAGCTCGTCGGTATTTCCCGGGAATACAGGAATTGCAATCGGCATCGGCTCGACGCGACCGCGGGTGATATCGAGCCGGACCTGCGCGTTGGCCGGGGGCACCGTTAGAAGGACCGCCAGCACGGCCAAGACGCCGGCCCTCAGTATCTTCGTCAAAGCCTTGAGCATCACGCCATTCCTCATCGCTATTGTCCGCTCCCCAATTGTCCAAATCCCGACCGTCGCCGTGACCGGCCCCTGCTTAGAACGGCAGCATGTAAGAAGATTGTGGCGATGGCGTGTCGAGGATGCAAGCCGCCGCCGGAGAAAACAAGCCTAACGAACCTCGGTCCAACGAAGCTGGGCCCGACCAGCCCGGACCCGTCGATCCAACTAATTGATTCGGCCTTGGGGCGAGAAGTTCATGTCTATCTCTTTAAACAAATCGTAGCGATCGGCCGAGACGGGGATGTTGCCACAAGCCAGCACGGCATTGCGGGCAGAATGCGCAAACGTGCGGAATGCTGAATCGACGAAATAGCGGGTCATATCGACGATCTGGGCCTGCTGCACGGAACCATTCGGATTCAGAAAGACTTTGATCACCACCGAGAGATTCTCAAGTCCTTCCTTCCCAGGATCGATTCGCCAGCAAGCCTCGATATGACGGCGAATCGCGTCAAGCTCGGTCATGGAGGCACGGTCAGAGATGTTGGGCGCGACGTTATTGGTCGGCGGGGCCTTAGACTCACTCGCCTGCTGCTGCTTCGGCTTCGGCTGATTCTTCGACATATCCTTGAGCAGTTTCTGCAGCATGGCGACGTCGTCTTGGCGGGTCTTGGCCGGCGTCGGCCTCGGCTTGGGCGGCGGCGGCTTTACCTTGGCTTCGGGGACTTTGTCCGGCTCCTTTTTTGCGATTTCCGGTTTCGGCGGCGGCGGCATGTTTTCAGCTGCGGGGGCCTCGGCTGCCGGCGTCGGCTTCTCGGGTTCCGGCTGCACCGGCTGCGGTTCGGGTGCAATTTCTGGCGTCGGCGGCGGCGCAGCCGAGGTGATGTCTTCGATAGGCACGAGATCGACGATCAGCGGCGTCTCCTGCGGCAGTTCACGCTGCAAGAACGGCAACCCCGTCCACGCCAGCGCGACAATCGCCACATGCAGCATCAGCGATAAGCCATAGCCGTGGTTGGTATAGCCCTGATCGTTGAAGCGTGGCATGGCTGGATTGCGAGACATGGCGGCAGCGCGCGTCCGGTAAGAGGCTAACGGGGAGCGCGAAGTGATCGCCTGGCCGGTTCGGTTACAAAAGCCACCTGGGTAATGCCGGCAGCCGTAACCTCAGCCATGACTTCCATCATCACGCCGTATGCGACCTCGCGATCGCCTTTGACATAAACTCTGATTAGCGGATTGGCTTCGCGCACGGCGCTCAGGCGGCCGCGCAGGGCCTCTAAGTCCAATTTGACGGCATCTTGTTTGACGGCGTTCAGCGTCACCGTGCCGTCTTTCTCGACGGTCAGGGTGAGAGCCGTATTGTCCTGGGGCAGTGAGCGCGCGCGCGCGGTCTGCGGCAGATTGACGTTGACGCCCGTAGTCAGAAGCGGCGCAGTAACGATGAATATCACGAGCAGCACCAACATCACGTCGACCATCGGCGTGACATTGATTTCCGAGACCGGTGAAAACGCACGCCGGCTGGTCTTCGCGCCCGATGATGGTTTGATAAAAACAGTCATGATTATTTGATATCCACTATTTGCTATCCAATTGGCGCGACAGGATCGCTCCGAATTCACCAGCAAAATTTTCCAGCCGCAACGCGTAGCGCGCAAGGTCGCTGGAAATCTTGTTGTAGAAAACCACCGCCGGGATCGCCGCGACCAAGCCGAGCGCTGTTGCGAACAGCGCCTCGGCGATACCGGGTGCCACGGTTGCCAGGCTGGTGTCGGCGGCGGCGCCAATCGAGGTAAACGTGTTCATGATTCCCCAGACCGTCCCGAACAGACCTAGGAACGGCGAGACCGAGCCGGTTGATGCGAGAAAAATCATCCGCCGGTTCAGGTGGTCCATCTCTCGCTCAAGACTGATCTTCATGACCCGGTCCATACGCTCGGCGACGGCTGCCGTGCCCGCCGCAGGCGGGACGCCGCCCTTGCCCGAGGACCGGCGCCACTCCTTCATGGCGGCGACAAAGATCGACGACATCGGGTCCTTAGGCCGCTGGCCGACGCGCTCGTACAATTCTTCCAGCGAACTGCCAGACCAGAAGCGTTCCTCGAACTCTTCGGCCTGCCGACCGAGCGAGCGTAGGCGCAAGATCTTATCGAATATGATTCCCCAGCTCCACAGCGACGCGAAGATGAGCATTCCGATAACGATCTTGACAACGATGTCGGCCTGCAAAAACAAGGCCCATGCCGAGAGGTTAACCAGACTCGGCGCCGCCAAGGCAGCTGTTGCTACGCTACTATCCATTCCTAACCACTCCGTCCCAGATTCGGTTTTGCCGGTTCACGGCGCGAATTCTCAAGCTTCACTCACATAGTCTTCAAGCGCGTTGCGCAACCGCGTCGGCAATCGCATCGGCTTTCCGTCCAGCCCAGTGCAGGCGACATGGGCCGTGAAGCGGGCGACTTCCTCTTCGGCAACGGATTTCGGCGTGGTAATCCGCCGCCGTATGACCTGGCGCATGCGGACCGAAGCGGCCCCCAGTTCGATCAGCGCGGTCTCAACCGTCAAGGCATCGTCGAGCCGCGCCGGGCGACGGTACTTCACCTCGCCCTCGCGCATCACGAACTGCATTCCGGTCTCCTCCCGGAGCCGTTGCTGCTCGACGCCCAAGGTTCGCAGCATTTCCGTCCGGCCCCGTTCGGCGAATTTCAGATAATTGGCGTAATAGACGATTCCTGCCGCATCGGTGTCCTCGAAGTAAACCCGCACAGGCAAAAGATGAACGCGGCCGCGCAGGAGCCCGGTCGTCGGTGATAACATTTCTGCCGTCATGCCCCCCCCTCGACATCCGCCGGCGCGGCATCTGGAGGAGCGGCATCGAGTAGATTGAACTGCGCGGGATCTCGCCGCGGCACCGCTAAGCCCATCTGCCGATAGCCGGCGTCCGAGATCACGCGGCCGCGCGGCGTGCGCTGAATCAATCCCTGCTGAAGCAAGAATGGCTCGATGACATCCTCAATGGTGTCGCGTTCCTCGGCAAGCGCGGCTGCCAGCGTTTCAACGCCCACGGGACCGCCACCGTAGTTGCGAACGATGCAGGAGAGATAGCGTCGGTCCATGGCGTCAAGTCCCAGGGCATCGACGTCGAGGCGGCGCAGCGCCTTGTCGGCCACGGCCATGGTCACCTTGGGTTCGTTATCCACGGCGGCAAAATCACGCACACGCTTTAGCAGGCGGCCAGCAACGCGCGGCGTGCCCCGAGAGCGTTTAGCAATCTCAAGGGCGCCATCGTCACTAATATTGACACCGAGGACCCTGGCTCCGCGCTGAACGATCTCGACCAGTTCTGGCGCGTCGTAGAGTTCAAGGCGCAACGGAATCCCAAAACGATCCCTGAGCGGCGCGGTCAGGAGACCCGAGCGCGTCGTTGCGCCGACGAGGGTGAAGGGCTGGAGCTCGATGCGCACCGATCGCGCCGCCGGACCCTCGCCGATGATGAGGTCCAGTTGGTAATCCTCCATCGCCGGATAAAGAACTTCCTCTATGGCAGGATTAAGGCGATGGATCTCATCGATAAACAGAACATCGTTGGTTTCGAGATTCGTCAAAATGGCGGCAAGATCGCCGGCGCGCGAGATCATCGGTCCCGAGGTCGCGCGAAAACCGACGCCGAGCTCCCGCGCGACGATTTGCGCCAACGTGGTCTTACCAAGACCGGGCGGACCGTGCAGGAGGACGTGGTCGAGAGACTCTTTACGCGCACGGGCGGCGCCGATGAACACCCGCAGATTGTCGCAAACGGCGCGCTGGCCGATAAAATCCCCGAGGCGCTTCGGACGCAGGGAGGAATCGGCGTCATCTTCCTGACGGACGGCCGAAATCGTGCGCGTGGCGGCGTCATCAGCCAATGGGGGCCCCCAGTTCGCGCAACGAAGTCTTGATTACATCCTTGAGCGTCGCCGCTTCGCCGGCAGTTTGGACGACGCGGGCAACGGCGCCGAAAGCCTCCATGCGGCCGTAGCCCAGGTTCACCAAAGCCGAGACCGCATCCTCGCGCACACGGCCTCCCGCGGCCTTCGACCCCTGTTGGGTTGAGGGAATTGGGCCGGGCGCGGAAAAGGCCAAAGCGCCGAGCTTGTCCTTGAGTTCGGTCACCAGCCGCGCCGCGAGCTTCGGGCCGACGCCACTCGCCCGCGTAAAGGCGGTCCGGTCACCGGCGGCAATCGCCTGCGCCACTTCCGTTCCCGAAAGTGCCGATAATATGGCGAGCCCGACTTTGGCGCCCACGCCCTGCACCGTCGTCAGCGTGCGAAATACCTGGCGGTCAGCGGTCGACGTAAATCCATAGAGGTGGATGTGATCTTCGCGCACATGGGTCTCAACAGCCAATTCCACGATCTCACCGATAGGCGGAAGTGCCGCCAATGTTTTGGCGGCACAAAACAGCAGATAACCGACGCCCCCGGCATCCACCACCGCCCAATTTTCTCCCTGGGCCTCGCCGGTAGAATCAAGCCGACCACGCAGCTTGGCGATCATGGCGCGATCCTTTTGGCCGATGAACGGTGATGGGCGTGACAGACCGCGACCGCCAAGGCATCGGCGGCATCCTTGGAGCCCGCTTTGCACCCCGGCAAAAGCACCCGCATCATCGCCGCCACCTGATTTTTGTCGGCGTGTCCCCCACCCACCACCGACTTCTTCACCAGGTTGGGTTTGTATTCCGCCACCGGAATTCCGGCCACTGCCGGCGCGAGCATGGCCGCGGCGCGGGCGTGGCCAAGTTTCAACGTCGAAACCGGATTCTTGTTCACGAAGCTCTCTTCAATCGCGCACTCATCGGGGGCGTAGGCAGCAACCACGCCCTGTACTTCAAGGAATAGGACTTGCAGACGCTCGGCGAGCGAGCGCGTGGGGTCGGGCGCTACCGCGCCGTCGGCAATGAAACTAAGACGGTTGCCTTGCACTTCGATAATTCCCCAGCCGGTATGCCGCAGGCCCGGGTCGAGCCCCAGGATGCGAACCGTTCCGGACTTGCCGTTGCCGGGGGGCGCGTTAACCGCCGGGGATTTAAACGTTGAGATGGGCCATGACCTCATCTGACATTTCATAGTTGGCCGCGACGCGCTGAACGTCGTCGTTGTCTTCCAGCACGTTGAGCAGGTTCATCAGGGTTTCGGCTTTGTCCGCCGAAACGTTCACAGTCATTGTCGGACGCCAGTCCAAGCGCGCAGTTGCCGCTTCGCCAAGACTGCCCTCGAGCGCCTTTTGCACGGCGTGCAAAGCGTCGGGCGCGCAATAAATGTCATGCCCATCGGGGCCTGAGATCACGTCGTCGGCGCCCGCGTCGATCGCGGCTTCCATGACTTTGTCGTTGCTACCGGCTGCCGGGTTGTAGTGGATCGCGCCCACGCGCTGGAAGTTGTAAGCGACACTGTTGGTCTCACCCAGGGTGCCCTCGTGCTTGTTAAAGGCAATCCGCAACTCCGAGGCCGTGCGGTTGCGGTTGTTGGTAAGGGCTTCAATGATCAGGGAGACTTTGCCGGGGCCGTAGCCCTCGTAGCGAGCCTCCTCGTAATTTTCCTGATCGACGCCGCTGGCCTTCTTGATGGCACGCTCGATATTATCCCTCGGCATGCTTTCCGCTTTCGCATCGGCGATGGCCGAGCGCAATCGGGCGTTATAGGCCGGGTCAGGCTGGCCAAGCTTGGCGGCGACAGTAATTTCGCGGGCAAGCTTGGTGAAAATCTTGGCGCGCTTGGCATCCCGCGCGCCCTTCTTGTGCATGATGTTCTTGAATTGCGAATGGCCGGCCATTTCTCGCCCAACGTCCTTATCTGGTTCCCGTCCGGTCGCGCCCGGCAGTTGTGCGCGCGCCCCCGCAATACAATAAGCGGCTGATAATCTTAGGGCTTATACCAAATGTTGGGGGAATCGCCTAGAGTCGGCGGTTCTTGCCTTGCCCTCGCTTGGGCGTGTGCTGGGCACTTGCCGAATGAACGCCTGAGTTCGGCGGATGGTCCGGCCGCCTAGGGCATCGCCGGCATCAATATTCCGCCCATGCGCACCGGCTCTGCCCTCAGCGCAAGTCCGGTGCGGTCGTCGGTTTCCACGTAGAAGCCGCACAGTGTGCCTTCACCATCAGCGGGCTCCAGACGGTCGGTCGGCATCTTGGTAACGAAGCGCTGGGTGGCGGTGTGTTTCTTCATGCCGATGACGGAATCAAAGGGCCCGCACATGCCGGCATCGGTCTGGAAGGCGGTGCCGCCGGGCATGATGCGTGCGTCGGCGGTCGGAATATGCGAATGGCTGCCGACAACCATCGAAGCGCGCCCATCCGCGACATGCGCGAGCGCACCTTTCTCGCTGGTGGCCTCGCCATGAACGTCCACAATAATTGCGTCGGCGGCATCGCGCAGAGGGTGCTGTTCCAGGCAACCGTCGAGGGCGCGAAAGGGATCGTCCAATGGGTCCATGAATAGCCGGCACATCACCTGAACCACGATCACCCGCCGGCCCTTGGCGGTGGTATAAAGCCCGAGGCCCCTGCCCGGCGCCTCGGGCGGATAATTGAGCGGCCTCAACAGCCGGGGTTCGGCCGAAATATACGAGATGATTTCGCGCTGGTCCCAGGCGTGGTTACCGAGCGTAATCACGTCGACGCCGGCGTCATAGAGCGACTGGCAGATCGCCGCGGTGATGCCAAATCCATGGGCGGCATTCTCGCCGCAGGCGACGACAAAATCCAAACCCAAGTCCCGTCGCAATTGCGGCACATAGGTAACGACGGCATCACGGCCGGGGCGGCCCATGATGTCGCCGCAGTAGAGAAGTCGCATTTCGAGATGCCTTGGCTTTAGGGTTGGTAGGCCTTGTCGAACCACATGGTCCGCCGATCGGTGATGATAGCGTCTAGGGGCTGATCATAGCCGTCCGTGGGAACCGCTCCGACTTCCTGGTCGTCGTAGGCGACGCCCACCGCCCGAATTTTGCGATCCTCGCGCAGGGCGGCAACGGTACGGTCGTAGTACCCCGCACCGTAGCCAAGGCGGTGTCCGAGCGCGTCGAATGCCAGCAACGGCAACAACAAGAGATTCGGAGTTACCATGAGCGCGCGCGGCGCTGGATGCACCGTGCCTAAGGGCCCGCTCACGAGTACGTCGCCGGGGCTCCAGGCGCGAAATATGAGCACTTGCCCTTGGCCCGCAACGACCGGCAATGACACTTCGGCTCCCCGCGCCTTCAGGGCCTCGAGCGCCGGGCGGCAATCGATCTCGTCTCCCAGGGGCCAATAGCCGGCAATCTTGCTCTCGTGCGGGGCTATGCCTTCGACGATTCTCTGCGCCAGCGCGGTGGCCGCATGGTCCTTTTGTACGGCATGAATTTCCCGACGTCGCGTTATTGCGACTCGGCGCAGTGCGGCCTTAAGCTCAGCCACCGACGCGGTGTGTGAAATTGTACTCACTGATCCGCCCGAACCCAGATCCACTTACCCGGATGGGGTGACCCCCGAGATCTCGCGCGCAAACCGCGTGGGTAGCTCTTGATGTCAGCCTTCCGCCGGCACCCGCCAGCGGCGCCTATCCTTTGACAATAAAGTGGAGCCACCGAAACCGTCGACCTTGCGTGACCTCCCAATGGGCCACGGGTATAAGTGGGTGCCATATCACCGGACCAAGTAGGATCCGGCGAGGGACAGCTCCCGAGCGTAGATTATCGCCCCTGGGGGTTCAAAGGTCTAACCTGTCCAGCAGCTCCGCCTTCAACTTAAGAGGCCTCGAGGCTCACTGCAATACGCTCAATGCGCGCGGCGACGTTGTCGATCGCCTTCGCAGCCTCTTTCTCGGCTTCAAGCTTGGCCGCCCGGGCCTGAACGGGGCTCGCGCCCGCGCCGTTGAGCTCCTCGAGCTCGGCCGTGACATCGGCCAGCTCGTCGGCCACCATCAAGGACACCATCACCAACAGCAGCACATCACTCACGGATCCTGCGGACGTCGACATTTGAGCAGCCCGCTGATCCACATACCTTCCCAGACGGGCAAGGTGAGCTTCCTGACCGTCGTCACAGGCAATCAGGTGCTGGCGACCGCGTATGGTGATCGAAACTTGACCCAAAACGTCCCCCTTAGACCCCTGGCTTCTCACTAATCCGGTATCAGCGCCGAAAGCCGGCTGATCGCCGCGTCCAAGCCCCGGGCAACGCGACCGGTGGTCTCCTTCAGGGCCCCATGAGCCTGGCTCAGGTGATCAAGTTTTATGGCGAGCGCGGCGCTGTCGCCGGCTGTGCCGGACTTGGACCGTAGCTTGCCGGCGGCGGACTCCAAGCGGACCAACGCGCGATCCAGCCGTTGAAGCGCATCCTGAACATGCAGCAGCTTATAGTTTTCAATATCTTTCAAGGAAATAGCGCCCCAAGCTCGAATTCTGCATGAAGCATAGAAAGGAGTCGAGAAGACGTCAACACGACACAGACGCCGAGGGCGGGCCGGAACCAAGAAAGCTGCCCCGAAACGGGTCTATCCAATCCCCGCTCCGCGCTTTATATGTCGCGCTTCGGGGTCGCCGGTTTGCCACAGTTGTTGGGTTCCCGTGCGATGCAAGACCCCAGACCCAGGGCCCGGTCGGCCAGCCCGATACCGCTCTTAAGAGGATTCCGCGCTCATGAAGATCACATCCCGGGTGAAAAAGATTCTCGCCGCTTACGAAAGCGACAACCCAGGAACCAAGTCGAATCTCGCTCGCATCCTCATGAATGGCCGCCTCGGCGGCACCGGCAAGGTGGTGATCCTGCCCGTCGACCAAGGCTTCGAACACGGTCCCGCCCGCAGCTTTGCCCCCAATCCCCCGGGTTATGAACCGCACTATCATTGGCAACTCGCGCTTGACGCGGGACTTTCGGCCTTTGCGGCGCCGCTCGGTATGATCGAGGACGGCGCGGACACCTTTGCCGGCGCCGTGCCGACCATTCTCAAGGTCAATAGCGCCAATTCGCTCAACGGCGAGAAAGACGCCCCGGTCCAGGCGATTACCTCCGGCGTCCAAGATGCCCTCCATCTCGGCTGTTCGGCCATCGGTTACACCATCTATCCGGGATCTGCGAGCGCCTACGACATGATGAACGACCTGCGCGAACTGACCGCCGAGGCCAAGGACGCCGGCCTCGCCGTTGTCGTTTGGTCCTACCCGCGCGGCAAATACGTCTCGAAGGACGGCGAAACCGCCCTCGACGTGGTCGCCTATGCCGCCCACATGGCTGCCCTCATGGGCGCGCATATCATCAAAGTAAAACTGCCCACCGACGTCCTGGAGCCAGGCGAAGCCAAGAAGGTTTACGAAGCTCACAACATTCCGCGCGGTACCTTGGCGCAGCGCGTCTCACACGTGGTGCAAAGCTGCTTCGGCGGGCGGCGCATCGTCGTGTTCTCCGGCGGCGGTAAGAAAGGTGACGAGAGCCTCGTAGCGGAAGCCAAGGCAATCCGCGACGGTGGCGGCAACGGCTCGATCATCGGCCGCAATTCATTCCAACGCCCGCAACCCGAGGCCCTCAAGCTCCTCGGCAAGTTGATCGACATCTACAAGGGCAAGGAAGAGTAAAAGAGTCCGCGCGTGTCATCCGAAACCGGCTGCCGGCTCTACCTGATCACGCCGGAAAAGATTCCGGACCTGGCCGGCTTTGGGCGCGTCCTTGATCAGGCTCTCAAAGCCGGCGATGTCGCCTGCGTGCAGCTGCGCCTCAAGAATGTCGACGACACCACCATTTCCGCCGCGGCCAAAGTGCTCATGCCGGTATGTCACGCGCATGAAGTGGCCCTGATTCTCAACGACCGGCCCGACCTTGCCGCACAATTGGGCTGCGATGGCGTCCATGTTGGCCCCGACGATATGCCCTACCACGAAGCGCGACGGATCATGG
>CAMDRB010000029.1 GCA_945906455.1 Caenispirillum bisanense
GGGGGGTGATATGGCATGTTCCGCGCCTTCGCGGGCGACCCCCACCTCAATGACCTAGGGAACCCGCGTCCGGGCGCTGCCGTAGCTCAGTGGTAGAGCACCCCCTTGGTAAGGGGGAGGTCCGCAGTTCAATCCTGCGCGGCAGCACCCTTTTCCTTCGCAATCTGAGTCAGTTAGGCGGCCGTTGGATATCGCCGTTTGGACAACGCGCCAAAATATGTCCAAATTATACCCTTCATTTCTATCCAAATCAGGTGCCGATGCTTTGAAGAAATTTTTGCATGTAGGCTGCGGAGGTCTCCGGCAACAAGACACACCTTTTGCCGGCGAGCGTGAGACGTGGCAAGAAATCCGAATGGACGTGGACGCGAAAACCGCGCCCGACATTCTGGGATCAATGACCGATATGTCGGCGGTTCCGAACGGGGAATTTGACGCCGTCTTCTCCTCACACAGCATCGAGCACCTCTATCCGCACGAAGTCCCCACGGCGCTCGCTGAGTTTAGACGCGTACTGAAATCAACCGGGTTTGCGTTAATCACCTGTCCCGATCTCCAGTCGGTATGCACCCTTGTCGCGGCGGGGAAACTAACCGACACGGCATATATTTCGCCGGCTGGACCAATCACAGCCCTGGATATTCTTTACGGATGGCGGAAGGCGCTTGCGCAGGGTGAACTTCACATGGCTCACCGTTGCGGCTTCACGCAAATATTGTTAACAGAAGAACTCAAACGTGCCGGCTTCGTCGCGGTTGCAAGCAAGTGTTGCGAAAGCCCGCATTTCGATCTGTGGGCCCTGGGCTATGTCACACTACAAGCCGAGGTCGAAGTCAGGGGGATGGCCACCAAATTATTCCCGAAATAATATGCGGTTCGCCATGTGGCGTCAGCATCCCGGTCGTGTCGATCATAGGTTTGATTCCACGGGGGAACAGTGCCAGCTCTGATTTCTGGCCGGCGTTATCAGCCCAATGCCTTCACCACAGCTAAAGGATTCAAGAAAACCCTCATGCCCGAAAGCGTTGCACACCGTCAGATTGCCGCGCAGATCCAGGCGAAATTCCAGGAAGCGGTGGCGCTGCGCCAGGCGGGCCAACGTGCTCGCGCCCAAGAGCTATGCCGTGACGTGCTCCGCATCCAACCCAGCCATTTTGATGCGATGCATTTGCTCGGTGTGATGGCCTTCGAGACCGGGGACTTAAGGCGCGCGGTGGAGTTGATGACCGCGGCGCTGGAGATCAATCCAAACCACGCCGCGACTCTCAACAACCTTGGCATGGCATTCGCGGCTTTGGGGCAGACCGAAGATGCCTTAAAAAACTACGATCGGGCCGTTGCGCTCAAGCCCGGTTTCGCAAGCGCTTTTAACAACCGCGGAAATACACTTAGGGCGCTCAGGCGATTCGAAGCGGCCTTACAAAGTTACGACACCGCTATCGCCCTCAACCCGGGCTATGCTGACGCCCACAGCAATCGCGGCAGCGTGCTGAGGGACCTAAATCAGATGGAAGCTGCAGTCGAGAGTTGCGATAAGGCCATCCAACTCAAAGGTGACGTTGGAGAAGCCTATAACAACCGCGGCAATGCGCTCAGGGATCTGAATCGTTACGAGGCCGCTTTAGAAAGTTACGATGCGGCGATCAAGTTCATGCCCGACTTTGCCGGGGCCTATGGCAACCGCGGCAATGTTCTCCGGGACCTCAATCGGCACGAGGCGGCCGTTGAGAATTACGATAAGGCCATCCAACTTCAGGCGGATTTTCCTTTCTTGTATGGACTACGACTCCACACAAGGATGCAGATCTGCGATTGGCAAGGTATCGACACTCAGGTCGCCGAACTGGTCGGAAAGGTCGACCGGGGCGAAAAGTGCACGCCTCCATGGCCCACCCTGGCGCTCACCGATTCACTGTCGGTCCAGCGCAAAGCGGCGGAGATTTGGACAAGCGACAAATATCCGCCCAACCCCGAACTTGGAAACATCGCCAAACGCGGGCGGGGGGCAAAAATTCGGATCGGCTATTTTTCCATGGATTTTCGCAACCATCCCGTCTCGGCCTTGATCGCGGAACTGATCGAGACGCACGACCGGGACAAGTTTGAAGTCTATGCATTTTCCTTTGGCACGGACACGAAGGATGAGATGCGCAAAAGACTCGAAAGGGCCTTCGACAAATTTATTGATGTCAGGAATCGATCAGACCGGGAAATAGCCGAGCTGGCTCGAAGAATGGGCATTGATATTGCGATCGACCTTGCCGGTCACACTGCGGGTTCGCGCGCGGGCATATTCGCGATGAGGGCGGCACCGATCCAGGTCAGTTACCTTGGCTATATTGGGACAATGAGCGCCGGCTACATCGATTATATCATCGCGGACAAGATCGTAGTGCCGAAAGGCAGCCGGCATCTTTACGCTGAGAAGATCGCCGCTCTGCCGAATTGCTACCAAGCCAATGACGGCAAGCGAGAAATCGGCGACAGGGTCTTTACGCGTGAAGAATTGGGGTTGCCGCCGGCCGGGTTTGTTTTCTGTTGCTTCAACAATCCCTACAAAATAACCCCGGACACTTTTGGCGGCTGGATGCGGATTCTCAGACGGGTGGAGGGCAGCGTCCTGTTGCTTTACACCGACAACGCCACTGCGGCGGACAATCTCAAGAAGGAAGCCGCCGCGCGCGGCGTCGACGGGGATCGCCTGGTCTTTGGTACGCGCCTACCGGTGCCGGAGTATCTCGCACGATTTCGCGCGGCGGATCTATTTCTAGATACGAGCCTCTATAACGCCGGAACCACCGCCAACGACGCCTTATGGGCCGGACTGCCGGTTTTAACCCGGAGCGGCGAGGCCTTCGCCAGCCGAATGGCCGCGAGTCTGCTCACCGCGCTCGACTTGCCCGAACTGATCACTTTGACCCAAGCCGAATACGAAGCGATGGCCGTCGCCTTGGCTACGGAGCCCCCACGACTCAACGGAATCAAACAAAGGCTCGCGCGCAATCGCAACTCCGCTCTATTATTTGATACCAAGGTCTACGCCTCACACATTGAAGAGGCCTATGTCCAGATGGTCGCGCGGCATGAGGCCGATCTACCCCCAGATCACATCGATATCGAGGGTGTGAATGCCCCGACCAGGCGTCCAAGCTGAATTTTCTGGACAAAGATTCGGCATCAAGTCCGAGGGCATGCTTTTCGGCACGGTGCTCTAAACCGGCGCCCGCCCCATCGTCAATGCGTCGTCAGTCCGCGGCCAAAGAGGTAGGTAACGTTGATCCGTCGGTTCTCGTAACCATCCTTGAAGTGCAATTCGTCGGTTTCATGGAATAGGTTCGAGTTGAAGAGTACGGCGCGATTACACTTGTGCGGGACGCGCCTTTTTCCGGCCCGGCTTTTTTCAAGAAACTCGTAAATACTCCGCTCGTCCTTGTTATAATCGTGGAAACTCCAGGACGCCGGAGCCGGAACATCGTAGACCACCAGGCCGCCGGTGGCTGGGTCGAGATTGGCGTCGTCGGGCGTCACCCAGAAATTGAGATTGACGTGGGCGAAGTCGGCATGGACGTTGATGCCGCTGCTCATTTTCGGCGTATATTTGAAAGCCCACAAGTGTTCGAGCCCGTGTTCGCCGAAGATCCGCGGCATTTTTTGACGTAGCTCCAGCGCGATCTGGAAATGCAACAGGCTGACAAACCCATCCTCGGCAAAGGCGCCGAGATATTGGTTCCTGTACTCGGTTCGCCAGACCGTCGAGATCAAGCAGAACTTTCTCAATTCTAGCAACGCCTCCTCGGTCAGAAGGTTGTCGATGTGAACGATCTCCGGTTCGCTGCTGAAATATTGATCCTCGATCGCTGGCCAATCGTTTTTGGGATTAAGGCATTCCTTGATCTCCAGTGGCTGATAGCGCAACGGAGCCTTCCTGAAACGATTGATGGCGATGATATCATCCTCGGCGAGTGGAGCAGCGTAGCTGGAAAGACCCTCATTCACGTGCTGCCGGGTCCAGACATCCCTCAGCGTTTGATTGGCCTCCTTTAGACCATCGCAGCTATAGCCGAGCCTAAGCAGGTGGTCGGTTTGCTCAAGGTCATGCAGAAGGCGAAACCCCGATGTTGTTCGCCGGGCAACAAGAGCATCAGCCTCGGTCACGGAGCGCAACGCGAGAACTTCGGCGCTCAATCGCTCCGCCAAAGGGACGTCGTTCAATTCCGTGAAGTGAATCCAGAAGATGCTCTTCTTAGAATCAATATGGTCGGGCCTGAGTTGCACAGCCTTCGCATGACTTTCCAGCGCCTCGGCCCGCCGATTGAGTAACCTAAGCTCAAGGCCGCGATTGTGGTAAACTTCCGCATAGTCCGGATTTAGGGCAATGGCTTTGTCGTAGCTGGCGACGGCCTCTTCATGTCGTTCAAGCTTTTGAAGGGCGACGCCGCGGCCGAAGTAGGCCTCGTTATAGCCAGGGTCTAAGGCAACGGCGGTGTCGTAGCTGGCGATCGCGGCATCCAGGCGCCTCAACTGCTGCAATACGTTGCCGCGGTTGCAATGGACGACTGCCCAATTTGGCTTCACTGCAATCGCGCGGTCATAACTAGCCAGTGCGGCATCGGCTTGGTTGAGGTCTTTGAGCACATTGCCGCGGTTGCAGTGGGCCTCCGCGAAGTCGGGCTTGAGGGCAATAACGATGTCATAGGCGGCCACGGCGGCCTCGAGTTGATTGAGCTCGTGCAGCGCGTTGCCGCGGTTGTAGTGGGCCTCTGTGAAATCAGGCCTGAGCGCGACGGCTTTATCGTAGCTGGCTAGAGCGGCGTCCAGTTCCTTTTGTCCGTGAAGCGCGATGCCGCGACTGTAGAAGGCTTCGGCGAAATCGGGCTTAAGCACAATGGCCTTGTCATAGCTGGCGACAGCGGCCTTGTAGTTCCTAAGATCTTTGAGCGCGTTGCCGCGATTAAAGTGAGCTTCGGCGAAATCAGGTTTCAGGGCGAGAGCCTTGTCATAGCTGGCGACGGCGGCATCCAGCTGCCCAAGCGCTTGGAGCGGAAGGCCACGATTTGAATAGAAATCGGCATTCATCGGATATAGCTCAATCGCCTTGCCGATCAGATAGGCGGCTTTGACGTGGTTCTGAGCTTGAAACGCCAGAACGCCCAGGAGATGAAATGCGTCGAAGTGCCGTGGATATTTTTTGACGACGTTTTCACAGAGCGCCTGCGCTTTCGCCGAGCGACCGGCATTGTAAAATGCCAGCGCCTGCTGAAACTGCGAATGAGCTTCGAGTGCGGCGGCGTTCGGTCCGGCTTGTGGGGTCCTAGGAGGCATTGAGAAAAGCCGCTGACCTATCTGACCAAGCGGTCGAATGATCCATTCGTGATCGTCGTCATATGCCTGATGATCCAACCCACGGCGATTTCGCCCCACACAGCATTGCGATCAATAGTATCGGCCCGGGGATGCCCTAAAGCAAGCGCGGGGCAATTCGTGGTGGCCGCCGTTTTCGATCTTACCTGGTTGCCCGGCGGTGCTGTAGGGTTTGGCTATGAAGTCGGCAAACAAGATCTTCGCAAGCTTAGGCACGACCGTTTTCACGGTCATGTCGGCATTGGCGGCCGAGCACAAGGCGATCAACCTGGGCCAAGGCTTCCCCGACGGCAACGGACCCGACGATGTGCGCGCGAAGGCCGCTTTATTCCTCGACGACCAACCCAATCAATACCCGCCGATGTTGGGCGTGCCTAGCTTGCGCGAGGCCGTTGCCAGCCACGCAAAACGCTTTTATGGCCTTGAGGTCGACTGGCAGAGCGAAGTGATGGTCACGTCGGGCGCAACCGAGGCCCTGGCCTCATGCATCCTCGGCCTGATCAACCCCGGCGACGAGGTCGTGCTCATTGAGCCGCTCTACGACAGCTACTTGCCGATCGTGCGGCTTGCCGGCGGAATTCCAAAGCTTGTACGTTTGTCGCCACCCGGTTGGGAACTGCCGCGGGCGGAGTTGGCCGCGGCATTCGGGCCCAAAACCAAGGCCATCATCATCAACTCGCCCATGAACCCGACGGGCAAAGTGTTCACCGAGGAAGAGCTAAGGTTCGTCGCCGGCCTTGTCGACCGCCATGACGCTTATGCAATTTGCGACGAGGTCTACGAGCACCTCACGTTCGAAGGCTCCAGCCACATTCCGCTCATGGGCCTGCCCGGCATGCGCGAACGCTGCCTCAGGATCGGATCGGCGGGCAAGACCTTCTCGCTGACCGGCTGGAAAGTCGGCTATGTCACCGGCGCACCGGGCCTGCTGGTTTCCGCCGCCAAGGCCCACCAGTTTCTGACATTCACGACACCGCCCAACCTGCAGCGGGCGGTGGCCTATGGGCTGGACAAGGACGACGGGTACTTCAGAACGCTGGCCGAAGAATTGCAGGCTAAGCGCGACTTTTTGGCCAACGGACTGCGCAAGATTGGATTCCGCGTGGCCGACCCCCAGGGTACGTATTTCGTAAGCGCGGACTTTAAACCACTCGGATTCACTGGCGATGACGTGGCCTTCTGCCGCCATATCACTGCCACGGCGGGCGTGACGGCGATTCCGGTCAGCGCTTTTTATGAAAACGGCGGGCCGGGCACTTTCGTCCGTTTTGCCTTCTGCAAGCGCGACGAGGTGCTCGCAGAGGCCCTGGACCGCCTCACGACTCATTTCGGAAAACGCTAGCGCGCTGCCCGGAAAAGTGGACTTCCGGTTTTCCGGGACGCACCCCGGGCCAGCGGCTTGACTTAGCCATGGATTTGGCCGACGACGCTGGCCATGAATACGCAGGCGCCCCACCCTCTCGAAAGGACCCTCAGGACTCCGGCTGATCTGGCCGCGGCCGGCCTGATCGCACCTGAGGACGTGCCCGGCGTTACGGCAGTATCCGCACGTTATGCCACGGCCATACCGGCCGCCCTCGCGCGGCTCATTGCCGGCGGCGCCCCCGAGATTGCCCGACAGTTCGTCCCCGATGCGCGGGAGCTGAACACCGCGCCGGAGGAAACCGCCGATCCCATCGGGGATGCCCGCCACTCCCCGGTTAAGGGCGTAGTCCACCGTTATCCAGACCGAGTCCTGTTGATGCCGACGCTGACCTGCGCGGTTTACTGCCGGTTTTGCTTCCGCCGTGAATCTGTCGGACCGAGCGGGGCGCTGACGCCGAGCGAGTTGGCAGGAGCACTCGATTATATCCGCGCCAAGCCCGCAATTTGGGAAGTAATTCTGACGGGCGGCGATCCCTTGGTGCTGTCGGCACGCCGCATCGGCGCGATTATCGCCGCCCTCGACGCAATTCCGCATGTTCGCATTATCCGTATTCACAGCCGCGTGCCCGTGGCCGATCCGGACCGCATCGACGACGCTCTCATCGCAGCCTTGAAGCGCACGAAAAAGGCGGTTTATGTGGCGGTTCACTGCAATCATGCGACCGAGTTGACCTGCAAGGTGATTGCCGCCTGCGCCCGACTATCGGATTGCGGCTTTCCCTTGCTGGCACAGAGCGTGTTGTTGAAGGGCGTCAACGATTCGGTGGGGGCCTTGGAGGAATTGTTCCGGGCCCTGGTCGCCGCACGCGTCAAGCCCTACTATTTGCATCAACTCGACTACGCCCCGGGGACCAGCCATTTCCGAGTTCCACTGGAACAGGGTCGGGCGCTGGTAAGAGGCTTGCGCGGGCGACTGTCGGGCTTGGCCCAGCCCACGTACATCCTCGATATCCCGGGTGGCGTCGGTAAAGTGCCGGTAACGGCGGAATACCTTTCGCCGGAAGGCGATGGCGCCTATATCGTCCAGGACTCTGAGGACGGCCGGCATTTCTACCCGCCCGCCGCCCCGCAGCGGGAAGATATTTCACTGGCGTAACCGCGCCCGGATTGACCGCATCCCGCCCTTGTGAGCGTCCTCCCAAGATGGTGAGATACCGTCCAACAGCTTCGGGCGGGGAGTGTCAAAAAATGGCGGCAAAACACCATCAAATCCTCATCGTCGGCGGCGGCGCCGCGGGCATAACAGTCGCCGCCAGATTGCATCGGGCGGCGCACGATGTTCCGCTCGACATCGCGATCATCGATCCAGCGGAATCGCATTACTACCAGGCAGCGTTCACGCTGGTCGGTGGGGGCGCCTTTAAGCTCGAAGATACGCGCCGCAATGAAGTTGATCTGATTCCCACCGACGTCACATGGATCAAGGACGCCGTGGCCAGTTTCACGCCGGAGGCCAACACGCTGACGCTCGCCGGAGGCCCGACGATCTCCTACAACTACCTCGTAGTGTGCCCCGGATTGCAGATCAATTGGGGCGGCATCAAAGGACTGAAGGAGTACGTTGGCCGTTATGGCGTGTGCAGCAATTATTCGCCCAATACGGTGGAATACACCTTCGAGATGCTGAAGAGCCTGAAGCCCGGCGCTAGGGCGGTCTTCACCCAGCCGCCCATGCCGATCAAGTGCCCAGGCGCGCCGCAGAAGGCCGTCTACTTAGCCTCCGATTACCTAGCAAAAAGAGGCATCCGCGAGCATTGCGATGTGCGCTTCCTGACGGCCACACTGGCGATTTTTGGCGTGCCGTTCTATGCCAAGGAACTGGTGAAGGTGGCGGAGCGCCACAAGATTCCGGTCAGCTACAATCACACCCTGGTTGAGATCGAAGCGCGCAATGGCAAGGCGATCTTTGACGTCACGGCCGGCGATCAGAAAGGCCAAAAGAAGACTCTGGACTTCGATATGTTGCATGTGACGCCGCCACAGAGCGCACCGGATTTCATCAGCAAGAGCCCGCTGGCCAATGCAACGGGCTTTGTCGACGTACATGCCAACAGCCTGCAGCACGTGAAATTCAAGAACGTCTTCAGCTTGGGCGATGCTGCCGGCACCGCCAATTCCAAGACCGCCGCCGCCGTACGCAAACAAGCGCCGGTGGTCGTGCGCAACCTCCTGCATCTGATCAAGGGCGACGCGATCGAGGAGGCCTACGACGGTTATGCATCCTGCCCGCTGACTACCGGTTACGGCAAAGCGCTAATGGCGGAGTTCACCTATGGCGGCAAACCGACGCCGACGCTGCCGCTCGACCCGCGCAAGGAGCGTTACCTGAACTGGTGGATCAAAACCACGGGGCTTCCCCGGCTCTATTGGGATTACATGCTGAAGGGCTACGAGGCATTCCCACCGCACAACACTTCATACGTTGATCCCGCGGCATGATACCGCCGCTTCGATCAGACGTGGCGGTCGAGTGCGGGCACAAGCCGTGAACGCATTGCTGCAAAAGCTTGGCATTGACCTGCCGGTCATCCAAGCGCCCATGGCGGGCACTTCCACGCCGGCGCTTGCCGCCGCCGTATCGAACGCTGGGGCCGGAAAACATGTCTACCTGCTTGGGCGATGATACCTAAGAATTGGTCAATTCACAGCCGGGCGGTGTGGGCGCGGAGGAAGACAAAATCTTGGGTTGATTTTTTGCTCCCCAAAATCCATTAACTATTGTAAAGAAACCGCCCAGTTCCGGGCTTTGGCGGGCCGCGATGGCGCCCTACCCGCCTCGATCTGGGGGCGCAAGAGTCAAACCGAGAGGAAATTCCGACCGGCCAAAATCGAGCTGATCGAAGCGGCTACCCGCCGCCCGGTGGGATTTAAGCTAAGGACCGATCGGGGCTCACCCGGCGTCGGGCGCGACCGGCGCACCACACCGGGAATTGTCGGGTTAATACGGGGTTGCCGCACGGGGAGCGGTTGTTGCTATAACAGCCCCGCCCAATCGCTGGCTTTGCCGTCATGGCGAAGCCAAGGGGTGTGGTGTTGGCTATTTGATTTGTAGGGATTTTCTGAATGGGCTGCCGAGCGGCGATAGGAACGGCGGGACGACTGATGCTCTTGGCGTCGGCGGCATCCGTATTGAATGCTCCCTTGGTGCTTTCGGCCGACCTGACAATCACGAGCGAACGCACGACACCCGTCAACACCACCACTGGTGACGGCACCGGGCCAGGCAATATTATTGTTCAATCGGGCGGTTCGATCAATGTTACGGGAAATACCACCCTCACCATTAACAGCAGCTATACCGTCCTCAATGCCGGCGCGATCGGCAACGCTCAGGAGAGTGGCGCCACGAGCATCCTTGTCCTGACAACCAAGGACGGAATCGCCAGCAACATTACGAGCACGATCACCAACCAGGGCGGCATTAACGTGGTCGGCCCATCGATTACCAGTACATTGGCGAACGCGGACGTTTTCAACGCCGGAATCAAGGTTAGCGGGCTGGGCACGTTCACAGGCGATATTATCAATGACAGCGTGACAACGCCGACCATTGCCAGCGGCGCCATCCTCGTTGGCGGCAATGCTTCGGCCGGCATCACGGTGCAATCGAGCATGATCGGCGCGCTCACGAACAAAGGCTCGATCATAGCGAACGGCAACGGCTCCTTCGGCATCGCGACGACGGGTGGCATCGTCGGAAACTTTACAAATTCAGGCCTGATCACTGCTGGGGGCGCGAACGCCGTCGGCACCTACATCGGCGGCGGACTGGACGGCACGTTCCTCGTGGGCGGCTCGATGACCGTTGGAACGGGCGCTGTCGTGACCAGCACCAATGGTGTCAATCTGATTACGCTTGATCCGCTGCCCGCCAAGGCAGGGATCTGGCTGGCCTCAAACGTCACCCAGGGTGTCCTTTTGACCGGGAACGGTTTGACGCGCGGCCAGGAACAACTCGACCCGACAGCGGCCGCGGCCGCGACGCCGCCGGACGCGAGCATCGCGGTGGTCGGCGGGCCCGCCCTCCTCATTACTCAAGGCGGACTCAACTCGACATCAGCCAACATCACGGTTGGCCCCGGTCCGGGAAACGGCGGCTATTCGGTAAAGAACCAGGGCAACTTTCTGGTCGACGGCACCGTCAAGGGACTGAACGCATCGGCGATTACCATCCAGGGCTCCGCCGGCGGCGCCACCACTTACACATCAACGCTGAGCGGCGGCCTTTGGAACGACCGGGGCAACATTGAGGTTGCGGCTCAAGACGCGGTCGCCACGGGAATCAGTATCGGCAATTACGGCATTGTCTCGCGATTGCAAAATGATGGCGATCTTTTGGTTAACACGGTCGATTCAACGTCCAATGCACTAACGGGCGCGGCCGGTACGAAGGGCGGCAGCGCATATGGCATTCTAATCGAGAGCCTTGGTTCGCTCACGTCTTTCAACAACACGCGAAATATCGTCGTCACCGCTCAAGGTTCTTCAAGCTCGGCGTTCGGCGTGATCGATCGCTCCGGCAGACTGAACAGCTTCACGAATAGCGGTCTGATCAATACGCTCATTCAAGACGGCAGTACCGGCAAACTGACGGCTGTCGATCTGAGCGCCAATACGACGGGTATAACTTTTGCCAATACCGGCACCATTATCGGCGACGTTTACCTGGGAGCCGGCAGCACTTCGGTATCGATTGCCGGCGCCGACGCGAGCATTACCGGAGGCATCACGTTTCAGGCCGGCGCTACCAAGACCGGCTCCAGCAACCTTACCATGAACGCCGGGGCGGTCTTGGGCGCTATCTCGTTGGGCAACGGCAACCACACGTTCACCTTAACCAACGGCGCAAAGGCCACGGGTGGGCTCACCCAGGGTACTGGTCTGCTTTCGTTGGCGGTGGACTCTTCTCGAGTAACGATTCTCAGCACCCGACAAATTGCCGCTTCGAGCGCGGCAATCACCGGCACGTCGATCGTTACGTTCGACATCAACAATAGCGCCGCATTACTCCCAGGTGCCATCCTCCAATCAGCCGGCGTCGTAAGCGTGAGCGCCGGATCGAAATTGACGGCCGCCTTCACGGGCCTCCTCGAGGGCGAGAAAACGATCACACTCATTCGGGCCGGCTCATTGGTGCTCGGCGCAACGTTGAGCCAGACCGCGACGGCGCCGACGTCCTATATCAACTCGACAGCGTTCAATTTGAGCCCAACTGACGCCAATACATTGCAACTTACCGTACGCCGCAAATCCGCCGCCGAACTTGCCTTAGGGCCAAATGCCACCGCCACTTACAACAGCTTTAGCGCCGCGCTCAACCAGGACGCCCCCGTTGTAACGGCTGTCTCAGCCTTGCAAACCCGGGCAGAATTCGAGACCGGCCTCCAACAGCTCATGCCCGACAGTAGCGGGGCCCTTCAGCAAGCTGCATTGAACAATCAAGACATGTCAGCCGGGGCAATACGCCGCCGCCTGGTCGGCGTCGCCAAGAACGGCATGCCCGACCACGCTGCCGGCGACATTTCCAGCTTCTGGGCGCAGGCGCTCGGCGATTTCGGCGATCAGAAGCCTCACGGCGAACAGGCCGGATTCAACGTCTGGGGATTGGGTATTGCCTTCGGCGCCGACATGCCGGCCTTCGACGGCTCGACAATTCTCGGGATCGGATTTTCCGAGACCTGGCATTCCGCCAATTTGAAAGTGTCCGCAAAGTCGCCGGTAGAGTTCTATAACTCGCAGGCCAATTTCTATGGCCGCTACAGCGGCGATTCCCTCTATATCCAGGCTGTCGGCGGTGCCGGTTACAACAGCTACAACCAGGAACGGCGGGTGAACGTCGGCAGTGTAAGCCGGCTCAGCATCGGCAAGTGGAAGGGCTATGAATACGGCGGAACAATCGAAACAGGATTGGCGGCCAGATTCTCGGCCTACGAATTTACTCCCTTTATTCGCGCATCGTATCTGAAGAATCACGAGAATCGCTACACCGAACAATCCGGCGGCACCGGAGTCAATTTGACGGTCGCCCCTCGTATCGCCGACAACGCGCGGGCGTCCGTGGGCTTGACGATCGACCGCGACTTTCCGATCTTTTACGACTCGTATGTCGAGGCCGAGCTGCGCGGAAACTTCACCCGCGAGTTCAAGAACGATCCTTATGCCGTGGTCGCGCAGTTCGCGGTTGGCCCAACCTTCGTCAACATGAGCACACCGCGCAGCCCCAACCGGGCGAATATCGGCATCGGCTTCGCCCACAAGGACAGCTATTCGTCGGTTAGCGTGGATTACGACGCGGAAATCAGCAAGGGCTACCTCGCGCATAAGGCGGCCGTTACAGCAAGGTTCAGATTTTGAGGTCGAGGGCATCCGCGATCTTCCTTGCAGTGGGAATTCTGCTGGTCGAGACGTCCTGCGGCAGTGGCCAGCCCTCGCGCGAGCGTGGCGGTGGCATCGTGATTGCCGGCATCGATGGGCGCGTGGCCATCATTCGCCCCGGTCCGGACGCCAATGCTGCTTACAGCGAAGCGCTAGATCTGAAGACCGGGGGCAATTGCGCCGCTGCGGTGGCCAAGCTGCGCCCAGTAGCTGGCCTCGGACCGGGGTATGAGAACGCGCAGACGGCACTGGGCTCGTGCCTTCTCGAGGCCGATCCGACGGACAAAGACTTGTCGTCAGAGTACTTGGAAGGCTTGACGTGGCTGCGGCGCGCAGGCGACGCCGGCTGGCCTGAGGCTCAAAGCGCACTTGCGCTCGCGCATGCGTTCGGGCCATCGACAATCCGAAACGGCGGTGAGGCGGCATTTTGGCTCGCCCTTTACGAAGCCAATGCCGGCAAATCGCGGATCGGGTTCGTTCCGATGAATGCGGCCGACGTCGCAGCGGTGGGCAAGTCCTTGACTGCCGCCGAAAAACAAACCGGCGCTCAACGGGCGGCGCAATGGCAGCGCAAAGTTTGGCTGCCCCCGGTGCAGCAACCCGCGAACCCGGATACTGGGCGCGGACCGCCCGGCGGCCCGCAGCGCGGATAGCGGGTTCTGCTCTAAAACAGCGCGGGGTTCGGCTGCCGCTTTTGCAATCCCTTAGCCAATGCGCTATCACCCGGCCTTGAATATATGCTCGTGCTGCGCCCGCGATGGTTTCGGGAATCAAGCCTATGCCATTGACTCTATATAATACTTTGACTCGACGTAAGGAGACGTTCACGCCCGCCGATCCGGGGCGGGTGACGATGTATGTCTGCGGCATCACGGCCTGGAACTATGCCCACATCGGTAATGCCCGCCCCGCTGTCGTCTTTGATGTGCTTTTCCGACTCCTCAGCACGCGCTATCCGAAAGTCATTTACGCCCGCAACTTCACCGACGTAGATGACAAGATCAATGCCGCCTCGCAAGCGCAAGGTGTGGCCATCAAGGCCGTCACCGACAAATTCATGGCCATCTACGGTGCCGACATGGCCGCACTCGGCGCCTTGCCGCCGACACTTGAGCCATGCGCCACCGATCACATCCAGCAGATGATCGCCATGATCGAAGTGCTGCTGAAGAATGACAATGCCTATGCCATCGAAGGACACGTGCTGTTCCACGTGCCGTCGTTCGCCGGCTACGGTCAGCTTTCGGGGCGGAACCGCGACGACATGATCGCCGGCGCGCGCGTGGAAGTGGCGCCTTTCAAAAAAGATCCAGCGGACTTTGTGCTGTGGAAGCCGTCAACGCCCGATTTGCCGGGTTGGGACAGCCCGTGGGGACGCGGCCGCCCGGGCTGGCACATCGAGTGCTCGGCAATGATCGAGGCACACTTGGGTACGAGCATCGACATCCACGGCGGCGGCCACGATCTTATTTTCCCGCATCATGAGAATGAATTGGCGCAAAGCACGTGCGCTCACAACGGCGCGACCTTTGCCGGGATATGGATGCACAACGGCTTTCTGACCATGGACAAGGAGAAAATGTCCAAGTCGGTCGGGAATATTGTGACCGTTCACGAACTCTTGAAGGACGCTCCGGGCGAAGCGCTGCGCTGGGCGCTGCTCACCGCCCACTATCGCCAGCCCCTCGATTGGTCCGCCGACAGCGTCACCCAAGCGAAACGCACATTGGATAGGCTCTACGGCACGCTGGAACAGGTGACTGCCATCGAGGTCGAGAAAACCGCCGCACCCCGCGCCGTGACCGAAGCGCTGGAGGATGATCTCAACACACCGAAGGCCATGGCTGAGATCGCCGCCGCCGCCAAGGCCTTGAACCAAGCCACGACCGACCCAGAGCGCGCACGATTAAAGGGTGAACTGCTCGCCGCCGGCAATCTCCTCGGCGTCCTACAACAACGTCCGGATGCGTGGTTTGCAAGCGCGGCGTCGGCCAAGTCGGTTGATGCCGAAGAAGTTGAGCGCCTGATCGCGGCCCGCATAGCCGCCCGTAACGCCCGTGACTTCAAGGAAGCCGACCGCTTGCGCAGCATCATCGCCGATCTGGGTGTGATTATTGAGGATCGGACCGATGGGACTAAGTGGCGGGTAGCGGAGTAGGGCAGTGGTGAGCATTTCTCCCAACGCCGCACGCTCTATCGCCATGCTGGAAAAGCTGGTGAGCTTCGATACGGTTTCGCGAAACTCCAATTTGGCATTCATCGAGTTTGTTATCAGGCTCTTGAGAGACCGCGGCGTTGAGAGCCGCATGGTTCACAATGACGACCGCACAAAGGCGAATCTCCTGGCCACCATTGGTCCACGCGTCGAGGGTGGTGTGGTGTTATCGGGTCACACCGATGTCGTGCCGGTGGACGATCAAGAATGGCTGACCAATCCCTTTTCCGTCGTCGAGCGCGACGGCCTGCTCTATGGGCGCGGTACCGCCGATATGAAAAGCTTCTTGGCGATCATACTTGGCGCCCTCGACAGGTTGACCGCGGCAGCCCTAAAAACTCCCATACACCTGGCCTTTTCCTACGACGAGGAGGTCGGTTGCCTCGGCGCCCCCTCATTGATCCGCCTCCTGAACCGCGAGTTGCCCCGCCCGCGTGCGGTCATTGTCGGCGAGCCCACGGAGATGAAGGTGGTTAGCGCGCATAAGGGCATTACCGGCGTGCGTACCATCGTCACCGGCCACGAAGCCCATTCGTCACAAATCCATCGTGGGGTGAGCGCCGTCATGGTCGCCGCGGAACTTATCCAGTTCCTTCAGTCCTTGTCGGCGGAGGCGGCGGACAGAGGTCCGCACAACCAGCTGTTCGAACCGCCCCATAGCACGATCACCGTCAATGTCATTGAAGGCGGCACGGCGCTGAACATTATGGCGCGCCATTGCACCTTCCATTGGGATATCCGGGTATTGCCCGACGACAATCCGGACCGCTACATGGACCGGTTCAAGGACTACTGCCGCGATGTCGTGTTGCCGCGCATGCGCAGGATATCGCCGAGCTGCGATATCGAGACCGCTCCCCGCGCCGCGACGCCGCCGTTGAAGCCGGAATCCAACTCGGAGGCTGAGCGCTTGTGCCGCATGCTGACCGGCGACAATGTCACGCGCGCCGTTTCTTTCGCGGCCGAGGCCGGTCAATTCCAAGAGAGCGGCCTGTCGGTCGTCATCTGCGGGCCCGGATCCATTTCCCAGGCCCACCAGCCCAATGAGTATATTTCTGTGGCGCAAATCGAGGCCGGCACACGCTTCCTTCACGACCTCGTCGGACACTTGGCGCGGTGAGGCGCATGGCTAGTTGAGGAATGCGACATGAAGTTGGAAGGCGACGCGAAGATCCTTATCGCCGACGATTTGCCAGAAATGCGCGTCGCTCTCCGCCGCGCCTTGGCGCGACTGGGATTTCGCAACGTTTTTGAAACAGCCGACGGGACGGAGGCGTTGGCGGCCCTCGAAGCGAACAGCGATACTCTCCTGGTGATTTCGGATTGGAACATGGAGCCCATGGACGGGCTGGCGCTCCTCACCGCCGTCAGAGCTGATGTGCGATTCCAAGAACTGCCGTTCATCTTGGTCAGCGCCGACGCCGGGGTGAATCTTTGCGACCAAGCCCGCGCGGCCGGCGTGTCATTGATATTGCCCAAACCGTTTGATGTGGAAATATTGCGCCAAACCATCGCCGCCTTGGATGCGCGGTAGGCGGACAATGACGCCCGGTCAATCTTGAGGCAATCGAGCACACAGGTGGCCCGTCTTGGCCTGAAGGCCTTCGGCAGGTCGCAAGTTTTCGTAAGTTAGCTCCGCTGCCTAACGAAACTAGTCGTGGAGCGGGTGAAGGGAATCGAACCCTCGCCTAAAGCTTGGGAAGCTTTCGTTCTACCATTGAACTACACCCGCCGATCACGGCCTGAAATATCTGTCGGAGCACCGCGCGGATTTTCATAGCATATATCCCTAGTGGCGCAAATTGGTGGGCGCCGTCACGTCGCGACCGATTGATCGATACAGGGCCTTCGCACGCGCGCTTGGTCCCCTTAAGCTGGGTTCTATGATCCACCTCTGGCCACTCGCCTGCCTGACCACCCTCGCGGCCTGCCTGGTATGGCTGGCGATCATCGATCTGCGCACCGGGTATCTACCCGATCCCTTGCAGGCGGCTCTGGCCCTCTCAGGATTCGCGGCGGCACTCGTCGGCTCGCCCGTGAGCATATCCTGGCAAGCGGCGCTCGCAGGCGCTGCCGTAAACGGGCTGGTTTTTTGGGGTCTCCGATGGCTTGTCAGCCGCCTGAAAGGCCGCGAGGCCATGGGACTGGGCGACGTTAAACTGGTGGCCGCGGGCGGCCTTTGGCTGGGTCCCTTCGCCCTTCCCTATATTATGGCTGCCGGAGGCCTTTTGACCCTCGCTGGAGCCGGAATCGCTGGGCTGGCGACCGGAAAGCCGGTCTGGAAGGGTGAAATGCCCCTGGGGCCGGGCTTGGCGGCTGGCATCCTCGGGACCTTCATCGCCGCCCTGGTGGGCGTGCCGTGGCTGTCTCTCGCCCCTCTCTCACCGCCATAAGCCCGCAGCCCCGACCGCTGTGAGGCGCCTCAGGTCAATCTTCCGAATATGAAACGCCGCGCGGGCTATTCGCCCGGTTCCACCGGCTTTTCTGAAGGGTTTGTAACAAGCCTAATCGCGCGCCGTACCTCAGATTAAAATATCAATTAAGGTATCATCTAAATCAATATCTTAGGCCGTGGGACAGGGCTGTCCCGGACGGCAAGAGGCCGAAGCAACGCCGATGAACGCACTCGCTAAAACAATCGAACCTGCGGCGCTCCCGACCATCGGGCAAATTCTGCTGCAACGCGACTTGGTCAGCGAGACCGATCTCGCCAAAGCTCTGCACTTTCAGTCAACCCTCGGCGGCCGTCTCGGCGCGATCCTTGTCCGGATTGGTTCGGTTTCCGAGGATAACGTCCTCGACGCCCTGTCCTACCAACTCGGCCTTGAAGTGCTCGCGAGCGAGCATATGCCGCAAGATCCAAGCACCTATATCGAAACCATGCGCCGCTCAGGGATTGAACCGGAGTGGTGGATCGATCAAGCGGCGATCGCCTGGGATCTCGACCCAGACACAATTTGCTGCATCTGCCGAGACCCGCTCCTGCCAAGTTTGCAAGAAGCGCTCGCAGCGGCCTTTCAGGATAAGAGCCTGGTGTGGCGACTCATCCGCAATCGCGATCTGGACATGATGCTGGACCTTGTTCGCCGGACGTTGGCCGATGATGGGCGGGATGTCACCGGCGACGTTGCGTTGCTGCGCGAATTGGCGGAGGAAGCGCCGGTTGTGGAGCTTGTCTCCAACGCCCTCTCCCAAGCCGTCAACGAAGGCGCATCGGATATTCACGTCGAACCCCGCGAGCATGAATTCGACATCCGCTATCGTATCGACGGCGTGCTTCAAAATCGGCTGACCCTGCCGCGTTCTCGGTTTGACGCGGTTGCATCGCGGATCAAACTCATCTCCGGCCTCGATATCGCAGAGCGGCGCCTGCCGCAGGACGGCCGCATCGGCTTGCGTATATCTGGCAAGGATCTCGATGTACGCGTTTCGTGCCTTCCGGGCGTTTGGGGGGAATCCATCGTGATGCGCCTTCTGCTGAAGGAGCATAAGAATTTCTCGCTCGCGAAAATAGGCATGGCGGTGGACCACCTCGAAGCCTTCTCACGCCTCGCCAATGAGCCTTACGGCATTATCCTGGTCACCGGCCCGACGGGTTCCGGGAAATCCACAACGCTGAAGGCGACCTTGGAGGAAATCAAGGACGGCAAGCGTAAGATCATCACGGTCGAGGACCCCGTCGAATACAACATCCCCGGCGTGACTCAGGTCCAGACCAAGGCCGATATCGGCTATACCTTTGCCCGCGCCCTGCGCTCGATCCTGCGCCAGGATCCCGATACCATCATGATCGGCGAAATTCGCGACGTTGAAACCGCCCAGATCGCCGTGCAGGCGTCCCTCACCGGCCATATGGTGTTTTCCACCCTGCACACCAATGATGCCCTTAGCGCCTTTACGCGGTTGATCGACATGGGCGTCGAGCCATTCTTGGTCGCATCTTCAATCCGCGCGGTCATGGCGCAGCGCTTGGTCCGCCAGCTATGCCCTCACTGCCGGCAACCGCATGATCCGCCGCAAGCCATCGTTCAGAAATGCCTTGAACTACAAAGGCTGTTCCCACGGCTATTGACCAAGGCGCCACAGTGGTTCGCGGCCAAGGGTTGCAAGCAATGCCAGCACACGGGCTATCGAGGCCGCCTCGGCATTTACGAAATGGCGATTGTCTCGGACGAACTTGCCGACATGGTCCTACATCAAAAGCCGCTACATGAAATGGCGGCAGTCGCCCGCAAGTCTGGATACCGGGATCTGCTTGAAGATGGCCTCATCAAAGCTTGGCAGGGCGAGACCAGCGTCGAAGAGGTCTTACGCATCGCCGGTCAAATGGGCATCGACGGCGACTGATGCGGTCGCCGCCCGTGACCCCTCTTCCGGCTGACAATTTCTTGTCGCGGCTGGGCAATGTCTAGGAACGCCGTTCCCACCAACGACGTGGGCGTGGCCGCGCTGCTGAGCGCCGCGGCCGGCCGCCATCAGGCGGGGGATCTCAAGGCGGCTGAGGCTCAATATCGCGTTATACTAACTCAATCCCCAGACCATCCCGAGGCCCTTTACCTGTCCGGCGCCCTGGCGCTGCAATCCGGCGCCGTTGACGAAGCTATCGAGCGCTTGGAGCGATCTCTGGCCGTTCGGCCGGGCCACCTGCCGGCCACTGAAATGCTCGGCGCCGCAGCGGCACAATCGGGCAATTTCGCGCAAGCTGCGCAATGTTTCGAAAAGGTAGCCGCCAAGAAGCTCGCGTCGCCGGAGGCGCACTACAATCTTGGTCACGCGCACTTTAAATTGAACAGCTACGACAAGTCTGCAGCCGCACTTCGCCAGGCGCTGGCGTTGAGGCCACACTACGATGACGCACTTTATCTTTTTGCGGCCACGTTGCGCTTGGATCGTCAGCTGGCCGCGGCGGCAGAGGCTTACGCGCAACTCACCGAACGCCAGCCGCGCAACGGTCGCGCGCTCGATGAATACGGCGGCGTCTTATTCGATCTAGGCCGAATTCCAGAGGCCGACGCGGTCATCCGCCAAGCTATTGCCACCGCACCGGACATGTTCAATCCCTATACAAATCTCGGCCGGCTTTATCAGACGGATCTCGCGCGCGCCGACGAGTCCTTGGCGCTCCATGATCAGGCGATTGCGCGCAACCCGCGCTACGCCGACGCTCACAATAACCGCGGCATTGCGCTTTACACCCTCAGCCGGTTTGAGGAAGCGATAGTCAGTTTTGAGACGGCCATTGCGATCAAGCCGACCATGGCGGAGACCTACAACAATCTCGGCAATGCCCGATACAATATTGGCGACGTCCCTGGCGCTGTGTCGAGTTACCAACAGGCCGTTACTCTTAATCCTGACTATGCTGAGGCGCATTGGAACAAGGCGCTGGCGCTTCTGACGCAAGGCGATTTGGCGGCGGGCTGGAGGGAATACGAGTGGCGGTGGAAGTGCCGGGATTTCAAGTTTCCGCCGCGCGGC
>CAMDRB010000030.1 GCA_945906455.1 Caenispirillum bisanense
AGGCGAGCCGCGTGATCGCTCGTTGTCGGATATCCATTGAAAGGGGTCTTGCCATGACTGCTGGCCTCCAAACCCAGCAGTCAGCTTGAATCACAATTCAAGCATTCAGGGAATCCCCAGATTCAGTCAAACCGCAACACGCTCTAGGCACCGGGGCAGTGGGGCAGTGAGATTCCGCTTGCCCTGAGCCGTGAAAATTATAGGCCTTGAGTCGTGGTGGTATTCATCGGCAGCGGCTTCCAAGGAAGGAAGGCGACGGACGACTCTTGTCTGATTGACAAGACGACGACCCCCCGAAGGCGCATTGGACTAAGGCGGGGTATCATCTGCCCCACTGCCCCCGTCCCCTAGGGGTGGGGCAGTGGGGCAGGCGTACGGGAAGGCCTCTCAGCCGCGCTTCCTCTTGAGCAGCACGTAGAGCGCGCCCTCGCCGCCGTCATGGGGACGCGCCGCCGTGACCGCGAGGATCAGGGAGCGGAGAGGCGCCTGATTCAACCAGTGCGGCGTCTCATTGCGGATCTTGCCGATGCTCTCAAACTTGCCTTTTCCCGTGACAACAACCACGCAGCGCGCACCCCGAGCATATGCGCCGCGAATAAAGGCCGCGAGCGCATCATGGGCTTGATCGAGGGTACGTCCATGGAGATCGATCCGGCCATCAACCGCCATATCGCCGCGTTTGAATCGCTGCGCGGTGCGCCGATCCATGTCGGCGGTAGCGCCCAGAGTGAGCGGCATTGGGGGAATGGGACTGCGGGGTGGTCGCGGTAGCTTTTGGGAACGGTGCGCGGGCGAGACGCGGGAGCTCGCCGGCGGGTCGGTCGAGAACTGATCAAGGGCGGGATGGCGCGCCATCATACCCTTCAAAGGCTCAACGGTGCGCGTCACATAACGCCAGATATTGGCGTCGTCGGGACTTAGGTCGCGGCGGAAGCGGGTCATACGTGAAACAGCGCCGGGGCGCCGCCCTTCGCGCCTTTACATATTGGTGTCGTGGAGGCGCGCGGCTTCTTTGTCTTCACCTTGAGGACGCTCAGCGCGTTTGAAGGTGTTGTAAGCATCAACGCCCTCCAGTTCCATCTCGGGCAGATAACGCGTCACAAAGGCGCGCCAGTCGCCGTCGGGCGAAACGCACCGGGTCTTGGACATGTAGTTGAGCGTGATGACCAGGCCACCGATCCGCCACAACAGATTCCAGTTATGCAGATTCTCAGTGGCGGCGTCGATTGAGCGGCGGTAGACCCGCTGTGCGATCCAGGGGCGCATAACGAAGAGATAAAAGAGTACGCCCAGAACCATGACCGCGGTCCCGAGCAATAGATTGACGAGGAACATCAGCCCCAGCGAGCCGACAAGGATGAAGAGCAGGGGGCCGACATTTTCCCAAGGACTCCACACCGGCGAGCGCGTATGGTTGAGTCGGTCGAAGTCGACGAAAATACTGACCCGGTCGGCATGATAGGATTCGATCAAACGCGCAAATAGCGCCCGGTCACGTTTCTTCTCGCCAACCTTCGGGACCTCGGCTTCCGACATCTCTTACCTCATTCGGCGGCAGTCAATATTGGCCTGCGCCGCGCAATTCTAGGGGAGAGAGTTTACTGGAATCTAAACGTTGGACCCCTGGAAGGTTAATTGGCCGCCGCTGCCGGCGGACCTAGAGCCCGGGGAACAAAGACGAAATAGCTCCCTGGGCTTTTCATGCGTCCCGCCTTCAGAAAAGCGGCCTCGCCGTGACCCCAGAAAATGTCGCCCCGCACAGCGCCGGTAATCGCCGCGCCGACATCCTGGGCGACCATTAAACGTTGCAATGAGACGCCGTCAGGGTCGGCGGTATTGAGCCATACCGGAGCACCCAGCGGGATGGACCGTGGATCGACCGCCATGGAGCGTAAGGGCGTGAGCGATACGCCAAGGGCGCCGATCGGCCCGTCGTCGGTCTCGGCCGGATCGAGCCGGCGGAAGAAAATATAGCGCGTATTGCGGTTCATATAGGCCGTGGCTTCCGCCGGATGGAGTGCCAGCCACGCGCGCACGCCGATCATCGAAGCTTCGCCCGGTTTCAATTCGCCAGCCTCAAGCAAGATACTTCCAATACCCTTGAACACTCGGCCGTTGTGTCCGGCAAACCCAATGCGCAGGAGCTGGCCATCGGGGAGCGTGACACGCCCCGAGCCCTGAATATGGAGAATGTGAACGGCCACCGGGTCGTCGGCCCAGAGCAGCACATCGGCATCCTCGGCAATGGCGCCCTCGCTGTCGATCTCAGAGCGGGTGTAGTAAGGCCTGACCTGGCCACCGCGAGGCGCGCCCTGACCGTCAGGCGTCGCTGCGGGAACCACCCGGCCGACCAAACTGGCGGGAACGCCTGCCGGCAATTGGACCGAAGGCGCTAAGAAATCCTTGAGGTCGACGGTGACTAGATTCCGCGGCTTGGCGTAGATCGGCACCTGATAATTTCCGGTGCGTGTCAGCGAGCCATTGAGGTCGGCCTCGTAATAGCCGGTAAAGGTTCCGCGGTCTTCCGCACCGCTTTGAGTCTGACTCGATCCGACGCGATAGGCGGTGAAGTCACGGGCAAGCGCTGCGCGCAAGGCTGCGTCGCCCTCGGTCAACTGTGCCAGCGATTGGCAGGCGTGCTGCCAAGCTTTGCCGGGACGGGCAATGGCGCCGGGCCCGATGATTTCTTCCGGTGGACGTTTCATGAATCGGACGCAGGACCGCTGCAGCGCCGGCAGGGCCTGGGCGACGGCATCCGTTGTCCACCCCGGCAGGGCGTCGAGTTCGACGGGCGTATAGGTCGCGGCAGGAATGTCCGCAGCTAGCTCGCTAGGTCCCACCGGTGGAGCGAGAACCGCGGTCGGCGGCTGCAGGCGTTTGACCACCGCGGCACCGATGCCTGCGCCGACCAGCATCGACACCAGCACGACCAGGGCAAATCGGTTGAAAGGAGTCACGGGCGGAAAATGCCGACGTTAGAAATTGTGGCCGGAATTTATGCTTCGACGCTGCGCGTGGCGATAAGTATCCAGTTGGGGCTAGGGCTCGCAAGCTCGCGCGCAAACGTCCAGACGTCGGTTACGCTGTCGACGTGATCACGATCACCTTCGACAATCGTGCCGGACTTATCTTTGACGACGTTGACTTGTTCGCTTTGGAAGCGCACGTCGACGACCGCCCGGCCTTCGCGGACTTCAACGTTTCCCAGCCGTGGAGGCTTCAGCACCACCAACTCCGTATCCATGGATTCGCCGCGCTCTTCGCGGTCTTGGATGGATGCGGCGAACCGGGCGTAGACATCGGTGCTCAAGAGCGGCCTCAACGTATCGATGTCGTGCTTGGCATAGGCCGCGACGATCATTTCAAAGGCCTTGGCCGCGCCTTCTAGAAAACCGCTGGCGGAGAACGAGGGATCGGACATTTTGATTTGAACCAACCCGGCTTCCAGCGGCGTGCCTTGATAGGCCGGCTCGATATCGAGCATGACGCTTTCCGGCGAGCGGCGCGCCGGTGGCACGGGCAACTGGACGACATTGTCGGGGTTGCGCGTGAACGAGTCCTCGGCACGCGGGTCGGGCGAGTCGGGCGTGGGCTCATGGCCTGTGCGGCGGCCCAAGACACTGCGCAAGCGCAAGACGATAAATCCCGCCGCCATGGCCAGGATGATGATGTCGATAAACTGGAAGCCTTCCATCGTTTGTTCGCCGTTCGCTGAACGTTTCCCGGCCTCTCACGAATCAGCTCGAGAGGTGGAGGCTAGCCCAACCCACTCTGGGCACAAAGCTCGGGGCAGAAAGCTCGGGGCAGAAAGGCAGGCCCGAAACCCCTAGTGACCATTTTCCAGCGCGGATTTTGGTGAAATTTGCGACGCTGGCTTCTGGTGCAAATGCTCAGCCTGGAAAATAGGCTCTTGCACCCCAAAGGGCAAGCGAGGGTGGCGGCTTGGCCACGGACTGGGTAAAGCCCCGGGTGCTTGTATGAGGCGGCGAAGCATGTTAGTTCGCACGGCTTTTTGGCCAAAGATTGTGGGCTGCGGGCGGCCCGGTCACCCTGGCTTGGCCTTGGCCCCACGGACGGAGATCTTCCTATGAGCGACGCGCCTCAAGATACCGCACAGCCGGCGCTCGACAACGCGCCGCCGGTCGCGCCCCTCAGGTTTCTTGGGCAATTCATCCGGGATTTGTCATTTGAAGCCCCGCTCGCGCCCGAGATCTTCAATAATCTCCGCGACGGGTCCCCGGAAATGACGATTACCATCGACGCCGCCGCGCGGCAGATCGAAGGTCCAACGTTCGATGTGACGATTTCAGTGCAGCTGGAAGCAAAAATTGTCGAGAAAACCGCGTTTATATTGGAGCTGGTTTACGGGTGTGTGGTCGAGCTCAATGCCGCCGTAGTCCCGCCGGAGTATGCGCACTCCCTTGTGCTGATTGAGGTCCCGCGTCACTTGTTCCCGTTTGTCCGCCAGATTGTCGCCGAAACCACCGGCGCCGGCGGCTTCCCGCCGGTCATGCTGCAAATGGTCGATTTCGCCGATCTTTATCGGCGTAAGTTCGCGCCCCAAGCCGCCGCCGGTCAGGAGCCCGCGGGTCAGGAGCCCGTTGGTCAGGAACCGAGTCCCGCGCCCGCCGTCCACTGACCCGGGCCACGCGGATATTCTCTATTAAGTCTTTGATATATTTGCCCATAGTGGGTTTTTTAGGCTCGCGATAAAGTCCGCATGGGCGGCGGCCTCCGCGGCCGTCGGCCCATGGGGCCGCGCCGGCCGCGGCGGGCGTTCCTGGGCTGCCTGTTGGCCAAGGGCGACTTCGGCGGCGGCCAGGGCGAGGCCCGGTTCACGTCCGCCAATCAGCTCCAGATAGACGTTCGCCAGCAGCTTGGCGTCGAGAAGTGCCCCGTGCTTCTCGCGGCTAGAGATATCAATCTGGAACCTGCGACAGAGGGCATCGAGGCTGGCCGGGGCGCCCGGGAACTTTCGCCGCGCGAGAAGGACCGTATCGATCGTGCGGTCGCCGGCAAGCGGTGGCCTTCCAACCCGCTTCAGCTCGGCATTAATAAAACTCATATCGAAGCCGGCATTGTGGGCGATGATCGGCGAGTCGCCGATGAACATCAGCAGGTCATCGGCGATTGCGGCAAAGAGGTGTTTGGTGGCGAGAAATTCCCTCGATAGGCCGTGCACCGCTTCGGCTTCCGCCGGTATGTCGCGTTCGGGGTTGAGGTAGGCGTGGTATTCGTTGCCGGTGGCGACGTGATTGAAAAGCTCGACGCAGCCGATTTCGACCACCCGGTGGCCCATGGCGGGGTCAAAGCCTGTGGTTTCGGTGTCGAGAACAATTTCACGCATGGCAACGGAGCCCCTTTCAACGCCGGTTCGATCGATGGAGTGTGAGCAGTTGCTCAAGGCGACGCAAGGTTTCACGTTTGCCGATGCCGGAGGGAACGATCACGTCGGCACGGGCACGCTTCTTGGCATCGGGCCACTGCCGAGCAAGAATTCCGGCAAGCCTCGCGGGCGTCATGGCAGGGCGCGCGAGGGCGCGCTGGCGCTGCAAAAAGGCCGGCGCGGAAATGACGATGACCAGATCGCACAGATTCTCATTGTTGCCTTCGAAGAGCAGCGGAATGTCCAAAGCAACCACAGGCTGGCGGCGGAGTGCCATTTGACTGAGAAACCTTTCCCGTTCAGCCCGCACCAAGGGGTGAATGATGGCTTCGAGGTCCTTGAGCGCCTTGGCATCGGCAAAGACCTTCGCTCCGAGGGCTTTGCGATCGACCCCTCGCGCGCCGGTCACGCCGGGACACCGCGCGGCAACGGCAGAAACGGCCTTGCCCTTAGGCCCCATGAGTCCGTGGACCGTGGCATCGGCGTTGAATACCGGCACGCCGAGGAATTTTAAGAGTGCCGCCGCCGTGGATTTTCCCATGGCCACGGAACCCGTCACGCCAATCACTAAACCCGGCCGACCACGCGCCGGGCGGACATGATGCTGCGACCCGCGCCTGCGATTAACCGGCCGCGAGGACATGGTCCCTCAAAGCCGGTGTGACTTCGGGCCGTTTGCCGAACCAGCCTTCGAAGCCGAGCTGAGCCTGGTAGAGCAGCATGCCCAGACCATCGACGACCGGATTGCCACGCAGCCGCGCAGCGGCAAGCAGCGGCGTTTCCAAAGGCACATAGACGATATCCGTCACCGTTGCCTCTGGCGGTAAATGATCAAGATCAATTTCCAAGGGCGCCTGGCCTTTCATGCCGAGGCTCGTGGTGTTGACGACCAGGCTTGCATTCTTGAGCCGGGTGGCGCGATCAGCCCACGGTGCAACCACCGCCGATTTCCGCAGATCGCGCGCGAGCAATTCGGCGCGCTCTATGGTGCGGTTGATGATGCAGACCTCGGGCACGCCGGCATCCTCCAAGGCGATGCAAATCGCGCGCGCCGCACCGCCTGCTCCCAAGACAATGGCCGGGCCCAGCTTTGGATCAAAGCGCGGGGCGCTGTTTTTGAGGTTGGTGATGAAGCCATAGGCGTCGGTATTGGTGGCTTTCAGGCGGCCTTGGGGCGTGACAAATATGGTGTTTACCGCGCCGATCCGAAGGGCTTCGGGCGAGAGTTCGTCGACGATTGTCATGGCTGCTACTTTGTGGGGCACCGTGAGATTGACTCCGGCATAGCCGTCGTCGGCCAAGGACCGGAGCGCGGCAGCGAGGCCCTCGGGGCGCACCGGCAGACGTTCGTAAGTGCCATGTATGCCGTAGGTTTTCAGCCAGTACCCGTGCACAGCTGGCGAGCGTGAATGATCGACCGGCCAGCCCATGACGCCAGCCTTGATCGAACCGTGCGCGCCTTGGCTGGGACCGGTCATTGTCTGACCACGCCGTGCTCGCGCAAATGCGCCAGCAGTTCCAAGAGTGGCAGACCGAGAATGGTGAAGAAATCGCCGTCAATCCGGCTGAACAACTGGGCCCCCGGCCCTTCGAGCTGATAGGCCCCGACCGAGGTCAAAACCCTATCTCCGGCCGTCTCGAGATAGCTGTCGATAAAGGCATCCGAAAATCCCCGCATGGTCAAGCGCGGCAGAGCGACGTGATGCCATAGCCGTGCGCCGTTGAGCACGACCGCGACCGCCGTCGGCAAGACATGAGCTTTGCCGCGCAGGGCCACGAGATGTTGACGGGCGCCGTCCATATCGGCGGGCTTGTCGAACCAGATGCCTTCACATTCCAACATCTGATCGGCGCCAATGACCAGGGCATTGTCATGCTGTTTTGAGACCTGAACGGCTTTGATCTCCGCCAGGGCTTCGGCGCATTCGGCCGCGGTAGCCCCCTTAGCTTTCAGAGCGGCCTTAATCGAATCCTCGTCGGTATGCGCTGGAATGACCTCAAAGGCGACGCCCGCCGCACGCAAAAGGGCGGAGCGGCTCTTGCTGGCGGAAGCCAAAATAAGCGGGCGGCCCGAAGTCATGATGGCGTCGCAGTCTGGCGCTGGTTGTAGAATTGGATGATCGTTGCGGCGGCCTCTTCGATGGACCGCCGTGTCACATCTATCACTGGCCAGTTGTGTTTGACGAACAGGCGGCGCGCCTCGGCGATTTCCTCGCGGACGGCATCAACATCGGCGTAGCTGGAAGCGCGCTCGTCCTTCATGATTGTGAGGCGGCTCTGGCGGATGTCGCTCAAGCTTTTCGGCTCGCGCGTGAGTCCGACGAACAACGGTTTGGTCGCCGCCATCAGCTCCTCGGGTACCTTGATTCCCGGTACCAACGGTATGTTTCCGACCTTTAAGCCGCGATTGGCCAGATACATGCTTGTCGGCGTTTTCGACGTCCGCGACACCCCAACCAGAATTACGTCGGCTTCGGCCATGGTCGCCATGGACTGGCCGTCATCGTGCTGGAGGGCGAAGTGCATGGCGTCGATCCGGCGGAAATAGTCGTCGTCAAGAACGTGCTGCTTGCCGACTTCGGACATGGCTTGCTGGTGGAAGAATCGCGAGAACGCTTGCATGACCGGGTCGATGGCGGAAACGTAGGGCACGCGGATATCGCGACAGGCTTGCTCGAGCAGGTCGCGAGTGGCCTTGTCGAGGAGGGTGAAGACCACGAGGCCAGGCGAGCTTCTGATGCCTTCGATGACGCGGTTCATTTGACCGGTTGTGCGCACCAACCACCAAAAGTGTTCGGTCACCTCGACGTTCTCGTATTGCACTAAACACGCCCGCGCGACGTTGGTCACGGTTTCACCCGACGAGTCGGAAACCAGGTGGAGGTTATAGACGTCGCGGGCTGTCATTCGCACATGGTGGGAGCGGGTTTCGGGGCCTGGGATAAAGAAAGAATAGCGGGGACTTCCTCGTACTTATACACATGCGCCAGAAATTGACCTCGATCCCCTGCGTTTCATCCCTGGGTTGGCACCGAGGCGAAGCATGAAAATCGATTACGTGAGTCGTCGGCATAACTCTCAGCGTTTTCCACAATACCCCAATTTTCCCCGGATTTCGCGAGCGGCGCTAGGCTGCGCAATCAAGTCACGTCTTCGGTTTTCACATGACTTCACACACAGCTTTCCGGGTCGCGGGAGAATTGGGGGTATGTTCCTGTACGGATTTTGCCTGATTGGTGATCCCTAGGACTCACAGGCACAACAACCTCCACATCCATTAAGATTCTTTTTATATTGATGGCGAACAATTCCGAGACCGGGATAAGACGCCTGATAACAAGGCAGTTGACTCGGAAATCACTGTCGGGTATCGCTGGTTTCATCAGAACAGGGCGTTCGCCCGCAAATCAATCCGTTCCGCCCACTTTCCCTCGCGACCTCCTGCCAAATTGTTGTCCAGCAGCGTTCATTCGCTGATATCAGCGCACAACACCTGAGCTCCAATTTTTCGACCCAACAACCAAGTTTGAAAATCACATGCATCTTCAAGAATTGAAGCGCAAGAATCCAGCCGAATTGCTGGCTTTCGCTGAAGAGTCCGGTATCGAAAATGCGTCCAACCTACGGCGGCAGGATCTGCTTTTTGCTATTCTGAAGATCCTCGCGGATAAAGATACGGTCATCGACGGTGATGGGGTTGTTGAGATTCTTCAGGACGGATTTGGCTTCTTGCGCTCGCCTGATGCCAGTTATCTGCCGGGGCCTGACGATATCTATGTCAGCCCGAGCCAGGTTCGCCGTTTCGGTCTGCGCACGGGCGACACGGTTGAAGGCCAGATCCGCGGGCCCAAGGACGGCGAGCGCTATTTCGCGCTGCTCAAGGTCAACACCATCAATTTCGAAGACCCGGAAAACGTTCGCCACCGGATCAACTTCGACAACCTGACGCCGCTCTATCCTGACGAAAAGCTCACGATGGAGATCGAGCAGAAGGATACCAAAGTTAAGGACATCACGCAGCGCGTGATCGAGTTGGTGGCACCCTTGGGTAAGGGGCAGCGTGCGGTCATTGTAGCGCCGCCGCGTACCGGCAAGACCATCATGCTGCAGAATATCGCGGCCGCTATCGCGGCCAACCATCCCGATATTTATCTGATCGTTCTTTTGATCGACGAGCGCCCCGAAGAAGTCACCGATATGGATCGTACCGTGAAAGGCGAGGTCGTGAGTTCGACCTTCGACGAGCCGGCTTCACGCCATGTTCAGGTCGCCGAGATGGTGATCGAGAAAGCCAAACGTCTGGTCGAGCACAAACGCGACGTCGTGATCTTGCTCGATTCGATCACCCGACTGGCCCGGGCTTACAACACGGTCGTGCCGTCATCGGGCAAAGTTCTGACGGGCGGTGTCGATGCCAACGCCTTGCAAAGGCCAAAGCGCTTTTTCGGCGCGGCGCGCAATATCGAAGAGGGAGGGTCCTTGACGATTATCGCGACGGCCTTGATCGATACCGGCAGTCGCATGGACGAAGTGATTTTCGAAGAGTTCAAGGGCACCGGTAACTCGGAAATCGTGCTGGATCGCAAGCTCGCCGACAAACGCGTGTTTCCTTCGATCGACATCACCAAGTCCGGCACGCGCAAGGAAGAACTATTGGTCAATCAAGGCACATTGTCGAAGATGTGGATCCTCAGGCGCATCCTGGATCCGATGGGCGTGCAAGACGGCATGGAGTTCTTGCTCGAGAAACTGCGCGAGTCCAAGAACAACAATGACTTCTTCGATCGCATGAATAAATAGGCGGATTACCGCCGGCCGGATTTTTGCCGCGGGCCTGTAACGACTTCAGAGCACAAGAATGGTTGAGCCGGTGGTTACTCGGGATTCGAGATCGCTGTGGGCATGGGCCGCCTGCGAGAGTCCGTAGGAATTACCGGCATCGATCTTCACGATTCCCCGGGTCACGACATCGAACAGCTCAGTACAGCCGCGCACATAGTCCGCGCGCTCGCCGACATAATCGATCAACCGGGGTCGGGTGAGAAATACCGATCCTTTGGCCGCGAGCTGGGCCGGTTCGATAGCCGCCGGGGCGCCCGATGCGTTGCCAAAGCTGACAAGGAGGCCGCGCGGCGCCAGACAGTCGAGCGAGCCCATGATCGTGTCCTTGCCGACGCCGTCATAGACCACGGAAACACCTTTGCCCTCGGTCAGTTCGCGCACCTCGGCAACCCAGTTCTCAGATCGATAAAGAATCGGATGTGCGCATCCGGCATTGCGCGCAGCCTGTGCCTTTTCCGCGGTGCCGACCGTGCCGATGACGGTTGCTCCGATAGACCGCGCCCACTGGCAGAATATGAGCCCGACACCGCCGGCCGCGGCGTGCATGAGCACGGTCTCGCCGGGTTTCAATTCATGCAGGGTGCGCAGGAGATACCACACGGTTAATCCGCGCAGCATCATTCCGGCGATCTGCTCATCGGCGAGTTGAGGCGGGCATTTCACGACCTTTGCCGCAGGAATCAAGCGTTCCTCGGCATAACCGCCCATGGGGCCGTTGCCGTAACAGACGCGGTCGCCCGGTTTGAGGTCGGTCACGCCGCCGCCGACAGCTTCAACCAATCCCACACCTTCCATCCCGGGGATGAAGTATCCTTGAGGGCTGGCTTTGACGGGATAGGCGCCGGAGCGGTGATAGGTGTCGATGAAATTTACGCCGACGGCGGACTGACGCAGGCGGATTTCACCAGCTCCCGGCTCGCCCACCGCTACCTCTTCATAGCGAAGTGCTTCAGGGCCGCCGGTCTGACGTACGACAACGGCTTTAACCATTTGCGCATCCCTCCAGCGGGCTTTCGGTCAAATCACTATCTCTGCGTTTTCAAGTGTCAGTAAGCCGGCCTTAGTCGCGAGGCCGCCGTCGCCCGAGTGCCCGCCAAGTCCTTGTGCGCCGACGACGCGGTGGCAAGGGATGATGATTGGAATCGGGTTGCGGCCACAGGCGGTGCCGACGGACCGCGCGCCCGACTTGAGCTTGGTTGCCAGTTGGCCATATGTGCGCACACGGCCGTAGGGGATGGCAAGCATTTGCCGCCAAACGCTTTGCTGGAAGTCCGTGCCGAAAGGTCGCAGCGGTAGATTGAACGCGGTCAATTTGCCGTCGAAATAAGCGTTGAGCTGTTTTAAGGCCTTCCTGAGCAAGGGGGTTGGCGACTGATCGCGGCCCCATCCCCAGTCCAGCGCGACGATTGCACCGTCATCCTCGCTGATACTGATGTCGCCGACCGGAGAATGAAGCGAGAGTTGCGGCATGGCGGATCTTAGGGGGTTAAGGTTGATTGCAGGCCCGCCGCGGTGGTTTGCGGCGGTGAGCACGTTGGACCGCGACAGACGTAGGCGGTCGCGGTGTTGTCGAGCCGACCCTTGCCGTGGGCCGGATGGGAATCCGGTAATGCCCTGCCGTCGACGATGACGTCAAGCACCAGGTTGGGCAGGGACCGGGCGAAAATCGTGTGCAACAGAGTTTGCGTATCGGCAGCTTCGCGGTCGCCGACGATGACGACGTGTAAGGCCGTTTCAAGAAATTCATAGGCGTTCAACAACGTGGCGCCGTGTGGGAAGCTCTTCATGGCCTCCACTTCAAGCGCGTTGATAGCCGCGAGAGCCCGCGAACGGTAATTTGGCTCGCCGGTGTGATAGAACAGCCGGGCGAGCGCGAAGACCATGCCGCCGTTGCCTGAGGGAACCGCGCTGTCATTGGCGGTCTTTGTGCGCACGATCAGATCATGGGCATCTTTGGCGGCGAAGAAGTAGCCGTCGCTTTTTTCGTCCCAATAGAGCGTATCGGCGATCTCCACCCAGGCTTTCGCTTGTTCAAGATAGGCGCTTTCGCCGGTCACGGTATAAAGCGCCAAAGCGGCATTACTCATGTTGGCGTAGTCATCGAGCATGGCGGTTTTTTGCAAGCGGCCGCGACAGAGGGAGTGCCCCAGGCGTTTGCCTACCTTCGCGTCAATCCAAGTCATGGTGTCCTGAACCGCGCGATAAACCGTCTTGGCGAGTTCCAGCCAGAGGGGCTCGTCGAAGGCCGTGCCGGCGCGGGCAAGGGCAGCAATGGTCAAGCCATTCCAATCCGCGAGGACCTTGTCGTCTCGCCCCGGCGGGATACGCTTGGCTCGTTCCTTCAAAAGAATCGCGCAGGACGCGGCGAGGCGCACCTCAAGCGCGGAATCAAATGGCGCATCGGCTTGGGCCGTGCGGTTGAGAATGTTTTCCCCTTCCCAATTCCCGCCCGGCGAAACATCGTAAGCCTTCTTGAAGAACGCGGCCTCCTCACCGAGTAGCCGGTCAATGTCTTCGGCCGCCCAAACATAGAACTTGCCTTCCTCGCCTTCGGAGTCGGCGTCGAAAGATGCCGTGAAGGCGCCGTTCTCGCCGGTCATCTCGCGGGTGAGCCAGGTGATGGTTTCGCGCACGCGCGCCGCCAGGAGTGGGCTCTTGGTTTCCTGCCAGACCAGCGTCATGAGGTCGATGAGTTGGGCATTGTCGTAAAGCATCTTCTCGAAATGCGGCACCAGCCATTCAGGATCGGTGGCGTAGCGGGCAAACCCGCCGCCGACGTGGTCGTAGATGCCGCCTTGGCATATGCGCGTGAGCGTGAGGGTCACGGCATCGCGGCAGCGGCTATCGCCTTTCCGCTGAAAGGCGCGCCACAAGAAATCGAAAACGAAGGGCATGGGAAACTTGGGCGCGCCATTCATTCCGCCCGAGGAAGCATCGATGTAGTCGAGAAGACGGTCGGCAGCGGTGTCGAGTAAGGCGAGCGACAGCCCATCGCGCAGACGCTCCATGTGCTGTTCGCTGATGGCGGCGACGAGTTTAGCGCTTTGTCGGCTGGCCTGCTCGCGCTGCTCGCGCCAGACTCGGTCGACATGGGCGAGGACCTGGGGAAAACTGGGTCGGCCATAGGCCGGACTGGGCGGAAAGTAGGTCCCGCCCCAAAAGGGGTTGCCGTCGGGTTTCAAGAACATGGTCAAAGGCCAGCCGCCGTGTTCGCCCATGAGCGACAAGGCCTTTTGATAGATGGCGTCGACGTCGGGGCGCTCCTCGCGGTCGACCTTTATGCTGACAAAATGCTGATTGATCAGGCCGGCAATGTCTGAGTCCTCAAAGGACTCGTGGGCCATGACGTGACACCAATGGCAGGCTGAATAACCTACCGACAGGAGAATCGGCTTGTCGCTCAAACGCGCAGCGGCAAAAGCCGCGTCGGTCCACGGCCACCAGTGCACGGGATTGTCCTTGTGCTGCAGCAGGTAGGGGCTGGTCTCATCAGCCAGCCGATTATGATCTGCCGTCATCGAACTCCCCAAGGCCGGGCGGGCGAAACGGTTGAGCCGTCCGTGGACAGCTGCCGCCACAGCCCTTAACCTTATGCGGGTCACGGCGAGAATCCTAGAGTACGTCGGCAGAAGTTAGTCATCGGAGCGCATCATGAAAGTCACTATGAATGTCGAATGCACGCCGGAAGAAGCGCGGACGTTCTTGGGTCTGCCCGACATCGGGCCTTTGCAAGCGGAAATGCTCGACCAGATGAAAGGCCAGATGCACAAGACCATGGCGGCGCTCGATCCGCAGACCATGTTCAAGACCTTGTTTCCCACATCCTCGGAAGGGTTTGCCGATCTCCAGAAAACCTTCTGGGGCCAGTTCGCCGGCAACGCCAACAAGACCGACAAATAGGGATGAGCGACGCGACGATCTTTGCGCTGGCCTCGGCGGCGGGGCGCGCAGGCATCGCCGTCATTCGCCTGTCGGGAGGCCGGAGCAAATCCGCCCTGGAGCGCCTGGGCTGTTCGCTCCCGCCGCCGCGCAAAGCCGTGCGCGCGAAGTTCATCGATCCAACAACGTCAGATTTGCTCGACGAGGGATTGTTGATCTGGTTTCCCGCCCCGCACAGTTTCACCGGCGAGGATGTAGCTGAGCTGCATGTTCACGGCGGGCGCGCAGTTGTTGAGAGTATGCTCGACGCACTAAGCTCCTGTCCCGGTCTGCGTCCGGCGGAGCCCGGTGAATTCACGCGGCGCGCCTTCGCGAACGACAAGATGGATCTGACCCAAGCCGAGGCGCTGGCCGATCTGGTCGATGCCGAAACCCGCGTCCAGCAAAAACAGGCCCTGCGCCAGATGGGTGGCGCGCTCAGGGAAATCTATGACGATTGGCGTCATCGCCTCATACAGGCTTTAGCTCATCTGGAGGCCGTAATTGATTTCCCCGATGAAGATTTACCGCCGCACGTAGCGGATAAAGTCTGGGGCCAAGTCGGAGATTTAGAACGTGCGATCGCTGATCATATTGACGACGGCAAAAGCGGCGAACGCATTCGCCAGGGATTGCGCGTGGCGATTCTCGGGCCACCCAACGCCGGCAAATCAAGCTTGCTGAATCACTTGGCGCGACGCGAAGCGGCGATTGTCTCAGCAGTTCCTGGGACCACTCGCGATGTTATTGAGGTGCATATGGACCTTGGTGGCTACGCCGTGACGCTCGCGGATACGGCAGGGCTGCGTGATGCCGGCGACACGATTGAAAGCGAGGGCATTCGCCGCGCCCACGCGCGCGCCGCCGAGGCGGATCTCAAGATCGTCATATTCGACGGCGCGCGCTATCCAGCGTTGGATGCATTGAGCGCAGCGATGATTGATGGCGATACACTCCCTGTGATCAACAAAGCCGATCTGCTTTTAATTGCGGGCGAGTCCATAAGCGAGAAGTTTCCGGGCGGGCTGCATTTTATGTCGGTGAAAACCGGCGCAGGTCTGGAAGAATTCGTCGCACGGTTGGAAAAGATGATCGCCGGCAAAGCCGATACCGGAGCAGCGGCGCCGCTGACCCGCGCGAGGCACCGTCGCGGGCTGGAAGAATGCGCGGAAGCCTTGAGCCGCGCGCGCACGGCCACGCTTCCCGAACTCGCCGCCGAAGACTTGCGCCTGGCGGCGCGCGCCCTCGGCCGCTTGACCGGCCGAGTCGACGTCGAAGAAATCCTCGACGTCGTGTTCCGGGACTTTTGCATCGGCAAATAGCCGGTCAGGCAACGGCCGGCTGGCGTTCCATCTCGCGAATCGCGATTGGCTCCTACGTCCCGCTCGATATATAAGGGCGCGGATGAGCTGATCGGATTGCCATGACCTCGACGCCTGCTCGCGCTTATCCTGCCCGCGCTTATGATGTCATCGTTGTCGGCGGCGGCCACGCCGGCACCGAGGCCGCAGCCGCGTCGGCGCGCGTTGGCGCCCGCACGCTTCTGATTACGCACAACATCGCGACCATCGGGCAGATGTCGTGCAACCCGGCGATCGGCGGCTTGGCCAAGGGTCACTTGGTGCGCGAAATCGATGCCCTCGACGGCATCATGGGCCGGGCCATCGATCGGGGCGGAATCCAGTTCCGCATGCTCAATCGTTCCAAAGGACCGGCGGTTCGCGGGCCCCGCGCCCAGGCCGATCGCAAACTTTACAAGCGCGCCGTCCAAGATCTGCTCAACGAGCAGGCCAACCTCGAAATCCGGGGCGGCGGGATCGAGGATCTTGTCCTCGACCCGGCGCGAGGCCGCGTCACAGGGGTCATAACTGGCTCCGGCGAAACGATTTCCGCGGGTTCCGTGGTCTTGACCACGGGAACCTTCTTGAATGGACTGATCCACCGGGGCCATGAGCGTATCCCGGCCGGGCGGATCGGCGAATCACCGGCGCTCGGACTATCTAAGACATTGCAATATCTAGGGTTTTCCCTTGGACGCTTGAAGACCGGGACACCGCCGCGGCTCGACGGCCGAACCATCGATTGGGCGAGTCTCGAGCTTCAGCCGGGCGATGATCCGCCGCAGCCCTTTTCATTTTTGACCGAGCGGATCGACACGCCGCAGGTTCAGTGCGGCATCACCTATACAACGCCCCAAAGCCATGCCTTGATTCTGGCCAACAAGAATCGCGCCCCCTTGTACAATGGTCAAATTCAAAGCGCCGGACCGCGTTACTGCCCGTCCATCGAGGATAAGGTCGTGCGCTTCGCCGATCGCGAGCGGCATCAAATTTTCCTTGAGCCAGAAGGAGTTGATGACCATACCGTGTATCCGAACGGGATTTCGACGTCGCTCCCGGAGGACGTCCAACTGGCCCTGCTCAAGACCATTCCAGGCCTCGAGCGAGCGGTCATGGTTCAGGCCGGCTATGCCATAGAATATGACTACGTGGACCCCCGCGAGCTCAACCCGACGCTGGAAACCCGCAAAGTCGCCGGGCTTTATTTCGCGGGTCAGATCAACGGTACGACCGGCTACGAAGAGGCCGGCGCCCAGGGACTTTTGGCCGGGATTAACGCCGCCCGGCGCCTTGCCGGCAGCGCACCGCTGATCATCGACCGGGCCGAAGGCTATATCGGCGTTATGGTCGACGATCTGACCACGTTGGGAACCACCGAGCCCTACCGCATGTTTACCTCCCGAGCCGAATACCGTCTGTTGCTGCGGGCCGACAATGCCGACCAGCGTTTGACCGAAAAAGGCGTTGCCGCCGGCTGCGTTGGAAGCCGCCGCCAGGCTCACTTCGCAGCTAAGAAGGCGGCGCTGGAATTAGCCAGTAACTATCTGAGAAATATGTCTTTTACGCCATCAGCACTGGCCGACCGCGGGATCGTCATCAATCGTGACGGCGTCCGCAGATCTGGGCTCAATCTCTTGGCCATGCCCGATATGACCTGGGAGCGTTTAAGGGACTTGGCTCCAGACATGCCGGCCTTTCGCCGGGATATCGAGGAACAGCTGGAAATCGACGGCCGTTACGCTGGTTATGTCGACCGGCAGGAGGCCGATGTTAGGGCCTTCCGCAAGGATGAGGCCCTACGCCTGCCGGCCGGCTTGAACTTTGATCGGGTTGGCGGGCTTTCCACCGAGGTCCGCCATAAACTCAGCGCCGTCCAGCCCCTAACCCTAGGGGCAGCGGCTAGGATTCCCGGGGTCACCCCCGCGGCGTTGGTAGCGCTTCTGAGATTCGTCCAGCGGGCTAAGGCGGAAGGGGCGGCCACGGTTGCTCGGGCCAGCTAGTATGCCTGGGGACTGTTTCACGTGAAACAAGCTCCCTACGGGCCCGAAGACTTTCTCCGTGATAGCGGCGTTTCACGTGAAACACTGGACCGCCTGAAAGCCTTCGCCGACCGCTTAATTACCTGGAATAAGAAAAAAAATCTGATTGGCCGGTCCACGGAGCCAGATCTCTGGCACCGGCATATGCTGGATTCGGCCCAGATCTTTCCCCTCCTGCCGGACGGCGCCCGGGTCCTGGTCGACCTAGGTTCGGGGGCTGGGTTTCCCGGTTTGGTGCTGGCCATCATGGGCGTTCCCGAGGTTCATCTGGTAGAATCGGACCAGAGGAAAGCTGCCTTTCTGCGCGAGGTCGCTCAGGCGACAGCGACACCGGTGACCGTGCATGCGGCAAGAATCGAGAATTTGGTGCCCTTTTCGGCGGATGTGGTGACAGCCCGGGCCCTTGCCCCGCTTACCGATCTATTGGCCTTGAGCGCCCCATTTTTGACCCCAAAAACCCGCTGCATTTTTTCCAAGGGACAAAATGTAGAGGGTGAATTGACGGACGCACACAAAAGGTGGAGAATCACAGTTGATCAGCGGCCTAGCCGCACTGATCCCCGTGGGACCATTTTGTGTATAGCAGAGGTGCGTCGTGTCCAATCCGGTAGATCGAGCCCCAGCTAATTTCGCTGATTCTAACGGCCGCCCGCGCATTCTGGCCATCTCAAATCAGAAAGGCGGCGTTGGCAAAACCACGACGACGGTCAATCTAGCGACGGCCATGGCGGCGGTGGGCAAGCGGGTTCTGGTCATCGACATGGACCCCCAAGGCAACGCCTCGACGAGTCTCGGCATCGACCACAAGCATCGCAATATCAATATTTATCATGTGTTGAGCGGCGGGGCCGTCTTGTGCGCGGCCATCGTCCCCACCGCCATACCCAATCTCAGTGTGATCCCTTCCGGTGTCGATCTCGCTGCCGCCGAGCTGGAGCTGGTGGATCTCGAAAATCGGCAGGAACGTCTCAAAAAATCCATTGAAAATCAATGTGATGGCTGGGATTTCGTGCTGATCGATTGTCCGCCGTCCTTAGGTCTTCTGACCCTCAACGCCCTGGTCGCGGCCGACGCCGTCATGGTTCCGCTCCAGGCGGAATTTCTGGCACTAGAGGGCATCAGCCACCTGGTTCGCACCATCGAGCGGGTCAAAAAGTCTTTCAATCCTAGGCTCGAAATCCAGGGGATCGTCCTGACCATGGTGGACAAGCGCAATAACCTCTCGGAAATGGTCGAAAGCGACGTGCGCGAATTCTTCGGCGCCAAGGTCTACACCACGACGATCCCTCGCAATGTTCGCATCTCGGAAGCGCCGTCCCACGGCAAACCGGTTTTGATTTATGATCTTCACTCCAAAGGCTCGCGGGCTTACCTCGACCTCGCTGGCGAAGTTCTAAAGCGCGAACTTAGTAAGCAAGAACAAGGAGTTGAGGCATGAGCGCCGATCCCGGCAAGCGCAAGAATCTGGGCCGCGGCCTGAGCGCATTGTTCGGCGAGCAGCAAGACGACGTTCTTCCTGCGGCTACCGCCCCGGCCGCGCCGGAAGCGACCGCCGCCGGCCTGCGGATCACGCACCTGCCGCTCGATCTGATCGCGCCATCGCCTTTGCAGCCCCGGCGGCATTTCGATGAAACAACGCTGAATGAACTCGCGGCCTCGATTGCGGAAAAGGGCGTGCTCCAGCCTCTCCTGGTTCGCCCGGATCCCCACCAAGCCGGGCGGTTTGAAATCATTGCCGGCGAGCGCCGGTGGCGGGCAGCCCAGCGGGTACAAATCCATGAAGTCCCCGTCCACGTGACGGAGCTCTCCGATGCCGAGGTTTTGGAAGTCGCGCTGATCGAAAATCTGCAGCGCCAGGATCTCACGGCCGTCGAAGAAGCGCGCGGTTATAAGCGCTTGCAGGAGGACTTCGGCCATACCCAGGAGCGCGTAGCCGAAGTTGTCGGCAAGAGCCGCGCCCATATCGCCAACACGCTTCGACTTTTGGCGCTGCCGCTAAGCGTTCAAACCTTATTGGATAACGGTGAGATTACGGTGGGCCAGGCCCGTCCCCTGATTGGGCGCAGTGATGCCGAAACAATCGCCAAGCTGATTGTCAAACGTGGCTTGAATGCCCGCCAGGCGGAACGACTGGCCAAGGGATTCGGGCGTAAACGCCGGCTGTCACTGGTCGCAAAAGATACCGATACCGTTGCCCTCGAGCAGAGTCTGGAAAAGGCCAGCGGCTATAAGGTCAATATTTCTTTCGACGGCAAAGGCGGCGCCGTCACCGTGGCCTATAACAGCCTCGAGCAGCTCGATGATATCGTCAGGCGCCTCTCCCAGGGTAGTCGCGGCGCTAAGGCCAAATCTCAGGACGGGGAGTCGGACACGACGGCCGCGGAAGATCTCCAGCACGCGTCATAAATTGGAGCGCGGGCTGTGCTGACCCCCGCGACGTTCTACTTTTTGCGTCACGGCGAAACCGACTGGAATCGCCGCCGCATTATCCAGGGCCAGACCGACTCGGCGCTGAATGAAACAGGCCTCGCCCAAGCCGAATCCATCGCCGGTGCCATTGCGGACTTACCAATTGCCACAATCTGCTGCAGTCCCTTACAGCGTGCGCGCCGCACCGCCGACATCGTCAATCGACGATTGGAAAAAAATCTCGTCACCATCCCCGACCTCATGGAATGCGCTTTTGGCATCAATGAGGGCCAGGCCAGCAACGGCGCATGGCGCGAGGCCTGGGAACGGGGTGGGCCCATGCCCGGCGGAGAAACCTTTGCGGAATATACCAGCCGGGTGATTCGCGGATTGAACCAAGCCTTGACTCATCCAGGCCCGGTGCTGGTGGTGGCCCACGGCGGAAACTTTTGGGCCCTTGAATGTCACGGCCTTATCGCCAAGGGATCACGCGTCGGCAATTGCGCGCTCTTCCGATTGGAGCCGCCGACATCTCATTCAAAAACAGGCGATGCGAAATTATGGAAAGTCACGCCGCTCGCGGTTCCCGATGGGCCATCGTTAGCGATTGGCGAAATCGCGCTGGCTTAGAGCGCGGCAAGCATCCGCTTCAAGGCGACGCAGCGATAACTTCCCAGGATCAAGGCCTTGAGTTCGCGCCAGTCAATCCTATCCAGCGTCCGGCAGATTCCTTTAGAGCGGTTTGCATTTAGGTAGCTGCGTAACCTGAGTTGCGGATGTAGTTGCTGCATTCGGCTGGCGTGACGGCGTCGAGCGCATTGGCAACGGCGTCGTGAACG